>DASTWO010000082.1:0-35223 GCA_035776675.1 Caryophanales bacterium
ATTGCTCAAGGCCATTTGATAGCCTTTAACAACCACAAGTTCCTATATAATCTCTACGTGAGCACTCATAGTCAATTCTGTCATCAACATATACGGAATAAGTCCCTCCAATTTTGTAAGAGCAATAGTCTGGGTCACACCGGTATTCAGTATGTGTCGATGAACAAACAGGATAATAAACTTCTTCGGCCTTCATTAATATCACCTCCTTTTATTGTGGCCGTTTCACCTCCTTCGAAGTTATTTGTGAATCTATAGTCAAAGCCCTTGGCTTTGCTATCCGGTATAATCATGCATGTACCGCTTTCTGCTTTTGTTTATTCCCTGATGAATCATTGTCCACGGCTACGTATTTATATATCACTGCTCTTGTGGATTTCACATAATCCTCTATTACTCCGTTCGAGTCTATAACCATATAATTTGGAAAGCTATCAATCTTTAGTTGATCAATCAGTTCCTTAGTGGCATGGACTTCCGGAAACTCCAAATTTCCTTGACTCGATGAAATGACTTGTATTTGTGTGATGCCATGATCAACCTCAATCTTTGCAAATGGTATCTTCGCCTGCCCGCTATGCGCTTTGATAAAGTCGCTAAAGTATCCTGGACAGTAAGGACAGCTCTTGGATGTGATCACTAGAATCATTCTTGTTTTACCTTCAAATATGGGTTTCATTGTTCCCGGAAGATGATCCTGAATCTTTTCTCCAATCAACGGATGTGGCTTGTTCTTTCCGGCAACAGGCTTAGGCAGTTGCGATATTTCCTTATTCAAATTCTTAAGTTCGGAAATATAGAGCCAAACTATAAACAACCAGATGGCGAGAAAGCCTGGTATCCAAAATAAAAGTTGTGACATGTTGAACCACCCTGTAAAAAAAAGTTTTGAGCACCATTTATTCTGTCCTCTTCCAACCTTTATCTGAATTTTACCGAATTTGTATACGCTTTCATAGAGCCAAACTTGTGACACTGTGGTGACATCGTGGTGACACATTTCTTTTGTGAAGGAGTGGTTATTTATCTCCTTCATAGTAATAACCGCCCTGTTTTCTACCTACAATTAGTTCCTGAGCGGGGCCGAGTTTCTCTCTTAATCTTTTAACCAATTTCCTTAAAGTGCTCATATCTATTGGACCTTCTCCCCATATTTCCCTTACAATCTCTTGTTTCTTTAATACAATTCCTTCGTTTTGGAGGAATAATTGCAAAAGTTCCCCTTCCCGATTGGATAATTGCCTTTTTTCCTTTTCCGAACCTACCCAAAACCCTTTCGGATTGAAATAGACCCCTTTCCCAAAATGAATTAATTCATTATTCTCATCAGAATCCCCAGTTCGTACCCGAAGCACTGAGAATAAATCATTTTCATCATGGGCCATTTCACATATTTTGGCCATAGGGGCTAGTAATATATCTTTTATGCCAATGGTTTCGGCACGTTTCTGAGCATCTGCGGATGGATAATCCTTGAGCATAAGATAAACTGATTGGAATCCGCCATTGATGACGGTCCTACAGAGTTGCCAATCAGATTCCCTTAAGAGACTTGAACCTAGAACAAAGTGTTCAGATTGAAAAGTCTTCTCTTGTCTGTTATGTAGATCTCTTCTCCGAATTACTTGAATGCCTCCGAATTCTCCGAATAATACTGGAACAGTAACTGCCATATCCTTGTCATCCGTACAAAGAATAGTTCTGGTACCCATCTTTATACCACCCTTTTTACAAAATTTATTATCTTACCATTTTGTAAACTCAGATGTTGAATTCTGGTTGATTTTTCTTTCAACAAGCCTGATCCTGGATTTTCTATCTTCTTTATTGTTTATCGGCTAAATTGTAATTCTTTTCACTCATTTCCATTATAACACTTTTCCGACATTCAACGATTTGTGATAAATTTCGAGACTTCGGGCAAAGCCACAAAATACGACTTTGCCCCTGGTTCACCAGAATGCGATTAGGTGATTTGCACCACAACCGGCGTTATTTGCACCGAAAACAGATTTTATGCACCCAAAACAAGATATTTGCACCAAAATCGGAATTTATGCGTCAATACAGCGATGAATTGAATACCCCCGAAAAAAAATCCCCCACCCGTAAATCAATCTCGTCCGCTCGCGCGTAACTATAGTGAAGCATCAAAAATGGCCCATATCCATCAAATCATTCAAATTCTAAAGGGGGAAGCTATCAGATGATCAAGAAAAGCATCACGGCCGTTTTTATTTTTATATTGGCTTTTTCGACTTTCGCTTCATTGGGAGGAAAGTCCACTTATGCCGCAGGAGGCATTGCGTTGTACACCCCGTACACCGGGATTTCGGTCACACCTGGAGAATCCATTGACTACAACGTGGAGCTGATTAACAATAGCGGCAGCATTAAGCAAGTTTCCTTTGACGTGAAAGGATTACCCGAGAATTGGGATTACAAATTAACGACAAGCGGCTTTCAACTCAACCAACTGGCCGCAAAACCAGGGGAAAGCCAGTCTTTCACATTGTCTGTCAAAGTGCCATTGAAGGTGGACAAAGGAGAATACTCCTTTACGCTTGTGGCTGACGGGAACGGAGCCAGCTCGAAGTTGCCTTTGACTGTCACAGTATCTGAGCAGGGAACTTTCAAAACCCAGCTTTCGGTTGACCAACCGAACCTGCAGGGACACGCGGACTCGGACTTCACTTATACAGCTACATTGAAAAATCGAACTGCCGAGAAACAACGTTACGCTTTGACAGCAAATGCGCCAAAGGGATGGGACGTCGTATTCCAATCCGATGGCAAAAATGTCACCTCGGTTGTCGTGGAGCCGGGATCTTCCAAGGATATCGAAGTCACCATGAACCCGCCTAAGAATGTGAAAGCCGGAAACTACAAGGCGCAAATCAAAGCGACTTCCGGGTCAACCTCAGCGAAAAACGTGTTGGAAGCCGTCATCACGGGAACTTACGAAATCCAGTTGACCACGCCGACCGGCCGGCTGAGCGCCGACATTACCGCAGGCGACCAGGAAACCATCGAGTTGAAAATCGCCAACAACGGGTCAGCGCCATTGCGCAACATTAAGCTCGACGCCACAACACCTCCGGAATGGGAAGTCAAATTCGAACCTGAAAAAATTGATAAAATTGCACCCGGCAAGTCAAAAACGGTACAGGCGACCATTACAGCTTCTGACAACGCTATTGCGGGTGATTATGTCATCAAGATGAGCGCCAATGCCGATGAAGCTTCGGAAAATGCTGAATTCCGCATGTCCGTGCAAACTTCCCTTTTGTGGGGATGGATTGGCGTACTGGTTGTCATCGCTGTACTTTCAGGCATCTACTATCTGTTCCGTACTTATGGGAGGAGATAAGCCTTGGCTGATTCCATTATTTCGATGGAGAACCTGACCAAACAATATGACGAAACCACCGCAGTCGATCATTTGAATCTGGAAATTGAACGCGGCGAAATCTTCGGTTTGCTCGGGCCGAACGGTGCCGGCAAATCAACGACGATCTTAATGATGCTCGGGCTTACCGAACCAACGTCAGGGAACGTGTCCGTCTGCGGAATCGATTCAACACGAAAACCCATCGAGGTCAAAAAACGGGTGGGTTACCTTCCGGATGACGTCGGTTTTTATGAAGATCTTTCCGGGTTCGATAATCTGTTGTACACCGCACAATTGAACCGAATTCCGAAGAAAGAAGCCTTGGAACGTGCGGAGTCCTTGCTAAAGCGTGTTGGATTGGCTGAATCCGGCGAGAAAAAAGCCGGAAAATACTCGCGCGGGATGAGGCAGCGCCTCGGCTTGGCCGATGTCCTCATCAAGAATCCCGAAGTGATTATTCTTGATGAACCGACGCTCGGCATCGACCCGGAAGGCGTGCGCGAATTCCTTGATTTGATTCAGCGATTGAGCCGTGACGAAGGCATTACAGTCCTTTTGTCCTCCCACCACCTTCATCAGGTCCAGCAAGTCTGTGACCGCGTTGGCCTATTCGTCCATGGCCGTTTGTTAGCAAAAGGAGATGTCCATACGCTGGCTAACCAGCTGTTCGCCGATCGTCCGATCGTGATTTCCGTGAAAGCGCCGAACCTTTCGGATGAATGCATTGAACGGCTGAACCAGATGGACGATGTAATCAAAATTACTCAGGAAGGCGAAGCGCTTTCCATTGAAGCGGGACAAGACATCACAGCGGAAGTCGCGAAAACGGTAATTGAAACGGAAGGAACCCTGGAATACGTGAACAAACGAGATTATGGACTGGATGAGATTTACCATCAATACTTCGAAGGAGGTGAAGCGCGTGGAGACACCAGGCTTCATTCAGAATCTTAAGGACCGGGATGCTGAGGAGAAATCCCAGAAAAGCAGAAAAGGCAAAGATCCGTTCTGGGTCATCGTCCAGAAAGAAATGGGCGACCACATAACGAGCTGGCGTTATATTATTCTGCTGGCGATCATCGCCCTGACGTGTCTTGCTTCCTTGTATACAGCTTCGCAAACGATACGTGATGCCGTCGACCAGGCGAATGACAAATCGAATCTCGAAGGCTTGTTTCTTTTCTTGAAGCTGTTCACCGTGTCCGGAGACTCTGGCTTGCCTTCGTTCGTATGGTTCGTAACCTTTCTCGGACCTTTACTCGGCATTGCGCTCGGCTTTGACGCCATTAACTCCGAACGCAGCAAAGGCACCTTAAGCCGCATGATGTCACAACCCGTGCCGCGCGACTATGTCATCAACGCCAAGTTCGTCGCTGCCCTTGCCGTCATCAGCGTCTTATTCTTTGCGCTCGGCTTTCTCGTCATGGGCTTTGGCATCTATATTTACGGCATTCCGCCGAGCTTTGAGTCTTTTCTGCGCGTCATCTTTTTCATCATCTTGACGATCATATACGTGGCATTCTGGCTCAATTTGTCGATCCTATTTTCCGTGCGGTTTCGACAGGCGGCTACTTCCGCCCTATCATCAATTGCTGTTTGGCTGTTTTTCACCGTTTTCTATCAAATGATCATCCGGCTTGTGTCCCAGGCGACCGCTCCGGGACAACAGTCAGTGAAAACCATCAACGCGTTGATGAATCACCAGCATCTTATCTTTTTCCTTGGGCGCTTGTCCCCAAGCCAATTGTTCAATGACGGCACCACAACCCTTTTGACGCCGTCTGTTCGTTCGCTTGGACCCTTAATGAGACAACAAGTAGTAGGAGCCATTCCAAGTCCATTGCCGCTTGGCCAAAGCTTGCTCCTTGTCTGGCCCCAGGTCACAGGATTGATTGCCGCCACCGTAGTTTGTTTCGGGATTTCCTATTTACTGTTCATGCGCCAGGAAATCCGCTCACGTTCATGATTTGAGAGTCCGATCTTCGGGTATATTAAGGTGAAACCGTTTTGTCCGGCTTCAGCCGGGCGGCTCTAAAGGAGGACTCTGTGTTGACTGACAAATCACCGAAGGACATTGATCGAATGATCAAACGAGCTGAGCAAGACGATCGAAAAGCTAGGAAAGCGGAGCGGGTCGTCGACGAGGTTCAGACGAAAGCTCACCCCCAGCGTGAACACAAAGAATTCAACAACAATCATTAGGAGCATACACTTGATGAGCCCGACCGGGAAACCGGTCGGGTTTTGTCTTGGACCAATCACAGGGTCGAATGTGAAAAATCCCGAAAACAGTTGACCTTTTTTTCCATAAAATGTTACAGTTGAGTTACACCTTTTATTTTCGCAATTGTGTAACTCTTGTTGAATTCAGGAATAATTGAGGGGAGAACTTATGAAATCCACAATGCTGAAAGGATTCTCGCAGTTTCTGACGACTGCCTTTGGGATCTTTATGATTGGCGCCTTACCGTATTTATTCTTCGACAACATGGAAGCGGCGAAGATCAATATTAAATTGCTGCGAACTGGTGTTATCAAGGACACTTCGTTTCTCGGCGGATTTGACGGAGGATTTTATATTGGAAGCTATTTCTCACATATCGTTGCCAGTGTGACTGAGATAATTCATCCGGCAAACCTTACCTACTTTAGTTTAGCGGGGCCTGTACCGATATTCCCAAAGATATTGGATGCCTACTTGTATTCGATGGAAATTTTCATTGTCGGATTGTGTGGCGGATTATTCGCTGCCCTAATGCTTACATATTTTCTGATGTTGGCCGGAAGGCGTGTCCGAAAGACCGCTCAAAGCTTTCTCTATTTTATAGAATCACTCCCCGATATTTTCGTGATTCTCTTGTTACAAACATTGATTGTCTGGATTTATGACTCAACCGGTATTTTATTCTTTGACATCATTTCTGTTGAGTTTAATCGGGCTTACGGATTGCCCATGCTTTGCCTCGCTGTCATTCCAATGGTTTTCCTTTCCAAGTACCTGATGGTGGTTTTCGAAGAAGAAGAGGCCCAGAGATACGTTGAACTTGCCAGAGGTATGGGGCTTGCAAAAA
This sequence comes from Caryophanales bacterium, assembly GCA_035776675.1. Classification (GTDB taxonomy): domain Bacteria; phylum Bacillota; class Bacilli; order Bacillales; family DASSOY01; genus DASSOY01. The sequence continues at coordinate 6,463 of DASTWO010000082.1, forward strand.
GCACGATCATCCTTGTCAATATGTTTCGAAATGTACTCATTTCTTTGTTTCTCCAATCAAAGACTATGTTTTGGGTCGCCCTTTCCAATTTACTTGTGCTGGAAATCATTTTTGGGATGCACGGCCTGTTTCGTTTTATATGGAAACACGCTCCGATGAATCCAGAAATCATGACAGTGGGGATGTTAATGATTTTTATTCCTTACTTTATTCTGTTCACCACAGGGCAATTTCTTTTGGAAAGAAAGGGGGCGGTTCAGCTTGATAGTGAAATTGTTTAAACATCCATTATTTCTTGTGGGATTCTTGTATTTATTGCTCCTATTCGTCGCAAGTTATTTCGTTGATTCTATTTACAAACCTGAGATTGAGCCTAATGTGGTCTACGACGGAAATGGAAACGTAATTGGCGTGACGCCTCTGCCTCCATTTGGCCGTCATCTATTGGGAACGGATGAACAAGGCGTGGATATGTTATATAAACTCATTGATGGGGCGAAATACACAATCGGGCTGGTGATCCTTGTAAGCATCCTTCGCCTTACTTTTTCCCTTTTCTTCGGGGGATTGTTGAGCACAAGATTCTTCAAGAAAACGAAAGGGTTTCTAACCAATCTCTCGGATTCCTTTCATTATGCGCCGGCAGCTCTTATCGTCTATGTAATCGCGGCTCCCGTTGTCATTGTTTTCAGTTGGGCATTCACCCCCGAAATGAGACTAATTTTGACAGCCGGAGCCTTGACTCTAGTAGCGGTGCCTTCTTTATCTTTAGTGATCGCAAGTGAAATTGGGCAAATTAACCAGCGTGATTTCATCACAAATGCAAGACTATTGGGGGGCAGTTCTTTTCACATTTTTAGAAAGCATGCTGCTCCATATTTGATGCCGCGATTGTTGATTCTTTTCACCCAACAGTTTATCCAGGTTTTGCTGTTATTTGCCCACCTTGCTTTACTCGGTCTCTTCATGGGCGGAACTGTTTTGAAGGTTACGCCGACGGGTTTAAGAGCGGCTAACTCCACCGATCCTCCTCCAATGGAGCTTAAACAAATTCCTTTCTCACATGAATGGGGAGGTTTGATTGCACAAGCCATAGATCATATCAGCTTCCACCGCTGGTTGATATATGAACCGGTGATCGCAATGACAATAACGATATTCTCGACCATTCTGATCGTCGAAGGGATGAAATCGGTGTTTCTGAATCAAAGACCCTTCCGGCGCAGGAGGAAAAATCAGAAAACCAATCAGGGAACCGATGGCCCATCATTTGAATTTCTCAAGGAAAAACGGAGGGAACTTCCCTTTTAAAAAAAAATTACAGAAACGCCAAAGCCCCGATCTTCTCAGTGATCGGGGCTTTGCATGGGAAATCCTCGGTCTCTAATCCCAGCGGCGCTTCTACGTCTGTTCGACGAAAGTTCCTATCCGAAGAACCCTCGGTTATAAAGATAGTAACAGCCTCCGAGGATGAGCAGTAAAACCAGTGCGGCAATCCAAAGGCCGGAACCGCCGCCAAATCCTCCAGCTCCTCCCGGACCCGGTGGCGGGCCGTAAGGTTCTGGCCCCACCGGTGGGCCGTAACCTGGCCCCGGATATGTCGGACCATAACCGTAAAAAGGCGGACCGTAGGTTGCCGGACTTACAACCTCCGGCCCGGGACCTCCTTTCGGCACAGTATAAGGATTAAGGCCGTAAGGAGGCGTGCTGCTAGGCTCTGCACCGTAAGGTACATACGTGTTCAATCCACCTACTGGTGCATCATATTTTCCGTAGCTGTCGAACTGCGAACTGTTGTATGGTGAATAAGAAGACACATCTGCGACATCCGTATACGGCTCATTCAGATCATAATCATTATATGGCGAAAGTCCGTAAGGATCCGCTCCATACAAATTGTACCAATCATAAGGTTCCCAACCATATTCATAGGGCATAAACATCCCTCCCAGAACAGAAATCGGATGTTTGAGACCGGGGGCGGATGAAACAGCTTCTGTCCCATTCTATTGAGCTGTCCCAAATCCGGTCCCCCGGCTCCTGATTTCGTTTATACAACAGTCTATGTCATCCGCACATTTTTCGTAAGCGGGACAAATGCGGAATTTTTGGGTGTTGAACCCTAAAGTGTCTTGGCAATACACATGAAGAGCAGCCCAAATTATAAATGGGCTGCTCTTCATGTGCTTAAATTACTTTAACCGTATGTTTATTTTTCGAGGCGCAAAATAGCTTGGCAAAGCCACTATCATTTCCCTAACATTTTTCTTCACTTCAAACGTCAACACAATGGTTACATGGCCACCTGATTCCAAATATCCATTATTCCATCCCTTATTTTGAACAACACTCCAGTCTGCAACTTCCTTTTCACCGTCTTTTGTGTATAAAGTAGAATAAAAGGGTCGGTAGGAAAAATTCCCGACTTCCAGCTTATTTTTAAAACTCAACTGAACAGATACATACTTCATGCCCTTTTCGGGTTTTCCAACATTTGAATTAAGCGGCAATGGTACCAATTTATCTGCCGAAAGCATTGCACCACCGACCCTATAAATTTCCCCCACTTCAATTAATGTACCCTCTACAATATTCAGATCAGTATTTTCTTTCACGTCCTCAGACGGTATCGGTTCGCTAGTACTAGACTTTGCCAATGGTTCTCCACTTGTTGGTGCGACATTTTCATTCTGACTGGCTTTGTTATCCTTTTGATTATTGATCATAGGTATTGTTGTGAAAGCCATATACACAAAACAGCTAATCAAAATTAAAGATGAAATGCCCAACCCCATACTGAAATATTTCTCTGAATTTCTCTTGTTCGAATATCTTCCTTTTACACCTTGAGAAGGAAGAATACGAACAGCTCGTTCCGCCGGAAAAATAGCACCGATAAGCCCTGTGACCACCGGAATGATCCCAGTAGCCAATAAAAAACCGATATTATCAACGGGTATCTTACTATACATTCCCCAGATAATCCCCAAGGCTGCTGCCAATCCAACAATTGCAGCAGCCATTCCACTAAATCCACCTTCCAGTAATACTAACCAACGAACACTTTGGCCACTCCATCCAATTGCCCTTAACAATGAAATTTCCGGTTGCCGCTCTGACACATTCTGCCACATAACCTCTGCTGTTGTCAGTATTGCAATCAACAGAGCTACTGCCATAGCCACGTAATGCTGAGGGCCTACTTCCAAAGCTACATACTGTCCAAGCCAGGTCGTGTACATTACGCCTTTCAAACGAAACGTAACAAATAAAAAGAAAGCTAACAAACTTGATGGTACGGCTATCGCTGCTATCGATAACTGACTGCGACGCCATTTCCCAAATAAATGGTTCAATGACATCGAAAAAATTGAACGGGTTCTCAGCCATCGCCGGGAATTTTGCGAGATTTCACCGCTTTGTAAAGCCTCGGACGGCTTTATATGGGTTGCAAGAATGGCGGGAATAACCGCACCCAATTCATAAATAACTAAACCAAATAATCCGGTAAGAAAAAGGCGCGTTAGACTGGTTTCCGTCTGATGAACCGATAAAACCAGTCCAAGAATTGTCCAGGATACTACAGCTACAAAAACACCTAGTATACCCGCTTCCAGAAAAACCAATTTTGATAATTGTCTTGGTCGCCAACCAATTGCCAACAAGACGGCAAATTCTTTCCTTCGAGCTAGCAGTGAGACCAAAAGAGAGGCAAACACGTAGACAACTGCAACAAGCATCACGCTACCAATTACACCGGAAAACCCTACCTTTGTCTCCTTGAATATTGCAAAGGATGACCCCAGCTTTACCCACGGCTGTTGAATCCAGCCGAGTTCAGGAATGTCCCCTTTTGCCGGTATATGTGTCAAAGCAGGTTGTGGCGAAGAACCAAGAGTAATATCCGTAATCAAACCGGTTTTATTTTCAATTTCACCAGCGATTTCCTCTAACTTTTGTTGACTTTTTTCGGTTAGTTCATCTACACCTGCTACCTTGATTCGAATAGCGGAGATCGGATGATCCCCCAATAATTTTTCCGCTGCTTCTATCGTTGTTAACATCATGGGAGGCTTGGTTAAAAAACTGTATGAATTATCGGCAGGTTTTATTTCTATAAGCGGATTAATCGGTTCTCCATTTGGATCAAGCGCAAGTTTTGCGGAAGCAGGGCGATAAGTCTCCATAGGAAGCTGGGTTAATGGATCTTGAGATATCTTTAATTTTCCAGGATCGTAAATCCCGATCCAGTTTGTCTCCACACGCAGCCATCCCGAACTATCTGTACCAAAGACATTGACTGGGCGATATGTTTCTTTAGGCACGGTCGGAAAAACAGGCGTTTCATCTTGAAAGGTTTTCGATTCATAAGCAAACGGCCACCGTTTCGAAAAAGGACTAGTAACTGGCCGAACATGCAAAGGACTTGGTCGAAAAGCCATCCAGTGGAAGTCTCTTCCCTTATCATCGAACGGAAGAGTTGCTTTTTTTCCTGATTTCGGGTCAATACCTGTTATTTTTTTTAACAAACGTTTATGGGCTTTCTCAGCTGTTATCGAATATCGCTGGCCACTATCTACAGCCAGAACCTTATTAAGATATGGTTTACCTCCTTTTTCCTTTACCATTTCCATTGTTTTATGAAATACCTTTTTATTATTAAATGGTAGGTCAAGTTTCTCCACTGTATAAGTGTAAGTTTCATCAACAAATTCCCTATTACTGATCAGAACAGGGATTTCCGTTTGTTTTAATGTTTCATTCAAGCCCTCTATATGGTGAGAATGACTTTTGTCAGATCCTTTAAAATAACGACTTTGCCCAATATCAATGATTGCCTCATCCAACCCTACTAGTTTCGCTTCAGCTTCTGGATCAATGCCGGCGAGAAGAACTTGAAAACTTGCCGTGAGGGGGTGTCCGTCATAAGGATGCGCACCATAACCATCCCCATGTCCGTCCGGTACCCATGGGCCGACTACAAAATAGTAAGAACCGCCATCAACATTTTTTCTTGGTCCAATATCTACTGACCATTTTTTGTGAACACGATACACGCCATTATGCTTCGGATTTAATTCTTGAAAGGGAATAAAATAACGGATATAACCAATCATTGCAATTGGTGCCGCAACCTCTACCCCTTTCATTTGCTTAATCTCATCGAATTGATCAAGGCTTATACCTTCCGATATACCGCTTAAATAGTTCGGTTCCAGTAAATGTTTGTCTTCAGTGACACTCCGAGAACCCTGAGGGCGTACAACAATGTCATAGGAAGCAGACCAGCGTTTTTCAAGTGCATTCACTATCGTACCTTGGTTCGTTTGGGCCATACCTACTAGATAACTTAAACCGCCGCTTACAATTACTGCACCTATCAAAAGCAAGATCAACTTTTCCTTGTGGCGCCGCCAATTTTGCCAGATAAACCGTATCATAATGCCTTACCCGTGATTGAACCGACATTTTGAAGGCTTTCCCCTTTATAATTGTTCAAAAAATGACCTCCCTAACCATTTGATGAAATTGTATTTATTTCTATTTGAAATAAAATGTTAGTTATTAGATGTCTATTATTATTTGAAAAATATTCTTATATTTCTTATTTTAAGCAATTAAAGAAGATATGTAAACCCTTTCACAAAGGGAGAAAATGTTTGTGTTACTGATCTAAGCAAAAGGGTATAATGCAGTTGAAAGGATTGTTCAAAATGACCCAAATGACCATTGATGATGTGAAAATCCATTACGAAACCTATCCGTGTGAAAACCATGATCCTGCCGGGACACTCGTTCTCATTCATGGCTATCTGTCCTCGACATTCAGTTTCCGGCAGCTTATACCGCTGTTAACCCAAACCTATTCAGTATTGGCTCTGGACCTCCCGGGATTCGGAAAAAGTGAAAACTCGAAAGCCTTCACCTATTCTATGGCGAACTACGGAAAGTTGATTCTATCTTTTATGAAAAGAATGCAAATCGACAGGGCGGCGCTCGTAGGCCATTCAATGGGCGGCCAAGTTGCTTTACAAGCCGTTAAGCAGGCTCCGGAACAGGTAACTGGATTAGTTCTTCTGGCTAGTTCAGGTTATCTAAAGCCGTTCAACCGCTGGCTTGTTTCCGCCTCTTATTTGCCTTTCTTTACATGGATCGTAAGGAGAGAATTTGAGAAGAGAAGCGCTGAGCAAATATTGCGCGAGGTGGTTTATGATCCTTCCACCATTGACACAGCTATGATTGAAGGATATGTCCAGCCGATGGGAGCAACGGGATTCTACCGATCCCTTCTCGGACTCCTGCGGAAGCACGGAGGAGACTTAACTTCCGAAGAATTGAAAACCATTCATACTCCCACGCTGTTGATCTGGGGAAGAGAAGACCGGATTGTTCCTTTGACTATCGGAGAACGGCTTGTTTCGGATTTGCCCACCGCCTCCTTAAATGTCTATGAGCTTACCGGCCATCTGCTCCCTGAGGAAAAACCGCAAGAAGTTTTCCGGGATATTCAGGCGTTCTTACCTTGATTTCGCAGCAAGTCAAGTTCCTGTGCTCGGGCAACAGCCTGAGTACGGTTTCGCACATCCAACTTTCGGAACAACGTGGAAGCGTAGCCCTTCACCGTACCGATCGTAACATTAATTTCTTCTGCCATCTCTTTGTTTGTGAAACCCGCCCCCATCATACCAATAATATCCAATTCCCTTTTGGTCAACCTTGGACCACCAAAGGAAATTTTGGCTGCCTCCCGAAACAAATCAAGTAGTTGCTTAACATAAGCGGAATAGCCAGATCCGATCCTGCCAAGCAAGATATGGATCGGCTGCCCTTCATTAAGAAAAATCCGCACGTAACCTTCCTCGCATCCCAAAGCAAGCGCTTCTTTTATCATCTCCATGCCTTTCTGAATTCGATTGGTTTTCTGGAAAATGACCGACTGCAAAACCAATATCTCAATTCTTGTCCCATAGCGATCTTCACTTTCAGCCGTGAACAAAAGCTGTTCCAGTAACAATTCGGCCTGATCGTACGATTTACCCGCTATTAACACTCTTACGTAGGTTAAACTCTCGAATTCATGCAACTGCCCCGCCCCATTCTTCGTATGAAGAATGTTCTCATACAAGAGTCTTTCCGCTTCCCTGACCTGGCCCATCGCGAGATATAGCCGGATTTCCTGCGCAGCCAGCAACAACTGCCAGAGCCTTTCTTTCCCATTCACCATTTCTCTCACTTCATTTATAAATGACAAGCCTTCACGAAACGCCTTTTTAGTTGATAAAATCCGCGAATACAAAATAGCCGCAGGTACCAGCATTGACGCATTCTTTTGTTTATCCGCAACATCAAGAGCTTCCTTGACAATCTTGCGGGCCTCTTCCTTTTGGTTGGCTTCATAAGCCACTTCCGCGCCAACCGTATTCGCATACCCGGCAAAGGTCTCTGGAATGGACCCGCGATGTTCCCTGAACTTGCTGAGGTAGCGGGAAACTTTACTCATACGACCTCTCAACCCAACCGGCCCTCTCAGCAGCTGGGCTTCCGACCGGTTCAGTATCACTTCCGTGTCGAAATAAACGTTTCCATCCTTGAGCAAGGAAAATGCATCATCAATATAAGTTCCCGCTCCTTCCACATCTTTAATCGCAAATCCTGTGAAAGAACGAAGCAACCGTAGTTCTCCTCGATACGCATCGGGCAACCCACTTCTGTCTATTTGTTCTTCGGTTCTTTGAATGAGTTCATCCAAACCGGCAAATGCCCCTTTCAAAAAATACACCCAACAATAGAAAAACATCAGCCGTCCTTTTTCCTCTCCTTGCAGCCTCCCCATCAGCCAACCCCATCTTTCGACTGCTTCCCACCGGGCTTCCCTCAACAATTCCGGCGCAAAACGAAGGATTAAGGAGGCCGATTCCTTTGCATTTCCCGCCTTTAATATGCAGTCAACCGCTTCAATTCCCCTACCTTCTTCCGCATACCACTTTGCGGCGTTCCTATAGTATTTACGCCTTTCTTCTTCATTTCCCATCCGCAGTTCCCGAAGCAGAAAAGCTTGAAATAACGGTTCATATCGGTACCCATACACAGTTGAACTAATCATTAAATGCCGATCGATAACTTTCTGAAGATGGTTCTTGCCGCCTTTTCCAAATAAAGCCTCACATGAGGACACATCGAAAGTCTTAACAACCGCCGTCTGTAAAAGAAAATCACGGACTTTGGGCGGCTCATGGTCCCAAATTTCTGACAAATAATCCGATAAATATTGATGTTCTCCCTGAAAATGTACGATCCACTGCCTGATTCCGCCGTAATCTTCAACAATCAAAGAGAGAAGTTGCATCCCACCCGGCCAGCCCTGCGCCCACTGATGGAGGTTTGCAAACTCTTCTTCCCTCAAGTCGCGTCCAATCCTGTTCTCAAAGAAACATCGAGACTGGTCCTCGTTAAAGCGAAGATCCTCTTCAGTAATTTCAACTGCGGCTTCGGATAAAGATAATTGATGACGGCTAATGATCACAATTCTGATCGACGGTGGTGTCCAGTTGAATAAGTGTTTAATAAGCCGGCTGACAGCTTTGTTTTCAAGGAAATGCACATTATCAAGAACCAACACAGCAGGATTCCTATGATCCATATCTTTTTTGGGATTCGGGAAACCGATCGCTGCTTCAATGGCATCGGATAGCTTCTTTCGAAAAGGATCATCTATTTGGTCTCCGGATTTAACATCAATCCAGGCTGAAGGAAAGGGTTGCCTGCGGCACCACTCATTTACCAAAGTGGTTTTCCCAAATCCTGCTGGAGCGGTCACAATTGTCAATCGGCCGCCGAACTTCCCAGCCCCTTCCTTCTTGTACAGTACATCCGTATTCATCTTCTTACCAACTCCAATTCTTTCGCCTTCACAGCCGCCTGAATCCGGCTTTGGACACCCAACTTCCCATAAAGATTGATCAAATAACCTTTCACTGTCCCCGTCTTGATACCGAGCCTGCCCGCAATCACCGAGTTGGATAAACCTTCTTCGACATACCCGAGAATCTCCAGCTCTCGCTGGGTTAATGGCTCAACAAGCGATTGATTGCTTGCACTCCAATGGCTGACCCCAAGTTCCTGTTCAAATAGCCCAAGTAGTTTATGGCCATAAGCCAACACTGCCTCTTCGTATTGGGACCCCTTATTCTTTCGTAACGAGGAAGCCAATAATTCAGCGAGAGGGTATCGCTCATCCAGGAAAGATCTGATGTATCGCTCCGGTTCCCCAAGACTAAGCGCGCGCCAAATGTTAGCAGCGGCTCTTTTTGAATTGTTTTTCTTCTGAGAAATCAAGGCCCGCAAAATGTACATCTCAATCTGACTTCCGATCCTGCCTGCCTTTTCAGCTTTATCCAACCATTGATTTACAATCCGCAACGCCCGCGAATACTGCTTCAGAAACATCAAAACCCTCACATAGGTCATGACTTCATACTCCACAGCGAAATCTGGATCGGTTCGCTCATAAACAGAACACTTGGTTAACCAGTTCTCCAGTTCTTCACGGCTGGGGGATATCTCTTGCAGCATCATCCGGATTTCAAAAGCTGTGAGAACAGGAAGCCAGCGTTCCGGATCGTACGACTCTTCGACGGTTTTTTTTATATTTTCATAGATGGCCCAACCTTCATTGACCCTTCCCTCAGTCCATTTCAGCCGCATGTAGATAAAATGAACAGAAACCAGAATGCCGATATTCCTATGACGCTTGCCCAGTTCGATTCCCCTTATGATGAAGTACATCAAGCCCTCTCGTTGATTGCGTTCATACAGCAATTCCGCCATAATATCGGAACCATAGCCGAGAACCCCCGGTTCCTTGTGCTTCCAAAGTTTTCGCATTCTTTCCTTATACAACCACTCCGCATCATTCAAGCGGCCGCCCATCCCAATCGGTCCCCGGAGGATCTGAACCTCGCCTTGGTTCAAATCCATTCCTCCCTGGAAGAATTGTCCCGCCCTTCCTTCCTCCTCTGTTGCCTTCCGGAACCATTCGAATGCCTCTTTCGCTTCATAACGGCAAAGCGCTATATAGCCTTTAACAAATGAGATTTCAGCATCATTTCCACCATTTACTTCATCATGACGTGTTAAGGCCGTATCACACTCACCTTGTAATGCTTTCGCCCACGCTTCCACAATGATCAAGCTGGAGGGGAATTCCGGAAAGCCTTCCATCCACTTTCTTAAGAAATGCTGCTTGCCAATCCGGAAGAAATGCGGTGCGTATTGATGAATCAGACGAAGGGTATTTTCATAGTCCTTGGCTTCCAAAGCCTGATCGACAGCCTCTACCTTGTATCCGTGCTCTTCAAACCATTGACTCGCTCTTCGATGGAGTACCGCAACCTCTGGCCCCAGCCGTTTGGAAGCTTCAGAACGAAGAAATGCCGCGAACAAAGAATGATATTTTAAACCTGTCTTGCCCTCCCCGATTCCATTCTCGAATAAAAGCAGTCTTTTGATCTTTTCAAACCCTTTTTGACCTTGTTCCTCACCGACAAGCCTGTCACACAAACCTGGCATGATCCATTCGGTTACCGAAGTTTTCATAAGAAAGATCTGAAGATCATTTGAAAGCGGGCAAAACACCTCTTGTTGTAAGTAATCTGCAAACCCCGGATGTCCAGGTAGTATGTCGACAACCTTGGCTGCACTATGGCTTTCTATCATACAACGAGCGGCAAATGAGAGCGCAATAGGCCATCCTTCTGTCCAATTCTCTATCTGATCATATTCACTTTCTGTCAATGGGGTATCCGTGCAAGACTTGAACCATTCAAACGACTCGGCTTTGTCCAGTCTTAAATCTTGCTGGCGAATCTCATTCAGCCTGCCGCTTAAACGTAACTTTGAAAGTGGGAGACTCGGTTCTATACGAGTCATCACTATAGTGTGTGACCGAGGGGGTAATGCCGAAATAAATAAGCTTAACCTCTCAAATACAGAGGCGGATTGAATGCACTGGCAATCGTCGAAAACATACAACTGAGCTTCAGCTATTAGTGGGGAGAGATCGGGTTGGAATTCTCTTAGAAAACGGAATCCATCTTTTTCGGCCCCGCTTCGAAAACTTAATTGGACTGCCGATAGCTCTCGTTTCTTCAGCCAATTATTAACCAAGGTTGTTTTCCCATAACCAGCCGGAGCACATATTAAGGTCAATGTACCTTCCAAACTCTTATCCAGTTTCTGAAGCAATCTGGGACGAGAGATCATTGTCGGATCATGACGATATATGTCATTTTTTGAAAAACAGGAAGATAAAATCTTATTTTCCATAATAATCCCCTTCTTTTGTATGATATCTTCGACAAATCATGGAAATATCCTGTCTTTTCACATACTTTTTTTCAAAAACCTAACTTTAGATAGGTTTCATGAAAAATTCTATCTGATATAAATGAACTACAAGAAATCACATCGAAGCCCTCCAGAACAAAGGCAACTCTTGCTGAAAGGCAGAGACGCAAAACCACAGGTCTAAAGTCCCGCGAGACCAGGACGGCTGGGTTACTCTGGAATTCCAAAGTTTCTTAGGAGGGAATATAGGCAATGACGGATAAGAATCTTGACAACGATTGGGTGCAAATGATCGTCGAAGCGAAACAAATGGGAATTCCCCCGGATGAGATCCGCGCATTTCTCAGGCAAGCAAGCGAACTTGAAACGCCAGACAAAGTCATGATGCATGAAGAACAATAAGCTGATCCCGACCTATTTAGTGTTCTATTTACAGAACAATTGAATTGCTGTACAATATATTTAAAATGAGTGTGACCCTTACATAGACTCGCTCCTTTTGCGTAGTCTGAGTAAAGTTGTCGTAATGAAAATGAGGGATCCCAATGATAGGCGACCGAGTGAAAGAATATCGATTGAACAGGAAACTTTCGCTGTCCGAAGCGGCGGAAAGAGCCAATGTGGCCAAATCCTATTTAAGTTCCATTGAACGAAACATTCAGACGAACCCATCCATCCAGTTTCTTGAAAAGATCGCCGCGGTTCTTGATGTTTCAGTTGAAACGCTTCTGCAGGAAGAGGATAATCTGAATTCCGGTCAACTGGATCAAGAGTGGCTAAAAATTGTGAAAGACGCGATGGATTCGGGAGTCAGCAAAAAACAATTTCGTGATTTTCTCGATTTCAACAAATGGAGAAGCCAACAAGAAAAAAGCTGAGGCTGAGAGCCCTCAGCTTTTTCTCGGCTTTCGCAATTCCTTCAACAATATCCGGTCTGCTTTTTTCAGGTTGTATAAGTATATCGGATTCTCCTCGACTTTCTTAATTTTTTTCTTAATACAGTCAAATGGACAAACCCCTTTATAAACACCATCAATATACAACTGTGCCTCGTTTTTTCCTTTATAGATTAATCCGATTTCATGCCCGTTAATTTGGCTGACATAGGTCCCGTTCCGCAATATTAGAATAACGCTCCCCCCTTGCCCTCATTTAGTCAGTAAGCTCATTATTTTGACTACAGTACATATATAGGTCTTTCGTCTTGATTCAATGACAAATTTATCTTTGACATTCCAAACCATTTTGTTCTTTCCAAAGATTGATATGTTCTATTTAAAGAACAAGTTAACATGATTATAGCTTCCTGCTGAAAGAATGCAAACTTTCATATCCCGTCCAATCGTTTTATTTAATGAACATTCTGTCCGTATTTCTTTGATTTTCTTGATTTTTCTTAAATTTTCAATGATTATTGCCGCTTTTCGTTCTTTTTAGCGAATTATTTTAGTGAAATTCGATGGATTAAGGATCGAAACGACTCTTTTCGCCATTCAACAAAAGCAGCCCTGCCCAAGAAATTTACTCAGAAAAAAAATCCGCCCCGAGACTGGACTCGAGGCGGAGGCTATGTTGCTTATTCACTTTCAGGATCATCAATGCGCGGTTCCTTCAAACCGCTGTTGACACCCCAATAATAGAAGAACAGCGACCCAAGCGCGCAAGCAACTGTATCCCATGGCGCCGGGATAATCGCTGACCCCATATCCTCGGGAATGAAGCTGCCGAGATACGAGATCACCAACATGTAAATGTAATAAAAGATCAACCACAACGATTTCTTGAAATGGGAACCGATCAAGGTTTTGCTATATTCATCATTGTAATCAACAAATGCGAAATAAATCACAAGTGAAGGAATAATGATCGGAACAAGAAACGAGATGGTTTCCCAGCCGCCCCAATAGACGGTCAACGTCGCAGCTATAAACGCTAACGGCGCGATAATATGAGCACCTTTCAAGAAGAACGGTCTCTCCAAATTAGGAGCGTTTTTCCTTAGCGCCATCAGAGAGGTAGGGCCGACAACGAAAGTCAGGGCTTTCGCGGAAGTACTGGCGACCACAAGGCCTTCCCAAACCTGAAACTGTGCCGGAGACATCCACAAGATCGCAAAGATCAACGTAAGCCATAATGCTCCGCGTGGAAGACCCGTTCTTTGGTCAACTTTGGTAAACAGTTTATAGAATGTACCGTTCTTCGCCCATGCGAAAATGGTACGAGCCGTTGCTGAAAAATAAATATTTCCTGTCGCGGTCGGTGAAATAATCGAATCCAATATCACGAGATTGGCAAGCCAACCAAGTCCAAACACTCCGACCAAACCGGCCCATGGAGAATCAAATTTAACCGAGGACCATCCTCCTGAGAGCATATCACCTGGCACTGCACCGATGAAAGCAAACTGTAGAAGCAGATAAATAATTAAACCGATTACAACAGACAGAATAACCGCCCTTGGAATATCCTTCTGTGGATTTCGGGCTTCTCCGGCAAACTCTACCGGCATTCGGAAACCATTAAAGGCAAACACGATTCCCGCTCCGGTAACAGCGGCAAAGATGCCATCTATTCCTCCAGGATTTGCACCGCCCACTGAAAAATTGCTAAAATCCAGGTGCATAAGCAGAAAGATAATAATCAAGCCGGGTACGACAAACTTGAAAATGGTTACAAACGTATTCGTCTTCCCAAATATATTGACACTCCAATAATTGACCAGGAAGAAAAGAATAATCATGAGAACCTGTACCCCAAAACCAAGTGCACTTGGTGTGCCATCAGCCTGTTCCAATGCTGGCCACCAAACCTGCAAATACCCGCGAGACGCTTCTACTTCAATAGCGACAACACTGGAATAGGCCAACATTGACAGAAAGCCGATCAAGAACCCTACGGCTGAACCGTGAGTGAAGTCCGGGTACCTGATAAAGCCACCTGCCCTTGGAAGCGCAGCGGCCAATTCTGAATAAACAAGGCCGATTAGAATAATAATGACCGCGCCGATAATCCAGGAAATCCAGACATTCGGCCCGGACATCTGCGCGCCGTTTTGGGCGGCATACAACCATCCCGAACCAATGATTGAACCGACACCGAGCAATAATAAATCGGTACCGTTCAACCTCTTTTTTAATTTTCCTTGTGCCATTTTGTCCTCTCCTTCTGTTTGAACTTAGATGTCATTTAGGGAACAATGTTCAATTTCCACAAATGAGGAATCTTGAAACGGTTTTCATTCAAAATAGGCTTATAGTACTAATTTCGATTATTTGTGTTAACCTTAATTAATTTTAAGTTGACAAAAGTTGCTTTTATTCTGTATGATGGTGCTGATTATATAGAAAGAACGCTACATACTAAAACAGAACAATGGAGATGAAATCATTTCCAGAATTGAAAGGACTTTTTCCATGACTCAAACCAATCGTAAGTGGCAGCCGCTCGATTTGGCCTATGCGGGAATGTTTGCCGCATTGATGGCAATAGGAGCGAACCTTACCGCCATGATTAGCTTCGGCACCATCCCTTTAACCATGCAAACGTTTTTCGCCATAATGGCCGGAGCTTTGCTGGGCAGCCGGCTTGGAACCATTTCGATGATTGTTTACATGATCGTCGGCCTGATCGGGGTCCCGGTGTTCGCCGGATTCAGCGGTGGTCCGGGAACAATCTTTCACCCGACCTTCGGCTTTATTGTTTCTTTTATCTTCGTGGCTTATGCAACCGGGAAGATCATTGAAGCCAAACCAAATCCGCGCTTGCCGCGGTTTCTCGTAGCCTGTTTCGTCGGACTTATCCTGAATTACGGTATCGGGACAACCATCATGTATTTTGCGCTTAATTTCTGGTATGGTGGAGCCGATGGCATCTCATACGGGCTCGCCTGGATGGGAATGCTGCCTTTCTTGCCGAAAGATATTTTCTTTACCGTCGTTGCCGCTGTTATTGCGCCGCGGATTTACCGTTCCGTGCGCAAATCGACCTACCAAACAGCCGCTTAATCGAATAAGACATATTGAAATCAATCTTACTGGATTTATGCAACCACCGGATTCAAGGCAAGGATCCGGTGGTATTTTTATTAATTTTGTTCTTTTTAAAGAATGAAATTGTAAGTAAAACGGAGAAAATCGGAGATTATCGAAGCAAATGTTCTTTATTAAGCACAAATCACTGTAAAATTGACTTTGCCCCCACCGCCCAACCATATATAATGAAATGAATCGTTCTTTATAAAGAACAAAAAGGGGCGGATCCTGATGACGTCAATGAAAATCATGTTAACTGCAGTGTTAGCTTGCCTTTTTCTTTTTACCTTTTCGACCGATCCGACATATGCCGATACGCTTGAAAAACCGGAGGCTGAAGTTCTTGTTGTTTATTCAACTAATGAGGGAAAATTAAATTCAAAAGTCAGGATGCTTGATGTTCTATTAAGTCACTTTACAAACAACCTCACATTCAAAAACGCCAAAAATGTTCGTGCATCGGACCTCGAGGACATCCAATACCTATTTTATTTCGGTACGGTGGAAACGGAACTGCCACAAAGATTCCGTAACATTTCCAATTCCTTTGAAGGGACATTCGTGGCTATCGGGGCCAATGTCGAACAACTTGGGAAACCTTTTTCCTTTGTGAACATCTCCACGCAGGTTGAAATCGAACAACTTCTGAATGTGAAAAAGCAAAAACGGGTAATCCTTCCCGACAGTAACCTTATTTATGAAGTAACTATGACCGAACCGGCTGCTACAATATCAGAAGCCCTGAATGATCACAACGTATATCCTTTATTGGTTCATCGCGGATCCAGTTATTATTTCGCACACAATCGCTTAAACTCGTCGTTTGCCACCTTTCTCGGAATCAGTTTACACGGAATTTTCCACAGTTCGCCAGATCCGGTTCATCCGGCTTATATTCGCCTGGAGGATGTACACCCAATGGCGGATCCTGAGAAATTAATGAAAATCGGCCATTTCCTGTATCAGAAGCACATTCCTTATATGATTGCGGTCATTCCGGTTTTTAAAGACCCGAAAACCCATCGGGAATACCATTTCTCCGACTCTCCGGAGGTAGTGAAAGCCCTTCAATACATGCAAAGCCATGGCGGCAGTATTATCATGCACGGTTATACCCACCAATATAGAAAAAGCGAGACAGGGGAAGGATTTGAATTTTGGGATGTGAAGAACAATACGCCCATCTTTCATGCGGCGGATGAAAAGGACGTCAAACTTTCCCAAAAGGATTTCCCTGATAAACAAAGCTACAAAGCTTACCTCGAAACACTCAAGAAGTTTGAGAAAAAGTATATCGACAAGAAACTGACGAAAGGCATCCATGAATTAACCATTGAAAAGCTCTATCCGCTTGCCTTTGAGGCACCGCATTATGCAATGTCCCTGGAAGGTTACAAAAGGGTTTCGAACTATTTCTCAACCTACGTCGGCCAGTTACAGATTTCCAACGAAGATTGGCACAATGTAAGAACGTCTCCCTATCTTACCCGCCCGTCATTTTTGAACAATATGCTGCTGCTTCCGGAGACAATCGGTTACGTTCCCGACGATGATTCTCAAGCTGTGGAAAGAATGATAAATAAGGCAAATCAGCAGTTGATCATCCAAGATGGCGTAATAGGCGGGTTCTATCACCCTTATCTCGGGATGGATCCATTTCGTGAACTTATACGAAAAATGGAACAAATTCCGAAGATTAAGTGGATCAACCTGAAGAATATCAATAAAACCGTCAAAGCTCCTGGCGTCACCATACAATCGGATTCAGGGAAAATTAATGTCGACTCGAACCTGACGTTCGCTCCCTATAAAATAAATAAATTCGGTGAGAAAATTACGGGAAATATCATGTGGATCCTTGTGGGGGCCTCCGGAGCTGCTGTTTTGTTATTCATACTCAATATCCTTCGTATCAGCCGACAAACCCGTAAGTCATTGAAAACGAAGGAGATGAAATCCTATGGCGGCTAACCTGATATTTTTCCTCTTATTGATATTAATTTGGGGGATGCTTCTCTACCATATGTTCTTGACCCATGGAGGATATGCCGAAGCGGTCCGTTTCCGGAATACGGTGCAAAACAAGTTCTTCCCGATAGAAAATTATCCAAAAGTCAGCATTTTGATTCCGGCTCATAATGAAGAGGTTGTCCTTCAGGATACATTGGAGGCGATGAGTAAACTGAAGTATCCGGATGGAATGTTGGAAATTATCGTGATCAATGATAACTCCAGTGACCATACAGGAACGATTGCTGCACGGTACGCTGCAAAGAACAGTCAAATAAAAAGCGTCCAAACCAGCCCTCCGTTTGCCGGAAAAGGCAAGTCAAGCGCCTTGAATTATGGATTGGAACACGCAACAGGGGAAATTATCGTGGTTTACGATGCAGACAATGTTCCCGATGAAATGGCTGTTTTGCGTCTTGCCGTTACCTTGAAAAACGATACGGGAGCCGGTGCGGTCATCGGCCGTTTCCGTGTCATGAATGCAAATCGGAATCTGCTCACTCGGTTCATCAATATAGAAACCATTTGTTTTCAATGGATGGCCCAGGCCGGTCGCTGGCACTGGCTGAAGTTCGCCACCATTCCCGGTACCAATTTTGCCATCCGTCGCCATCTTCTCGATTCATTAGGCGGATGGGACCCTGGCGCGTTGACGGAAGACACTGAATTAAGCATTCGTGTATATAATCTGGGCTACTATATTCGGTTCTTGCCGAATGCTCTTACATGGGAACAAGAACCGGAAACCTTAGGAGTTTGGTGGCGACAACGGACAAGATGGGCGCGGGGCAATCTTTATGTAGTCATTAAATACTTATTCAAGTGGCGGGAATTGAAGAAAAAGACGATCCTGTTGGATTTATTTTATTTTTTCTTCACGTACTTCATGTTTCTGTTCGGTATCCTCGCCTCTCATGGGATTTTGGTGCTAAATCTGTTCACAGACTTACATCTGAAGCATGGATCTATTGCCTTCGTGTTACTGATCATGGCTTTCTTATTATTTGTCACCGAGGTGCTTCTAGGTCTCAGTATTGAAAAAAACGAATTAACTGCGAAGAATGTTCTGGTCGTATTGTTCATGTACTTTACGTACTCGCAGCTGTGGATTCTTCTCGTCATCTATGCCCTTATTCTGGAAGTGAAACGAGTCTGCCTGCAACAAGAGGTGCACTGGGACAAGACCGAACGGTATAAAACGAACCAATCCGCATGATTTGTTCATACCTAAATAACCCGAACCAAAGTCCGGGTTATTTGTATTTGCTATTCTAAGTAACCTCTTCCGAGATCTTCTCGCGATATACTTCCAACGAGTCTCTATGATTCAATCTTTTCATCGTTTCGCTTGTCAGATGTCCGTCGCCTTCCTGGACAATATATACTTTAACCTTTTGTTTGCCCCATTCATTATAAACGTCTTCAACCGTTTGAAAGTACAGATCAATTTCATTGCCATTGATCGCAGAACCTGTATCAGCTACAACACCATAACCGTAACCAGGAACGTACAAAATGCTTCCGATGGGGAATACAGCGGGATCCGCCGCGATTGTCGAATATAAATCACGTCTGACCTTAACACCACTATACGTAATCCCATAAGCCGGATGTTCAGGGGTTTTGCCTGTCGATTCCACACCGGCCGTATACCCAGTGGCCACAACGACTTTGGAGGGATACTTCCCCCAATTGACCGCTTCTGCCAACGATTCCGTCGTAACCGACTTACTGGAAATCTGCCTCTCCGTCTCTTTCACATGCGGAAGTGATTTAGCGTCGAGAGTCGTCTTCACGTTCAGACGCTTGTCAACCTTTGATGAGGATCCATCCTCAAAGAAAGAGGTCTGCCGGGAAAACCAGATCCCAATATCTTTGGCCTCCACACCCGAAAGCACTTGCAACGTTGTCAGCAAAGCGCCAAAGAATAATACAGTGATGAACAATCTCCGTGAGAAATTCCTCAAAGTCTGCAAATCTTCCACTCCCCTCTGCTGACTCATCTTGTCCAACAGAATCGGGAATTATACATGAGTGGAATAAATGCATACAAAAAAGACCGGGAACCTTCCGGCCTCTTTCATCAAATGAAAATTACAGTTAAAACATCTGATATCCTTTAGAACGCAATAAACGAATAATGACCCCGGCAATGATGGCCCCGAGGAACCCCGAGCTCAAGACCGCAATGTCAACAGGCTGTAACACGGTAAATTGGTGGATCAAATCTGTAATGGCGTTTTGGAAATTCGTAACATATTCGTAAAAATGGACGCGATCGACGATCAAGATCACAATGAGGGGATAGATCACCGCCGGCACCCATGATGAACGTAATAACATATTGGCAATAAAACCAATCCCGAAAAACAGAATCATAAACAAAATGATTGAAATGATGATTTGGGCAGGATTCATCTGCACAGGCATCCTTCACACCTCCATAATCCATATTCAGTTTACTGGAACGCCGGGACTCCGTCAATTTCCGGACTTGACAGAACAGTGACAATCCAGCCATTACAACAAAAAAGTTCCTTAATACGTGATACCTTTGTAAGAGACACTGCACTTATACGTCAGCCGACGGCAGAATCAGATTTATTTATGTCTGACAATTTACGTGTTATGATGAAGGAAATATAGTCATAAAGACTCATTTTCGGGGAGTGAGCCTGATTCATTATTGTCACCTTTATAAGGAATTCAAGAAGAGGTTAGGAAGAGAACTGACAGCAAAAGAAAGACAGTTTATCCTATGGCTCGCAAATAGGATATAAAGGAAGCCTGAAATGGCTTTTTTTTAATTCGGCGCCTCCTCCTTCTTCTGATCCCCCTAGCTTACTCCTCGCCGCCGTTTCGGGGATCATACGCCTTCTATGATCCCCCTAGCTCACTCCTCGTCGCCGTTTCGGGGATCATACGCCCTCTATGATCCCCCTAGCTCACTCCTCGCCGCCGTTTCGGGGATCATACGCCCTCTATGATCCCCCTAGCTTACTCCTCGCCCCCGTTTCGGGGATCATACGCCTTCTATGATCCCCGGAGTCCACTTCTTCAATGAATTCTGCCACAAAAATTCTTTTATCCTATCCGCATTGCGTGCAAAAAAAGAGAACCCTCAGGGGTTCCGCTCCATCCAAAGATTGCTGTGTTTGACCGATCAAGCCTTGTTATTTCTATATTCCCAATTATTCCCCTGACAATGATCACAAGTTTCCGATCCTCCTAATAGCAACTGGAAGTACCCTTGCCCTCCACAATAAGGACATTTTCTCTGATTAGCCTTTGCTGGTTGGTTTCTCATTTCGGCCACTCCCTTTCGGATTTTTCAGATAATCATAACAGGGATTTCGAAAAATGCAAACATTCCTATTCCGTCGTCTCCAATGATGTAAGGGATTCCATCTCTTCGTTACGCGATTTTTCTCGTTGTTTCTTAAGTTTTTTGAGAAAATCAAAAAAAGGCATCTCCACAGCTGAAGGCAATCGACAAAAGGGTTTCACCTTTTCATCCAATGGCCCTCGAACAAATCCGACCAAGCGGTTTGTTGCTGTGACAGACACCTTTTCAATGATTTAAATGACTACCAGCCGATTAAGTTCAGCTTTCCTTTCTTCAGGACGAGACCCGGCCCGCCCAACATCATCAGATAGCGATCGTCAATAATCTTCTTCATCGCCATAGCTGTAGATCCATACAGCTTGTGATCACCGAATACGATTCCGACAGCCTCACGGTTGCCTAGAGAAGCTACTGTTCCTTTGTTATCAAACTTGAATGACTCAAGTTTCTCTCCGCGGATCAACGCCTTCAAATTAGTCGCAACAGTTCCTGCTTCCTGCATTGCGATTTGGGCAGTCGGTGGAAAAGGCCGTTCATTTTCCGGATTAATCACAAGCGCGCAGTCGCCGATTACGAAAATGTTGTCATAACCTTTCGCCCGCAAATCGCTCTCAACCGGTAATTTCCCACGATTCGTCTCAAAGCCGGATTCAGCCATGACCGAGTTGCCTTGTACGCCACCCGTCCAAATAATCGACGCTGATTTAATTTCTTCACCGGATCCTACAATGACACTGTCTTCTGTGCATTCCTGAATCTTCGTATCAATCATAAATTCAACGCCGCGGCTTTCAAGAAGATTCTGCGCGTATTCAACAAGCTCTTCGTCGAATCCAGGCAGCACGCTTGGCGCCGCTTCAATGTTGATCAGGCGTACTTTCTCGCGATCAATATCGTATTCCTTGCACAATTCAGGAATACGAGCTGCCAATTCACCGACAAATTCAATGCCTGTAAATCCTGCCCCGCCTACGATAATCGTTAGAAGCTCCTCGCGGTCTTCCTCTTCATTATGATAACGGGCAAACTGATACTCGATGTGATCACGGATTTCCCGGCACGTATCCACGCTTCGGATTGAAAAGGCGTTTTCTTTCAAACCTTTGATGCCAAACGTCGCTGATTCAAATCCGAGACCAATCACGAGATAATCGTATTCCAGCTCGCCGTTCTCAAGAATGACACGATTCTCGTCTTTCTTGATCTCAACGACGGAATCGCAAACCAGATTCACACGTTTCGTGTCGATTACATCGCTAATGAGCATACGAGCGCGATCCTGGTGAATCGTACCCGCAGCCACCTCATGCAACCATGTCGTCTGATAATGATAGTTGTGCTTGTTGACAAGGGTAATGTGCGCGTCGTTCGTTCCTAACTTCTTCGTCAGTCTTGTCGTTGTCATCATACCGCCGTATCCGGCGCCGAGGATGACGATTCTTGGCTTTTGCAAAACGATCACCTTTTTTCAATTTAATTTATTATAAGTTCAAATGTATAAGGAAAAATTGACTCAGGCGCCAATTCCTCAAACCATTCCTTATGTAGCCGATTTCTTCGAAATGCCAGCGCTATCCACACTTCGAAATCACTTTGTGAGATTCTTCACTTATTCTTTTATAACCACACGCAAAGGAAAACTTCTGCGAAACCGATCAAAGTTTGCGCATATTTTTTCCGCCATTATTTATGATATTCCTTTTTCAATGACATTTCAACCCGGAACCTTTCACTCGCGGGCAGGAATGCGATATAATGAGAAATGTTTGGTATTCTTATTGCAAAATCATATGAATGTACAATATACAACAAATGTTGGGGGTGTCGGGGTTGACCGAAGAAAACACATACGACATTACGATTATCGGCGGAGGGCCGACAGGCATGTTCACAGCTTTTTACGGGGGCCTTCGCAAAATGAAAGTCAAAATTATTGAGGCCATGCCGCAGCTTGGCGGCCAGCTCTCCGCACTTTATCCCGAGAAAGATATTCTAGACGTCGGCGGTTTTCCGAAAATCAGCGGCCAGGGGCTTGTTGACAATCTCATTGAGCAGGCTGAATTCTTCGATCCGTCAATCGTTTTGGGGGAAACGGTTGAGAACGTCGAGAAACTTGAAGAACAACTCTTTAAATTAACGACCGACAAAGATGTCCATTATTCGAAAACGGTCATTATTACGGCGGGAGTCGGAGCTTTCCAGCCTCGGCCGTTGAAAGTGGACGGAGCTGAAAATTACGAAGACAAGAACCTGCATTATTTCGTGAAAGACATGCAGCAGTTCGCCGGACAACGAGTAGTGGTTTGCGGCGGAGGCGATTCCGCAGTCGATTGGTCACTGATGTTAGAGCCAATTGCCGATGAAGTTTCACTGGTCCATCGTCGTGACAAATTCCGGGCACACGAACAAAGCGTCGAAAATCTGATGAAATCGAAAGTCAATGTGATGACACCGTATATACCGAAAGCGTTAATCGGTGATGATAACGCCGTTCAGAAGATTGTCCTCCAAGAAGCAAAAAGCGAAGCCGAAAAAACCATTGATGTAGATTCAGTAATCGTCAATTATGGATTCATCTCTTCGCTTGGCCCGATCAAGGATTGGGGATTGGAGATTGAGAAGAATTCGATTCTTGTCAACACAAGGATGGAATCAAACATCAAGGGCATCTATGGAGCCGGAGATATAGTCACCTATGATGGCAAAGTCAAGCTGATCGCGACCGGTTTCGGTGAAGGACCCACCGCAGTCAACAATGCGAAATCATACATCGATCCAAAGGCAAGAGTTCAACCGCAACACAGCACGAATATGAAATTATAGAACTTGGCCATAATGGTAAGGGTGATGACAAATGACGCTTCTGTTAGGAGTAGGAACAGCCCTTACCTTACTCGCCATACCTGTTATCTTCTTTAGTTTCCGCGAGGATTCGCCTCTTATGCTGGTGCCTGCAGACCCGGAACGAGAGAAATGTGAAAATCCTACGCAGCTTTGGTTGTATGATTCACTGAAAATGCGTGGTTTCGTCGTCGCGGCCAAAGTACCGTGCGGTCCGTATGAGATTGACCTGGCCCTGCTTTCTCATAAAATTGCGGTCTATTGCGAGCCGCCAACAACAGCCGGAAAAGTATTCGATCAACGGAAGAAACGCTATCTGAGGCAGAACGGTTGGCGAACAATCGATATTCGTCCGCAAAACTTGTATCGGGACTTCCAACAGAATCTCCGCAAAATTGATGTTTACAGGCAGAACTAAGCACTTCCCACAGTTGGAAGTGCTTTCTCGTTGCTATAACTTACCCTGTCCCTTTCAAGAATCACATGAGTCCAAATCAGGTTTTTTGCGTCAAAACCGAAATTTATAAGCCGAAATCTGGACTTTTGCATCAAAGTGAGAACTTCTGCACCGAAAACAGACCTTTATGCGTCGAAATCAATATATGCGTCAATGCGGCTCCATTTAAAATCCTCCCGGACCTTCGCCCGAGAGGTTACAAATATCTTTTTAACACTTTTCCGGCGTACCGGCGTTGGTCGCTGTCTTGAACGAAGAACCGCAACCGCACGATACAAGCGCATTCGGATTGTCAATGACGAACCCGCCGCCCATCATGTTTTGTTTATAATCAATTTTCGTTCCTTGAACAAGCGGTGAACTATCACTGTCAATCAATATTTTCAGACCTTGTTGCTCGATCTCTTTATCCCCATCATTGACTTCATCGTCAAAGCTGAGCCCGTAAGACAATCCGCTGCACCCGCCGCCTTTCACGCCAAAACGCAAATACTGGGCTGTGCTGCCTTCGCCTTCCATCATTTCCTTGATTTGCTGGCTGGCCGCTTCGGTAATCGTAAGCATGGTTATGCCTCCCATTCGTACATAGTTGGCTGGAAAAGGTTCCCCTTAAGCCTTTCACTACCTTATATTATAAAAGGAATGCCTCTGAATCACAAGCTTTCGGTTTCTGAACCCATCCGTTGTTCAAATAAAATAAGTGCCTTCACAAATCTTGACAGCCGGCCCTGTCATATATACACGTTCGTCCGTTCCCCAACGGACCTTCAGATCACCGCCAAGCAAGTGCACAGTAACTTCAATATTTTTCTCCACTTTACCGGTCAGAACAGCCGCGACTACAGCCGCGCAGGCACCGGTTCCACAAGCTTGAGTGATGCCGGACCCCCGTTCCCACACACGAAAATGCATTTCAGTCGAATCCGCCATCTCAACAAATTCAACGTTTACACCTTCTGGAAACAACGGATGATGATCAGCCAGAACAGGACCATACTGATCAACCGGAGCCTGATCCACCGGAGCGTTCACAAAAAACACGCAGTGTGGATTCCCCATCGAAACACCGGTCATGACTGCCTCTTCCCCGCCCACTTCTATCACAACGTCTATCAATTCATCTCCAGGCGCTCCCCCTGTCATGGGCAAATCGCCGCGTCTCCAACCAGGGCGCCCCATATCAATCGTTACTTCTTCAACACGGCTGTCCGTTGTATGGACGCTTGCCTGCACGGGCCCACTCAAGGTCTCAATGTCAAACTGCGTATCGCTTGCCAGCCCGTTTTCATAAGCATATTTCGCGACACAGCGGAGACCGTTCCCACAGTTCCTTGCCTCTGAGCCGTCTTTATTGAATATCCTCATTTTCATCGCGGCCGTTTCCGACGGACCTATCAAAATAAGACCATCGGCCCCGATTCCGGTATTGGGGTCGGAAACCTCCTGAGCCAATTGCGATAATTGTTCCTCCGGTAACGGATGCTCAAAACCGTTCACATAAATATAACAATTGCCCAACCCGTGCATTTTTGTAAAAGGTAGACGCTCCTCCATGGCAGTGGGTCCCCTCCGTCTCATTTTATTTTTCTATAAGAAAAGCACCGCTTTCGCAGGTGCTCGAACCATCAAGTTAAAACATCGGATTCTCTTCCAGATGCTTATATATATTCTTGACGAGTGCCTCCGGTGTCTCTCCGGATACATATTCTCCCTCGACAAGTGCATAATGCCCTCGGGCGCATTGAGTGCAATTTCCTAAACAAAAATCCTCGATCACATCAAGATCCGGATCTTTATCAAGTTGTTCAAATGCTTTCTGGGAACCACTCGCCAGATTGTTCATGCAAAATTCAATGATGGGATTCATGTTATCACCTTCTATTCCCCGTCATTCAGGCAGTTCTACCTACATATCCTAACCTGCCCAAACGAGATAGTCAACAAAAAAACACTGTGAAATTGTTGTCAAACCGAGTTCTATTCGCTATACTTGCAATGGCTTTTTGGAATGACATTCATAACGAGAGGACAGTCTATTGATAAAGAAGGGAAAAAATAAATGAAAGAACTTCTCGTATTGGGCGGCGGTTACGGCGGAATGCGTTTGCTTCAGGATGTTTTGACTGACAAACTTCCTGATGATGTACGCATTACCCTTGTCGACCGCCAGCCTTATCATGGCTTGAAAACGGAATATTATGCGCTTGCGGCAGGAACGACATCGGACTCAAAAGTCCGTATGGCTTTCCCCGAACACTCCCAGTTCTCATCAAAGTGCGGAGAAGCAAACAGGATCGATTTATCGGGCAGGACCGTTTATCTGGATAACGGAGAAGCCCTAACCTATGATGACCTGGTGATCGGAATGGGGTCGGTGGACTCTTATCATGAAATTCCCGGGGCCAAAGAACATACTCACAGCATCCAAACCATCTGCCAGGCCAGAAAAGCGTATGAAGCCCTGAGCAGTACAGGGAAAAACGCGACGGTCTCCATCGTAGGCGGCGGATTAAGTGGTGTGGAACTGGCGGCCGAATTATATGAAAGCCGTCCCGATTTAAAGATCTGTCTATTCGACCGCGGCAAGACCATTCTTTCTTCGTTGCCTAAACGGATCAGCCGATATGTCCAGCAATGGTTTATCGAACATGATGTCAGGATCATCAACGAGGCGAATATTACAAAAGTAGAGCCGAATATCGTCTACAACCACAATGAACCAGTTGAAAGCGACGAAATTGTTTGGACCGCAGGAATCCGCCCGAATGGGCTCATTAACGAACTCGATGTGGAAAAGGATAACCGCGGTCGGGTTGTTTTGACGGACCATCATGAAATACCGGGGCATGACGGTGTTTTTGTAGTCGGTGACTGCGCAAGTTTACCTCATGCCCCCAGCGCCCAGCTTGCCGAATTGCAAGCTGATCAAATCGCCGAAGTGCTGAAGAAGAAGTGGAAGAACGAACCGTTGCCTAATCTTTCGTCCATCAAGCTGAAAGGAACGTTCGGTTCACTTGGTAAGAAAGAAGGATTCGGTTTAATGGCGGGAACCACCTTAACCGGCCGTGTGCCGCGCCTTCTGAAATCAGGCATCCTCTGGATGTACAAATTTCAAAACGGATAAAAGAACTGCCCATTAGAATAAAGGGTTTCCGAAAGCGCTTGGATTCGATTTGATCCAGGCGTTTTTGATTCCTATATCCATTACCTGTTATCTTAGAAACCTTCAAAAAGACTCATATGAGTCTTTTGGTCATAATAATGTCCGTTTGTTGTTCATCACCCATATAAAAAGAGTGGGCTCCGGATTGAATAAACCCCATTTTCTTATAAAAAGCAATTGCAAATTCATTTTTCTCCCATACGCCCAGCCAGATTTTCTTTTTATTTCCTTCCAACGCCATTTCAATAGCTTTATTAAGCAAATATCTACCAAGCCCTTGTTTTTGAAAGGGGCTCTTTATATAAATTCTCTCAATTTCAAGGGATCCATCACCCATAACTTCTGACTGGGCAACATTCGTATTGACCTTTAAATATCCAGCGACTTCATTATTGAAATAAAGAAAAAAGAATTGCGAATCACTATTGGCTAATTCTTTCTCTAATTGATTGAAGTTAAAGGCCTTTTCCAAATAGGCCTTCATATTTTCGGGTGAATTCTGATCCTGAAAGGTTTCATGAAAAGTTTCACAACTAATTTCTTGAAGTTTGGGTAAATCTTCAATCGTGCACTTTTTCATATTGATCGTCATTTAAGTATGCGGCTCCTTTCGAATCTGAACAAAATAAGCATGTGAGTTCTTTTCGAATCCACACGCGTGTTTACACCTTCAAAGAGAGCTCGTTCCTATAAGGGGACGTTTTCTTTACCCTTTTAACGGCACCGGTTCAAAGCCGTATTGTTCAATCACTTCGTAAATCTTTTTGAGGCGCGGGTCGCCTTCCCCGACGACTTCTCCGTTAATGACAACGAGCGGATAAAAAAATGCATCGGCAAGAATTCGTTCGCAAAACTCATGGTCTTGTTCGAGTTGCGGATTTTCAATATCGACATAACGGATCGGCAAGTCCTGACCCGGGAATTTCCGTTGAATCGCCGCCTCAATCCATTCCTTTGTTTCCTTGGAAGACGGGGCATGAAGACAGCTCGGACACGGGGCATCCGATCCATACACAACAATCTCCAGGGAATGCACAAGGCACCCCTCCTTTAAGCAAAAATAGTTGATAGAACTTCTCATTTATCGTACAATAAGCATAGCAAATAGCAAAGTAATGACATTTAGTATTTATGGATAAAAGGAGTCGATCCCGATGTATGAGCAGGTAACAGATGTATTGGATAAGCTTCGTCCTTTTTTGCTTCGTGACGGCGGTGACGTGGATCTGGTCGATGTCGAAGAGGGTGTCGTGAAGGTGCGTCTGATGGGAGCCTGCGGCAGTTGCCCAAGCTCGACAATCACGCTGAAAGCCGGAATCGAACGCGCCCTGATCGCAGAAGTCCCAGGCGTTAAGGAACTGGAGCAAGTATTTTAGAATAAAATAAGTCGAAAAAAGCAAGCTTGGAACGATCAAGCTTGCTTTTTCTTGTGTGCCCGGCATGGGTGCAGGCTATAGGGTGAGAGTCCCGAACAGTGAAGGCAGTAGTAGTTGTAGCTTAAGGCAAGGGCATGGAGGGCGACCTCGTGTCTGGAGGAAGCCGGTGGCAAACTTCCGCCCTGAGGAAC
>DASTWO010000083.1:0-13275 GCA_035776675.1 Caryophanales bacterium
CTTTTGGTAAATCGCAAACAAAGACCGATATTGTGCCACATGTTCCGGGATCGGGTGGATCACCCGGCTCCGTTTCACGAACGCTTCGGCACAGGCAGCCAATGAGCCGAACCAGCCGCAGCCGTAAGCCGCCAACATGGCGGCCCCCATCCCCGGGCCTTGTTCGTTTTCGAGTTGTACCACATCCGCATTAAACACATCCGCCTGGATTTGCAGCCACGTTTCATTCTTCGCTCCACCGCCAATGGCTATCACCTTGTCGATGGATTGCCCGGATCGGCGCATGATCTCAAGCGATTCATTCAGGGAAAAGGTTATCCCTTCGACCACCGCGCGCACAAAATCTTGTCGCCGATGGGACCCGTCCATCCCGATGAAACTGCCGCGAATGTCGGCATCGGCATGCGGGGTCCGTTCACCGGCCAGATACGGCGTAAACAACAATCCATTCGCTCCAACCGGCACCTTTTCCAGCCCTGAAAGCAATGCATCGAAATCCTGGTCGGGCGCGAAGGTTTCTTTATACCAATTCAGGCTGTAACCGGCACCGAGCGTGACACCCATCGCGTACCAGGCCTCTTCTTGGGCATGGTTGAAAAAGTGAAGCGCTCCCCCGGAATCCTTTGTCCGGTCTTGTTCGTAGGACAACACCACGCCTGAGGTGCCGATGCTGCACATCGTTTCCCCTTGCGACAAAATCCCGGATCCGACGGCCCCGCATGCGTTGTCAGCCCCGCCCGCAAAGACTGGGGTCGAATTGGACAGCCCGGTATGTTCCGCAACGTCGGGAAGCACCGTTCCCACACACTCGTGAGAAGCGACCAGCGGCGGGCACAGGGAGAGATCCAAATCAAATGCTTCACAAATCTCCCGGCTCCATGTCTGGGCCGCCACATCCAGCATCAATGTCCCTGCAGCGTCCGAATACTCACTGTGGAGCTGTCCCGTCAGCCGGTACCGCACATAGTCTTTCGGCAACAGGAAGACCGAGGTTTTGGCCAAGGTTTCCGGCTCCTGTTCCTGCACCCACAACAGCTTCGGAAGGGTGAATCCTTCCAAGGCGGGATTCTTTGTCACCTCAAACAGACGCTCACCCAGCCGATCTTCGATTCGACGGCATTGGGCAGTTGTCCGTGTATCATTCCATAAGATGGCGTTGCGGAGGACTTGTTGCTCTTCATCCAGCAGAACAAGCCCATGCATTTGCCCGGAAAAGCTCAAGCCTTCGATGGCTTCGGCCGGAACACCGGCCTGGTCGACAAGCTCCCGCAAAGCCACAAGCGTTTTGTCCACCCATTGTTCAGGGTCTTGTTCGCTATAGCCCGATTGTTCCTGAATTAATGGGTAGTCTTTCGAAACGGAATGACAAACCTCTCCCGCCTGGTTGACCAAGAGGACCTTGACCGCACTTGTTCCGAGATCCACACCAATGACATATTTCATGAGCTATTCCCCCCGAACCTTAGACTTCCAACAGGTATTGGTTCAACAAACCTTTGATTTTCTCCTGTCGGCCGGATTGGTTTTGGATATGGTGGCCATGCTCCAACGCATAAGCCTCCAGTGAGTGGAAATCCGCTTTCCCTTCGACAATGTCACGGCCAATGCCCTCGCCAAAGCTGCTGTAGCGCTCCTGGATCCCTTGATCCAACACCCCATCTTCTTTCAGTTTGTGCGCGACTTTCAGCCCGCGCGCGAAACTGTCCATGCCGACAATGTGCGCGTAAACCAGGTCATCCGGTTCGAAAGAAGGCCGGCGCACTTTCGCGTCGAAATTCAAGCCGCCCGCCCCGAGACCGCCGTTTTCGAGGATTTCATACATGGCCAGCGTGGTGGCGTACAAGTCGGTCGGAAATTCGTCTGTATCCCACCCCAACAACGGATCGCCCTGATTGGCGTCGACAGAACCGAGCATCCCGTTGATCCGCGCCGTCCGCAATTCATGTTCAAACGTATGCCCGGCAAGGGTCGCATGATTCGCTTCGATGTTCAGCTTGAAATGATCCGTCAAATCGTATTTTTGTAAAAAAGAGATGGCCGTTGCGGCGTCAAAGTCATATTGATGTTTCGTCGGTTCTTTCGGCTTCGGCTCGATTAAGAACGGAATATCAAGACCGATTTCCTGAGCGTAATCAATCGCCATTCGGTAAAAGCGGGCCAGGTTGTCCTGTTCCAATTTCATATCAGTGTTCAACAAGGTTTCATAGCCTTCGCGTCCGCCCCAGAACACATAGTTGGATCCACCGAGTTCCTTGGCGACCTCAAGACCTTTCTTCACCTTCGCCGCCGCATAGGCCACCACATCAGCATTGCAAGAAGTCGCCGCCCCGTGCACAAACCGCGGATGAGTGAACATATTCGCTGTATTCCAAAGCAATTTCACACCGCTCGTTTTCATATGTCCCTTGATCAAGCCGACAATTTCATCGAGGTTGCGATTCGTTTCGGCCAGCGTGTTCCCTTCAGGGGCAATATCGACATCATGAAAGCAAAAGTAAGGCGTTCCAAGCTTTTCGAACAACTCAAACGCCGCCTCGACCCGCGCTTTCGCCAAATCCATCCCGGAATACCGGTCCCACGGCCGACTCATAGTCGGCGCCCCGAACGGATCGGAGCCGTCCATCGTCAACGTATGCCAATACGCCACCGAGAACCGCAAGTGTTCTTTCATGGTCTTGTCGCCGATGACTTCTTTCGGATTGTAGTATTTGAAGGACAGCGGGTTGTTCGAACTCGAGCCTTCATATTTGATAGATTCAATTTTTGAAAAGTAGCCCATGCCTTTCACCTCAGACTTTATGTAAATTTTATTTCGTCACCTCATCTAATTGAACTCTGCGATTTTCCTGTTGAGACAAGGCAGCCGCCTCATTAATCAACGTTAAATTTCTGGCGTCGCTCCATTGAACGGCAGGCTGTTTCTTGTTAATAATGGCCTCAACCCATTGATCCAACGGCATAGCTAAAGACTCCGGCATCTCTTCGGGCGTTATCCAACCTTGCTGCTCCAAATGACTGCTTTTCAACCGAATGTCTTCATCTTCAATCATCAATGCGCCTTCTGTACCGTATAGCTCTAATTGAAACGGGCTTTGGTTCGAAAGAAAGCCCGTTTCAAGCGTCCCGAGCGCACCTGATTGATATTCAACCAAAACCACTGCGTTATCATCAACTTCATAGCCTTTTGTATTTCTTAAACGTGCAGTCACAGCCTCGGCCGGTCCGGCCAAACGATTCGTTAAATAAATCGGATGAGCCCCTAAATCAATTAAACTACCTCCTCCGCACTGCTCCTTGTTAAAGAAGTGTTCCGGCAGCCAGCCATGCGGGTGTCCGTCAAACGGAACAGCACCGTTATGGGCAAGACGGCAACGAATTGAAGTCAGTTCGCCGAGCCATCCTCGATCCAGGACTTCTTGAGCATACAAATAATAAGATTCCGTAAGCCGCGGTAATGAAACCATTAATTCAACATCGTTCGCCTCAATAGCTGAAATCATTTCATCACAATCTTCGACTGTCAGAGCCAATACTTTTTCAGTGAAAATATGTTTATGGTTTTGCGCGGCCTCTAAGATTACCTCTTTATGCTGATTCGTTGGCGTGTCAACTATGACTGCGTCAATCTCAGAATTCGTCAGGACGGTATGCAAATCTTTTTCAAAAGGAACCCCAAGTTTCTCGGCCCATTGTTGGCCGCGGTCAGGATCCTCATCCCAGACAACATCAATTGATACATTCGGGTTTTCTTTCGCCTGCTTGGCATAATCATCAGCATGTACGTGCCATTTACTCAATAAAGCGGTTCTAATCAAAATAATCCCTCCAAATGGTATAAAGAACTTGTAGTTAACCTACCACAAGAGAATGAAAAAGGCACTACTAACGATCAGCCAAAATCTCTTGCATGACCATCACTCCCAAGAAAATGAATAATTTTCTCTGTAACGGTCTTTTGTACAGCTGTGCGGGCAACCTTTAACAAATCCTCTGAAAGCTCCCGGCACTCTGCATTTGTCATCCTTTCTTCCCTTCCTATTGCGGATAACACAGCCACTTCCAAGTCGGTAGCAACATTCACCTTACTCACGCCTCCGTTCGGAAGTTGAATGGCCTGTTTCACCATTTCAGCCGGAACGCCGGATCCTCCGTGTAGCACGAGCAAAACATCAGTTAAAGCACGAATGGCTTTCAATCTTTCCAGGTCTACTTTAGGCTTTCTGACATTATAAACACCATGAGCTGTCCCGACTGATACAGCCAAGGCATCAACACCGGTTTCACGAACGAACCGTTTCGCCTCTTCCGGATCTGTATAAAGTTCCTCATCTCGATCCGTTTCCACAAAATCCGTAGTCCCGATTTTACCAAGTTCAGCTTCAATGGAAACTCCATGCTCATGTGCATATTGGGCCGCCTCTTTACTAAGGGCGATATTTTCCTCCAATGGTTTTTCAGATGCG
The DNA here is from genome assembly GCA_035776675.1 of Caryophanales bacterium. Taxonomy (GTDB): domain Bacteria; phylum Bacillota; class Bacilli; order Bacillales; family DASSOY01; genus DASSOY01. The sequence goes on from DASTWO010000083.1 coordinate 4,464, forward strand.
TCCATCATGACTGAGGTGAAACCTGCTGCAATGGCATCCTTAATCCCGGACAATTCTTTCGTATGATCCAGATGCAGAACAACTGGCACAGATAGGTTCTCATCCCGGACGACCCGGTAGAATTCATCACTGAATTCAAACGGCGTAATCCCGTAACGATCCATTTCTTTCTGCGAAATCTGCACAATTAAAGGAGAATTCGTTGCTTCTCCTGCGCGTAATATTGGCCGAATCATGTTCGTGTACCTTGGCGCAAACGAGCCAACGCCATAACCTTTAGACTCGGCCTGAATCAAAATTTCTTTCAACGTCAATACGTTTTTCAACGTGGATTCTGCAGTCATTCGTTTCTCTCCCCTGCTAAATTTCCGAAATACCGGAAAAGCGGTTCTTCTAGAGCTTTATACCCGGTTTCATACATTTTCCGATACGCTTGATGATGATCAAGGTTTGGCCTAACCACCACACTCTTGCTTTGCCTAAGAGAAGTCATAGCTTCTTCTTCATCCGCATAAACCCCGCAACCAATTCCGGCCACCACCGCAGCTCCCAGAAGGGTTGCCTCCGAATACGCCGGAATGGACAAAGTACAGTTGGACACGTCCGCCTTAATCTGCATCCATGTTCGATTTTTCGTGCCGCCTCCGACTGCAATCAACTCATTCAGCCGTGAATGGACGGTTTCCTCGGCTACCCGCCGGATCGATTCCATCTCGAATGCCGTTCCCTCCAGAACAGCTTTAAGGAGATCCCCTTTTCGGTGCGTTTTGTTCATTCCGACAAAAGAAGCACTGGCTTCCGAATGGCGATGCGTTGAACCGCTTCCCGACAAATAAGGATAATATAAAATCCCGGTTGGGCCGCTATCTGTTCCTTCCAACAAACGATTCATTTCCTGATAAGATAATACATCATCAGAAAATTGCTTTCGAAACCATTCAATCGATCCACCAGAGGATGGAAGACTCCCCATCCAAAAATAACGGCCGGCAGCCACATGGCATCCGAAAGAAAGGCCGGAACGAAACTCCTTTTCTCCCAAATTCCATTCATTTAGGGTTCCAACAAGGGTTTCCGCTGTGCCAATCGAATCAAAAAAGATACCTGGATTCAAAGCCCCGACTGCCGAAGCCGCACATACGTGATCATGTCCCGACACGGCAACCGGGGTGCCTTTCGCCAATCCGATTTTTCGAAATTCCTCTGTAGGGATGTTCCCGACAGCTTCCCCGCTCGGGCTTGCAGTTGGAAACAATTCCGGATCAAATCCAAAATGACGAAGCCAGGGATCATCCCATTCCTTGTTATCGATTCGAAATGCAAAGGTTCTTGCCGCCAAAGAATAATCCGTCGCCATCTTGCCGGTTAACCGATATGCAATATAATCGGCCGCTGAAAGCCATACCGCTCCCTTTGTTATACCCGGTTCTTTCTCTTCCAGCCATAGCAATTTGGCCAGTCCGTATTTATAACTGTTGTGTAAGCCGGTTTTTTGAAAGGCGGAAAACGCATCGCTCTCTCTTCCAATCAACTCGGCCTGTTTCACAGTCCTTTTGTCAAACCAGGGAATCATTTGCGATTTCGGCAAGCCTGTAGAGGGATCTACGAGCACACCGGTTTCAGCCATACTCGTAATGCCAACAACCATCGGATCCTGATCATGCTTTTCAGTCGCTTCTTTCATCAAACACGTAATTCTTTTCCATATTTCTTCCGGTTTGTAGTAGGCGTTTCCATCGGAATCATAATGCGTAAGTGTTTCCTTTGTTACGATCTCAATTTCAGAGCCGTCAAGACTGAATAAGCCGGCTTTACAATGAGTCGTTCCGATGTCTACACCAAGCAGCGTTCTCATTCGCCCAATCCTTCCGCAACCCGCTGAACCCGCTCCATTCCGAGTTCCGGACTGGTCAGGAATTTCCCTTGTTCCTCTTCCGGAAGCTTTTTCACCGCCCGGGCCATAGAAGCCTGAGCCAATACCACTACATCCATTTGTTCGGCAAGCTCTCTTAGCTTATCGGCAAGCAACGAATCATGGCCGTCAGGATCGCCGGCCATCAACTGCCGATAGGCTTCTTCGGCAAGAACCGGCTCAATTTCAACATTCTTTCCGAATTCCTTCGCTTTCCCTTGTAACAATCTCAAAGTCGGATTCAACGTAGTCGAGAGTGTTGCAATGACCCCGATGCGTTTCCCTCTATTAATCGCCTCTTCAGCCATTGCTTCATCGATTCTCACTATCGGGACATTCAATGCCTTTTCCGCTTTCGCGACAACCTCGCCGACAGATGAACACGCATTTAAAATAACGTCTGCACCCGATTCCTCCGCATATTTCCCATACTGGATCAACCGATCTTCGACTTCTTCAACTTTCCCGCCATTTCTCCCCAGTCTCGGCAAAATGGAATCGTCTACGAAATTAATAACCTCGTAACCTGGCAGAAACTCGGCAGCCAGACTTTTTAACGGTGCAACCGTAACAGGAGTTGTATGAATTACGGCCAATGTTTTTGTCATTTCGAACGCTCCTTTGTCCGTGCTTTATCCCAGGATGCCCGTACCAATTCGTAATCCTCAGGATCCAATGATTCTTTCGTCGCGTCAATATGACTTGCGAAATAGAGCGAAGGCACACCCAATTCAGGCTGCAAACGGACATAATCTCTCCATGCCTTCTTATCCGTCATCGGCCAGTTATCGGTATCAATCACAGCACCGGGACACGCAGCCTTGGCTACTTTAGCTCTGTGAATCATCGCTTTGTTGATGTCCTTGCCGACATTGATATCATTCAACCGGATCATATCCAACACATCATTTAAATAAGGATGCGGCGTATGGCTCATGATGAGAGCATCCGATTTAACCGTTTTCGCCTCTTCAGAAAGAATCCTCAAATATTGCTTCATCAATTCCAAACCCCAAGTATCCCCATGGATGTTCATGCTAGGTCCGCTTGGAATTCTGGCGGTGAAATCAATTTTGAAACCGTCCGCATCATATCCTTCTTCTGAAATCATACGGCGGACCGACGCTCTCAACCTTTGTTCAAAATCCGGATTGGACGGATCAATCGCGAGAGGCAATCCTGCCGCATTTGTAATACACTCCTCCGCCGGTACACCTTCCGGATCCCATGCCTTTAACCACAGAAGCACTTTTTGACCTTCTTGATGCCGCTTGTCGATAAATCCTTTTAAATCCGGCCATTTCTCTTCGTCCACTTGATTGTCACCGTAGGTCGCCTGCCACTTGTCGTCCAAAACAACGATTCCAGGCTGAACTTGGTTTTCATCCAATGTCACCATAAACTGTTCATACAATGACTGTTTGGCATAATTTGGCGCGTGGCCTTTTTCTTTCGCTGCCTCATAACACTGAGAACCCCATCCGCAGAAGATCGGATCAAACCACCAATCCGGATATTCCGCTTTGTGTGATGTCGGGACAGATCCAGCAGCCTCAAGCGCTTTAACATGGGCTTCCAATACTTGATATTCATCTTCCGCAAAATCAAATCCGATAGCTGGTAGACTGTAGGTATCCTCCACTTTTGTGGCCCCTTCATACGAAAGAGAAAGGTGAAATCCAAACTGTTGGGCATGATAGTTGAATTCAGTAAACCGATTCTCTCCCGGCTTCGCCTCTACTCCCATCCCGACCCAGGACGACTCGCCTTCAAAAGAAAAACAGAATGGCGGTGGAGTGAAGAACCAATCGCCTCTTGCGGGCAATGGCACACCTGTTAAATCAATTGCCGATCCTTCCGACGGTGAAAAATAGTTCACCTCTTCAGTATTCGGCTCAGGGTTGAATCCGCGTTTAAAACGGGGGCCAGACCAGAAAAAGCCGCTTCCCCAACGCAATGAAGCCGAATAGTAGCCGCCAAAATAATTGACTTCAGCCAACTGCCCGGAACCCGTTACTTCCGTTTCATAAACAAATCGATTCGGATTGCAACGGAAACGGTAAATTTTCTCCTCCCATACCGAACTTCCCGCCCTTAACGTATATAAAGTTTCATCTGAAGTGCTTTCGACCTGCCAGGAGCCAACTTTCGTGGTATCATCTCTTCCGTTTAAGGAATGAACGCTTGAAAGAGCAAACAACTCAGCCAGCTGATTCCCTTCGCCATCATCTAAAAAGACAAATGGTCGGTCTTCCGCGAAAGTTAGTTGATAATTTTTCCCTTTGTATGACATTGCATTCCCCATAGTCTCACCTCATACTATTATTTGAATTTCTTTTATTCACCATTTTCTCCCTAAGAACCTTGCGCGAGAATAGAGCCATCAGGACCAATGGCCAGTGAACAAACGATACACTCTTCCATCCACCCAAACGCCCCTGTCGGATCAACTTTTCAATCAAAGTTCTCAATTACGGGACAAGGCTGCAGGTCATCCTTCACTTCTTCTAACCATTCAGTCCACAACCGGGCATCTTTCCCGAAGTCCTTGCCACTAATGGAAGCCAGCTCTTTATGGGCTTGTTCAGCCAAAAGTGCACGAACATCGGTAAGATAGCCGATGAGTACTTCCGCCCCTTTCGGGCTGCCACAACGCGCCTTGGCCCGGGCTATACTCAACTCCAACATGGCCTGGCGTTCGAGAGAGTGAGCAACCTGGAATCCTTCACCCGATGTTTGCTCCCGGAAAGCATCATGTCGATAAATTTTTTCAAGAATCGGGACAGCCTCTGGATCTGCCAACCTTTCAATTCCGAAACAAACCGCGTCAACATAGTAGAACAACCCCTTGGTGCCATCGGAAATATCAGTTTCAACAGCATCAAGACGATCAGCGATTTGGTCCCAAACTATTAAATTACGTTTGTCCGGTACAAGTCCCAATGTGTAGATTAGATACGCCGTATCGGGCATCGCTCCCTGGTCAGGCGGCTCTCCCGCATAACGAATATGAGAATCACGCAGCGGTAAACCTTCACCGCCATCCTCAAGCTGCTTCTCGATTTCCTCGGCCAGAACCGGAACAGCGGCCGGAGATTGATACCAGGCTAATGCCTGAGCTAACCTCAAACGATATACGCCTTCAGCACCAGGCAATTCCTGTTCGAGAATCGGGATCACACTTGATCCGGCTGTACAAACTTCCACCAACGGAATCCGATCATGAAAAACCTCTGACATATCCATATCAGAATAGGCATATAAGGGTTTGTCATCAGCCAGAGATTCAACTAGCCGTTTCAATTCCTCATTGGAATAGTTCCGGGGTTCTTCTATTTTGCGATCAAGGACATCGGCAGGCAGCATTCCTTCACTTACGATCCTTTTCTGCAATTCAGTAACAACTAATTCTCTCGGGGTTTGCCCGTTCCGAACAGCCATCGCCGATGCGATCCCGACGATCCCTCCCAGGTTTTCCAGGTCAGCCTGCATTCGAATTACAGCAAATGCATCGTGAGTCGCCGACATCGCCTTTCCTGCGACAAGAAGGCCATCTATCCCCTTCGGCAAGAGAATTCGGTAAGGGACTTCAACCTCCAGATTAGGCGGAATGAGACCGAGATGAATCCAGTTAGATTGGCTCTTTCCTTTAATGTCTGTGTTGCTGAAATGAATGTTAATCACATCGGCCCATTGCTTTTGTACAAGCTGGTCAGTTTGCGTCATCACCGTATCCCCAAGAACGTGGCGGCTTTCCCGTGTGGCCACATAGATGCCGTGATCATGGCAGTTATCGTCTCTTTTGCGGCGTCTGCCGGCTAGAATGGCACGAGTGTAATCCTCAATATTCGAAACGTCGACCATACTTGTAAAATTATTGCGTGATAAGCCGGGTGTGCTGAATTGGGCAAGAGAGTACCACATGGATACGTGATCACGGGAAGACCCGTAAACATAATCAGCCCCTGCATAAACGGCCACATCACCGTCTCCCGTTGCGTCAATTACAGTCTCCGCGGCTATTGCGAACAACCCCCAGCGGGTTGCGACAACAACTCCTTTCACACGGTTCCCGTCCATCAATACACCTGTAGTGATCGCATTGAAAAAAGTTTCAACGCCGGCCCGCTCAGCTCCCTGTATAAGCACATACATTTTCGCTTCAATGTTCCATTTATTCCTAGTATGGCGGATGGCTTCGTGGGCTTCCTCCACTTTTTCAGTCAAACGTTGATTGAATCCAAGGCGCCGACCGAACCAGTAACTGTCTACTCCCCCAAGGGTTCCTGTACCGCCAAGTCCCGGATTCATTTCAAGAAGCACCGTTTTGGCTCCTTCTTGTGCCGCGACTGTCGCCGCGGTAGCACCGCTTGTTCCGCCTCCGACAACAAGAACTTCGGTTTCCCGAAGAACCGGAATGGTTTCCGGAGATACACGGCTTCGTCTGTAGGTACCACCGCGTTTCGGGCTGTCTAATTCTTTCACCTCAAGATTCATCAGCTCGAAATCATCCTGATCCTCTTCATCTGTAACTGAAACAGCTAATAGTTCGTCCCAATGATCTATCAAACCTTTTGCTAGAGCCGTTCCCATACAGCTTGCATCAACAGGATTTCGAACCCATTCTTTCCTGTCTTCTTCAACACGAGCCGCCTCTGACAGACACCAAAGATGGCGTACAGGGCCAGCGAAACCACCTATGGTTAAACTCTCATTATCCTGAAGGTTGAATTCAGAGACTTTCTCGGCCCACTTCGGGAGAGAATCAGATAATGATCCGGTACCAGGTCCATCAAGTTCATAAGAAGTCGACACGAAGGCAGCCTCTTCGAATTCAGTTATGTTGTTCATCAAATAGGAAGCTAATTTCATAGCTTTATGGCGACTCTCAATCTCCCTTGACATTCCCGATTCAATGGAGTCCTGGTCTCGGAAATCCAACGCAAACTCCGCAAAAATGTGGCCGTCTCCTTTATAACCCTGATGGAAGTTCACAGTATGGCCGGCAATCCCAAATTCCTCAGGAACGGTCAAATTCATCTCTCTCAAAGGATGAACCCGATAAAATTCAATCGTCTTATGATACCGGGCTATTTTATGACCATTGTCTACAAAGAATCCTCCGGATAACCTTGCAACAGTCGCGTTTTCAGTTGCATCAAGCACCATCTGGCATTCGACGATCTGGCGGCCCGATTTATTGCCGATGATCAGATTTTTCTTGTCCCCATCATCAGACAGTCCGACAGGCAAACTGGCATAAACCAGTTCAACCCCTGCTTCTATTAACAAATCTTCCAAGACGGTTTTGACAGCATCCATATGCAAAGGAATTTCATTCTGGCCCTCACATGAAGATCCAGTCTTGTCAATACATGCTTTGATGAGCTCCGAAAGTTTTTCATTATCCAAAGTCTCGTTGACATGAACCCAAGGGCGAAGAGTTGCGGTGACTTCCCTTCCCAAATAAGTCCTTGGCTCAACCACAACCACCTTGCGTCCGGCCCTTGCGATTTCAAGAGCAGCAGCTACTCCGGCAAACGACCCGCCTGTCACAACCACGTCGCACGTTTTGAGAACCGGTAACCCTTTCCGATCCATCTTCACACCGGGAGAAAAGGACCTCGCCTCTGTCTTCATAACTTGAAATACCTCGTTTCCATTTCGGATTTCAGTTTATCGGTTCAGAATCTCCTTTAAGTTCCGTGCATTGATCTTTGCGGATTCCATTGGCGGCCTTTCATAATCCTCTTGTTCCACGACAAACCATTCAACACCGTACCTTTTGCCGGTTTGGACCAATCTGTCAATGTCCAGATTACCGTTTCCAATCTCTGTGCTGACTTTCTGATCGGCAGATGTCTTTAAATCCTTGATATGCAGAGAGATCACCCTGTTTTGATGCTTCTTGATAATGGATAACGGCTCGTACCCGGCATGACTGGCCCAGGCGCAATCAAGCTCCATCTTCACCAGCTCGGGATCTGTATTTTCAAATAATAGATCAAAACCGACCTGGCCTTCTACCTTTTTAAATTCAAAATCATGATTGTGATAACCGAAAGCAAAACCGGCCTTCTTACAATTTTCACCGATTTCATTTAAAGTCTCCGCGGTCTTCTTATAATCTTCAGCCGTTTGCCTCATCTCACTCGGAAGAGCCGGAACAATAATCAAATGGTTATCGATTGTTTCGTGATAGGCCAGTGTTGATTCCAGTTGGCCTTCAAGCAACTGGTCAATTCCGACGTGTGCCCCTGCTGGCCGAATGTGCTTTTCATCCATCACCTTTTTCAACTCGTTGGCGGGCGTATTGAAGAAACCAGCAAACTGAACCCCTTCATACCCCATATCAGCCGCGCTAGCGACAGTCTTCAACAGATCTTTCTCGGCTTCTTCCCTCACCGTAAATAGCTGTAGACCCATTTGTGCCATATTCTCATCTCCCTTTTAAAAAGTTTCATTCATCGCAAGAGCCTTCGGACGTTCAACAGTGCTCTCCAGATGATAATGCTTCCCTTCCCGAGACGCTTGGTGGAAGCCGTGCATCAGTTCCAACACATGACAAGTCAATCCGACATTCGCGCGATGAGGTCTGTCTTCCAGAATCGCCCGTGCCATATCCGCGGCTCCAATTCCCCTGCTGTTTGCGGTGTAACCGTGGGTCAGCGGAACTTCCTTCCACTCTTTTTCATTTTGTTTCCGAACCTGAACCGGTCCGCCAAATGTATTCGGATCCGGCACACTCAAGGTCCCGGTCTCCCCATATATTTCAATGCGAGGCAATTTGGATCCCCACACGTCAAAGCTTGTAATCAGGGAACCAATCGCGCCATTCTCGAAATCAAGCACGCCCGCAATATGAGTCGGGGTATTTACCTTGATGGTTTGCCCATAATT
>DASTWO010000084.1:0-4375 GCA_035776675.1 Caryophanales bacterium
TACACAGTTGCTTTTGGCAGCTACACCGGGAAGTTCATCAGAGCTTGAATTATCATCGCTCAGTAACGAGGCACCGGATTTATCAGAGGGTAGAAAAGGCTGTCCGTTTGCCCACCGTTGCCCGCTTGCGAGTGAAATATGTTCGGAAGAGATGCCGGCAATGGAAAAATCCGGGGAATCCGAACATTTCGTTGCCTGCCACCATGCGGGCAGCGACTTCGAAGAAGCGTTCATTTCATAGACCAAACAGAGAGTGAGGAGAGGGCATGTCGAAATTTCCGGAAAATTTTATTTGGGGTACGGCAACTGCGTCCTATCAGGTAGAGGGTGCTTATAATGAGGACGGACGCGGTGAATCGATTTGGGATCGCTTTTCCCGGACGCCCGGCAAGGTCTTTGAAGGCCACAACGGCGATGTCGCCTGTGACCATTATCATCTTTTCAAGGATGATGTCCAATTAATGGCCGATCTGGGCATTCAATCTTATCGTTTCTCCATTGCGTGGTCGCGGATTTTTCCAGAACCCGGGCGTTTTAATCAAAAAGGTATTGATTTTTACAAAAGATTACTGGAAGAACTGCATCGCCATGATATTAAGCCCGTTGCGACGATCTATCACTGGGATTTGCCGCAGTGGCTTCAAGATCTAGGCGGTTGGACAAACCGTGAAACGGTAGATCACTTTGTCCAATATGCGGAAACCTTATTTGAAAAGTTGGGCGATCAAGTTTCTATGTGGATTACGCACAATGAACCGTGGTGTTCGGCATTTCTTGGCCATCTTTTCGGGGTACATGCGCCAGGGCATCAAGATTTGAAAGAGGCGTTGGCGGTGTCTCATCATTTAATGTTGTCCCATGGGAAAACAGTTCAAGCTTTCCGCCGTTCCGGGAAAAAAGGTGAAATTGGGATTACCCTGAATTTGACTCCTGCTGTAGCAGCAACGGAAAAAGAAGGAGATACCGAGGCGGCAAAACGAAGCGATGGATTCGGGAACCGCTGGTTTCTTGATCCGGTTTTCAAGGGAGCATATCCTTCCGACATGGTTAAAATTTTCACCGAAGGGACAGGGGAACTTGATTTTATTCAATCAGGTGATCTTGACGTGATTTCTGAACCAATTGACTTCCTCGGTGTCAACTATTATTTTCACAATGTTGTTGAAGAAGATTTGGATGACAACATGTTGGGTTCCAGCAGTCTCCCGGTCGAAGGGAAGAAAACCGAGATGGGCTGGGGCATTCATCCGGAGTCATTGTATAAGCTGTTGCATCGTTTGAAAAAGGAATATACAGAGCTTCCTTTGTATATTACCGAGAACGGGAGTGCTTTTGCGGATCAAGTCAATAATGGGCAAGTCGAGGATCCGGAGCGGATTGAATATTTGAAAAGCCACTTTGATGCGGCATACCGTTTTATCAATGAAGGCGGTAATCTTAGAGGGTATTACGTATGGTCGCTTCTCGACAATTTCGAATGGGCGTACGGTTATGAAAAAAGGTTTGGCATTGTCTATGTCGATTATGAAACTCAGGAACGAATTCCAAAAGCCAGTGCAAGATGGTATAAGGATATGATTCGCGGCCAGGTTCCCGTTCGATAAAATTTCCATTAGCATGCAAATTTGCAAAAGGAGTCTCTGTTTTAAGGAAGGCTCCTTTTTTCTTTTATCAGTGGCGGAGGGTTCAGTCATTGCGGAAAAGGAGGGAATAGATGAAGTTTTTTGAAAGTGCTTTCGGTGATTGAACGATGATTTTAATTTTGAGGAGGAGTGTTGAATGCGCAAGATTTTTTATTTGGGGCTGGTTCTGTTATTTATCCTTTCAGCGTTTCCGGCTGCAAGTTCCGCAGGTTACGGGGCTCATGGGAAAGGATCTCACGGAAAACATCACGGGAAGCATCACAAAACAACTTTTCAAACGGCAAAGGCGACACGCGGCTCTATACACGGGACAACGAAAATTGTCGTGACACAGTTGGATGATTCTTACCACTTGGCTGTCAATGTTTCGAATACAAGGCAGGGAGTTTTACAAGCGGGAGATGAGGTACCGACAACCGGAACATTCACCGATCCCTACATATCGGGAAATAATATTTCCGGGGTCGATGACGAATTGAATCAATTTGTTGAGCTGTACAAAGTGGATGGGTCTAATAACGTTGTCGCCGCCAGGGTGATTCAATTAAGAAAAAATGATATCGCACCGGAAAAATGGAAACTCATTTGGGAAGATGAGTTCAACGCCAAGAAAATCGATACAAGCAAATGGAACTTCATTGAAGGTGGCGGTGGCTACGGCAACAATGAATTGCAAAATTACACATCCAGAAAAAAGAATGCCCGAGTCGAAGATGGCCATTTGGTTATTGAGGCACACAAGGAGCAATATCAAGGGAACGATTATACTTCCGCAAAGCTGACAACGGAGGGGAAAGGCGACTGGACGTACGGAAGGTTTGAAATCAGGGCGAAATTGCCGGAGGGACAAGGTATTTGGCCGGCGATTTGGATGATGCCGACGGATTATCAGCTTTATGGAACCTGGCCATCAAGCGGCGAGATTGACATTATGGAACTGCTCGGCGACGATCCGGACACAGTGTATGGGACACTTCATTTCGGAAATCCACATTCCCAAGCCGGTGCTCCTTATTCATTAGAGGAAGGAACATTTACCGACAGTTACCATACGTTCGCCATCGAGTGGGAACCAGGGGAATTTCGCTGGTATGTTGATGGAAAGCTTTATCAAAAACAAAACCGTTGGTTTAGCAAACTGTCGGGAGCTGCGGCGCCATTCACCTATCCGGCACCGTTTGACAGGGATTTTTACCTGCAATTGAATCTGGCTGTTGGCGGTAACTGGCCGGGGAACCCTGACGCAACGACACAATTTCCGCAACAAATGCTTGTTGATTACGTGAAAGTTTACAAATTAAATAACGGAAAATACAGAGACGCTGGATCGCGTCCTGAACCGTCACCTTATGCTATCGACACTTCAGATGCTCGGGAACCGTTACCGGATGGTAATTATATTTACAACGGCGGTTTTGATGATGGAATAAAATACTGGAAGTTTAATCCCTTCGAACCGGAAGACAAATTCGGTGGACTTGGCGGCATGGCAGTTGATAACGGGGCTTTGAAAGTATCTATTGACCAGCCCGGAAGTGCCAACTATGCAGTTCAGGTGATTCAGGAAAATCTGTTTTTACAAAAAGACGAGTATTACAAGTTAAGTTTTGATGCCTGGTCATCGGCGGACAGGTCAATGGTCTTTGATATATCCGGCGGACCAGAAAGAGGTTACGAGCGCTACTTCCCGGACACAACAATCAATTTAACATCACAGAAGAAAACCTATTCATTAAAATTTCAGATGGAGAAACCATCGTTTGCCAATGCCCGTCTTGAACTGAATTTGGGTGGGGTATCCTCAGCGCCGGTGTGGATTGACAATCTCCATCTTGAAAAAATCCAGCCGGATCCGAATGCTCTAAGAGAAGCGCTGCCTGACGGTAATCTTGTTTATAACGGCACGTTTGACAAGGGGCCGGGCCGTCTCATTTATTGGGACGTTGCGACAGATCACGGTGCGGATGCCAAAGCTTCTGTCGGAAACGCAATAGCCAATCGCAAGCTCAATGTCTCTATCCATAAAGGTGGAAAGACAACCGATGCAGTGCAAGTGCTGCAAAACAATTTGTATTTGCAACAGGGTAAAACGTATCTTGTCTCTTTTGATGCAAAAACAAACAGCAAGCGGTCGATTGAAGTCAATTTGACTTCTCAAGACGGCAGTGTCAGTTATTCAGGGGTGAACACAGTGGGGATTGGCAAAGAAATGGTGACACACCGTTTTGTGTTTGTGATGGACAACGATACAGATCCAAACGGACAGCTGCAATTCAATTTAGGCGAAGATAACAAAGATGTCACCCTTGATAATGTGTATATCGGGGAACTTACGCCGCCAGTTACTGTAAACGGTTCAGCTGTGATTCAAGCCGAGAATTTTTCCGCTATGTCAGGTGTCCGACCGGCGGGTGGTGTTGTCGGGTATATCGGTGCAGAAGATTGGATGCAGTATGCGGTGGATGTGAAACAAGCAGGCGATTACAAGATTGCTTATCGAGTTGCTTCTGATCTTGATTCTGGAAAAATTATCACAGATATTGCCGACGGCAGTGTTTATACGCTGGATTTCGGCAAAGGCAAACTGTCGAATGACCTAATTGACCGGGAGTATTCAATTGATATTTCACGGACAGGCGGTTGGAATGCGTACACAACCTACACGGATACCATCCATTTGGATCAAGGGGTGCAAACCATCCAAATCATGGCGCCGGATGTCAACGTAGATT
>DASTWO010000085.1:0-12881 GCA_035776675.1 Caryophanales bacterium
GATTCCAACCGGCAAGGATATTAAAATGGCGATCACAAACGACATAACAGTCAATTCCAAGGTCACTGGAATTTTGTGCATCAAGATCTTCATCACCGATGAGTGATCTTGAATGGAGTAGCCTAAATCACCGTGTAAAATTCCGCCAGCCCAATTTAAATATTGTACATAGATCGGTTCATTCAGCCCCATTTGCTCTCTTAATGTAGCCAGGGATTCCGGCGTCGCCTGCTGACCAAGCATAAGCAGTGCGGGATCACCAGGTAACAGATTGACGAGCGAGAAGACAATGACACTGACCATAAATAGGACGATCACCATCAGTCCAAATCGGCGAAGTAAAAAGAAAATCATTCCAATTTCTCTCCTTATGAAAGGAAGTCACAAGGTGCTGCAGTTTCCCGCAACACCTTGTTTTTGGTTATTTAAAATGAATGGTCTCCGTCCGGATCATGCCATCCGGAACGTGGTTGAAACCTTCTACATACTTTTTCATCGTGATGATGTTCTTCGGATGGTACAAGAACACATACGGGACTTCATCCCACAGGATCTGTGAAACCTTGTCGTACTTGGCTTTTCGTTCTGCTCTATCAGATATGGTTCGAGCTTCTTTGAGCAACTGGTCGACCTTTGGATTCGAATAGCCCATGCTATTCAAGGATCCATTTGTGGTAAACCAAGTGAAGGTATCACCGTTCGGATCAATCCGTCCGCTCCATCCGATTCTAAGAGCTTGGTAGTCTCCAGCGAACATCTGATCAAGCATTGTTCCGAATTCAACCAATTCAAGATCGACCTTGATTCCTACGGCACTCAACATAGATTGCAGCATTTGACCAATCTGCTTCTCCTGCGGCTTTGGATTGATTTTTAAGGTGAAATGGATGTTGCTTAGACCCGACTCACTAAGCAATTGCTTTGCCTTCTCCGGATTCGCTTTCGGAATCTCCATGTCCTCCGGATTCGCCCAGCTTGATGGAGCAAAGGGACTCACAGCAGGTACTACCCCGCCACGAAAGACGACCTTGGCAATAGCTGCACGATCTATTGCAATATTAATCGCTTGACGAACCTTCTTATTATTGAATGGGGCTTTATCCGTATTCAACATCAAACCTTGAAAACCAATACCTGGCTTGATAGATAGTTTGATATTGTCTTTGCCTTTCAGTTTCTCTACGTCCTTATAAGGAATGCGGTTTAACATATCAATATTTCCGGAAATAATGTTGGTTACACGAGTATTGCCGTCTGGAAATGGTTTGTAAACAACATTTTTGATCGCCGGTTTGCCTCTCCAGTAATCATCAAACCGAGTAAGCTTGATATGGTCTTGTTGAACACGTTCAACAAACTTATAAGGACCGGTACCTACAGGATGATTGGAGAAATCTTTCCCTTCTTGTTTGACAGCTGTAGGTGATACCATCATTCCGGCACGATCCGCCAATGCCGCCAGAAATGGCGAGTACGGTTTTTTCAAAAGGATCTTGACGGTGTATTCATCAACAACCTTAACCTCCTTCACCAGATTGATTTCGGACTTCCGCGGAGAAGCGAGTTCCGGATCCAACATTCTCTCAAAGTTGAATTTAACCGCTTCTGCGTTGAAAGGCGTCCCATCCTGGAATTTCACCCCTTCTTGCAACTTGAAAGTGTATGTCTTGCCATCATCAGAGATTTCCCAGCTTTTCGCCAGCTCAGGCTTGAAATTTAATTCTTCATCGATATCAACCAAAGTATTATAAAGACTCTGAAAGACTTGTCGATCCACTGCTGCAGAGGATTTGTGTGGATCAAGCTGAGGTGGGTCATCATCCAAACCGATAATTAAAGTATCTTTATCTGCGTGTGACGATGCCGGTGATGAGGTTTCATCAGTTCCCGACGTTTTGTCATTCGAATTGTCAGGGGACTGATTCTGATTTGAAGACTGGGAACTGCATCCCGCTAATACGACAAAAAGAATGAGCAACAAAAAGAACGTATTCTTCCATGCAAATTTCAAAGCAAACGACCTCCCGTTTTTTAAATTTGGCGAAAGTGACCAAGAGTCTGACTAATGGGCATAAACTTGTCCATCTAATATTTATGTTCTACTCATCTCTCCTTTCCGTACCGACGATAAATAAAACACAATGACATATTCTTTATGAATTAAAATGTCTATATAATCCTTCGTTTGTTAATCATTATATTACAAATGACTAACAAACGTAATTATGATTAACTGGATTATAATACATTTCTATGAATAACACAACCATTTTTTCAAAGAACTCAAAATTTGCTTTGTTCCCCACATGACCATTTGACTTTACCAGGCGGCAATCGAACCATCCGTTCGAGATTCTGTCCCACCGACAAGAACACCCGATTCCGGATCACGCCAAATGATTTGGCCCCTACCAAAACTGTTCGGCTCCAAAGCGATCTGAATATCATGGCCTTTGTCCGCCAGTGCACTTGCAATATGGTGAGGAAAGGTATTTTCTACCGCCACTTTCTTCTTTTCAAACCATTGCCATCTGGGAGCATCGAGTGCCGCCTGCGGGTTCAAATGAAAGTCAACGGTGTTCATTATGACTTGGACATGGCCCTGTGGCTGCATAAAACCGCCCATAACCCCAAATGGACCAACCGCTTTTTGACCTTTTGTAAGGAAACCCGGAATAATTGTGTGATAGGTTCTCTTGCCAGGCTGTAAAGCATTGCTGTGAGTCGGATCCAGTGAAAAATTGTGTCCGCGGTTTTGCAGGCTGATTCCCGTTTCCGGAACAACCACCCCGGAACCAAATCCCATGTAATTGCTCTGAATAAAGGACACCATGTTTCCATCCCCATCGGCAGCAGCCAAATAAACCGTTCCGCCTTTTGGCGGTGTTCCCGGTTCAGGCATAATCGCGCTCTCCCCAATAAAATTGCGCCGCGTGTCCGCATATGTGTCCGATAACATGTGCTTCACTGATTGCTCCATGTGGCGGGAGTCGGATATATATTTTTTCCCATCGACAAAACTAAGCTTAATCGCTTCCATCTGTTTGTGATAGGTTTCAACCGCATCCTTGGTGTCAAAATCAAAGCCCTTTAATAGATTTAAAGCTTGTAAAGCGACAAGACCTTGTCCGTTTGGCGGGATTTCCCATACTTCATACCCGCGATAATTGACATGAATCGGGTCTACCCACTCAGGCTGATAGTTCGCCAAGTCCTCAGCAGTTATATAGCCACCGCTGGATTCGGAAAACGCCGCGATCTTCTCTGCCAACTCACCACGGTAAAAGGATTCCGCCTGGGAGTCGGCAATCTGGCGAAGCGTCTCCGCGTGCCCGGGTGAAGCCCACAGCTCACCAATCTTCGGAGCGCGCCCTTTTGGCGCAAATGTATTAAACCAGCTTTCGAAAACCTCACCTTTGAGACGATCCTTGAAATTCTCATAAGCCTTTCCCCAAAACTTTCCGAGAATTGGAGAAATCGGATACCCGTTTTCCGCATAATCAATAGCGGGCTGCATCACTTCTCTCAGGGGCAACTTACCGAATCTCTGCGACAGAGAAGTCCATGCAGAAGGTGCCCCAGGCACAGTTACCGGCACCCATCCCGTTTTCGGCATTTCCTTGTACCCTTCCGCTTTTAACCTTTCGATGGTTAAATTCAATGGTGCAGGACCACTTGCGTTTAGGCCATGTAATTTCCCTTTCATCCAAACCAATGCGAAGGCATCCCCACCGATCCCGTTCGAGGTAGGCTCAACAACCGTTAGACATGCAGCGGTAGCGATCGCAGCATCAACAGCATTTCCCCCTTTTTTCAAAATATCAAGACCCGCCTGGGCGGCGAGAGGCTGAGAAGTCGCAACCATTCCATTTGACGAGTAAACGGGCTTCTTTGAAGACAGATAAGGTTGGTAGAGTGAATTAAAGTCCGGCATATAACAATCTCCTTTTCAAAGGTAATTCTATTATTTTATCTTCCATTTATCTATAAAAAACGTTGAAAACCATCCAGATGTTAGCTTCTTAGCAAAAATAGGCTTACAATTGTATAAACGATTATAAACAAACAGCCGATAAATCGCAAGACATTTCGAAAAAACACGACATTTCCCAGACCGACAAAAGAAAAGAACCGGAAGAGCATTCCCCCCCCCGATTCTTCTAAAGAACAAATTTATAATTTAAGGCCGGTTCGGCTTTTGAAGCGCCGTAACAGAATATGACTGCTTACTCTTGTAATGCCCTCCAAAGAGTATAATTCCTCGTTAATGAATTGCTCAAGTCGCGGAAAGTCCTCAACAAGAACGTGCATATGAAGTGTACTTGGACCGGTCATTTGGTAGCAACTCGCCACTACCGGGTTGTTCACGAGCGTTTCTGCCACCTCCACTAGATAGGAAGGCTCACAATCCACCTCGAAGAAAGCAGACACGGTTTTCCCCGCCATTTCCGAATTGATTACAACACTGAATTTCTCAATGATTCCGTTTTCGATCATCTGATTGACCCGTTCCCTTACGGATACCCGGGATAAATTGAGTTCCTTGCCAATGTCCACATAAGACATCCTGCCATCATCGGTTAAGCAATTCAGAATCCTTCGGTCTGTATCATCAATTTTCATTTTTTTCACCACGCGATATTTTTGTTTTTCTCTTTGAGGTAAGGATTACCTTCTTAAACTTTTCATGAAATCTACAACTTCAAGATCAATCTTTCCTTTGACCTGCTCTCTTTCTTCAAAGTTTTCCGTATGGATGAATGACGTTAGCGCATCGTCAAAAGCGACATTCGAATAGGGAGCCTCCGATGGTCCCAAATACCCGAGGCGCTTAAGCTCCTGTGTTAGTTCAGAACGCAAACCATCATCTATAGCCACGATGTTTTCGGATTTTGAACCGGCAAAATACAATTGATGCAGTTGATAGATTCGCTCCAATTCACGAATCGGCTCGGGATGGTCGTCCACACGTAAATCGAGGGCACGATCGTTATACCCTCCGTATCCTCCCTTCTCCTTCACAACCAGAAGGGCAGCGGATTGCCTGCCACGCCTGTCTCCCCCGGCTTCCTGCCCCGCATCAATGGCCGCGAGAAGTCTTTCAGCCAACGATCCTTCCGTCCCTTCAAACGTCTTGCCCATTGCCTCCACTGTTTCCGGCCCTACCAAAATGTTGCCTTGCGCCGAATTATAATGGCCGACCCGGCCTCCAGCCCAATCATAGCAGCCTTCTCCGGTAAAAGTTGCAGCATTCCCCTCCTTATCGACAATTCCCACTTGTCGAAGATCTCTTTCATCATCCTCTTCAGTCAGCAACTTCAGCGTTTCTTGGGCTGATTTCCCCGAACTCATCAGATGCAAACCTTTCGGCCCGTATGCCGTATTGGCATGAGATTGCGTCGCCACCGCGCCGATGCCGGCTTTCGCCCAAGGTACAACAGCACCAACACCAAGAAATTTTGACTGTACAGCAATGCCGAGCTCTTCTGTTTTCGGATCAAATCCAACAATGGAAAACGTCGCGACAATGTCATTCGGAATAGGCTTATTGGCTTTCATCCTGTCAATCCTTTCTTTCAATCCATTATATGTTTTTTCGCCATAAGCCTTCTGATTTCCTTCCGCCTACAAAGAAAAAGCCCCGGAGACCTTTTTTGTCTCCGAAGCTTTTCGTGGTTTTGCGCCTTAGGCACTTTTGGACGTCTTGTCGTCCGAATTATCGTCAGTCTTTTTCTTCATGTCCTGCTTTTGCTGGTCGCCTGTTCCTTGATCCGGATTCCCGCTGCCGGAAGTCCCTTGATCCTTTTTCATTTCGGATCCGTCTTTATTGCCTTTGTCCTTCTGATCATCCCCGGATTTGTCCGGACTTTTCAGATCGGATTGGGCTTTCCCGAAGTAAGCTACCGGATTGACGGGTACCCCGTTTTTGCGAATTTCAAAATGCAGAACCACTCCGGCATCCTGGAAATACTCGCTGTTGCCGGCCATTCCAAGTTTGTCGCCTTGTTCTACCTGTTGCCCTTTTTCAACAGCCAAGCTTTTCAAGCTGGAATAAAGGGTCGTTACATCCTTACCATTGTCCAGTCTGACAACATAGCCAAGTTCAGGGTCCTTCTCCGCTTGAACCACTGTACCGCTCAAAGCAGCCGTTACAGCGAAACTCTCTCCATCCTTAGCGGCCAAATTGATGCCCGTGTTCGGACGGTAGGTATTATCGTTAAGAACGAGAGCGGCTTGTTGATCCTCAAGCGAGGAATCGAAACTGTAAAACTTCTTTTGCACCTGGATGGCGTCTTTGTTTTGGACCGGCCATTTAAAGATTTCTTTCATAGCATTCGCTGGCACGGCCTCAGGATTTTCTTTGTATGCGATCGGTGGCTGACTTTGATTGGCATTGTTGGTTTTGGGCTCATCGATAGCATAATTATCTTTATTGACATCGACCTGCATCCAGAGTACCGAAGCAATGACAATGGCAGCCAAACCAAGATAGACCGCGGGGTACACCCAACGTTTTCTAGCAAACTTGCGCCACTTTGAAATTTTTTCTTGACGCATAGATTGCTTGTTGTCTTTTTTCATGTTTATCACCTCAGGAACCATTCTGATCAGATTCCCGAGATTCTATACGTCTTAAAAGATTTTTTTCTCCCTATTTTTCGACATTTAGCCAAAATTATGCAAGCTATAGAGAAAAAATTTATTTCTTTGCTGTCAATTGTGCCGTATAGGCGTGCAAATTGGAAATGGAAACACCCTGGTAATAATATTTAATGATGTCCCGATACTCTTTGCCCTGTTTCGCCATCCCATTGGCTCCATATTGGCTCATACCGACACCATGTCCCCATCCCTTGGTCGTAATGACCACTTGATCGCCTTCTCGTTTCATTTTGAAATCGGTCGATCTTAATCCAAGCTTTTCTCTCACTTCTCTACCCGAGAACACTTCCCCTGCAATCTTCACCTTGCCGACACGATGCCCCGGTGTGGACTTCACAACGTTTCCGATTGAACCAGCCTTTTCAATATCGACGCCAAGCTTTTGATCGACTTTGCTGACTGGGATGGACTCCGTTGAAGAAAACTTCGGCGAATTTCGGTCCCATGGGCTGGGAACGCTCTTCAAATAGGGCAGGGCACTTTGCCAATAAGCCTCGGAACTTTCCGTATAACCGTTACTTGTTGAGAAGAAAGCCACCGTGATCGGTTGATCATGATAAGTAATGATTTGACCCATTGTCGCCTCGACGGCTTTTGTGATCTTTGCCATTTTCCACCCGAAATCACTACCCCACAACGCTTTGAGTTCCTTATCATCCTTATAAACCTGATTCATCACCGTATCCGTTACCTCTGCCCCTTTGGGCAAATTCAGGTCAGGCGGATTAAGTAAATAATTCACAATATACGTGCGAGCAGCAAGCGCCTGGGCTTTCAAAGCCTCAAGTTCGAAATTGGCCGGCATTTCCGAAGCTACAACGCCAATGACATATTGATCAAGCGGAACCGTCTCTATCGTCTTCTCCTGTGCCCGATAAACAGACACACTTAATGTCGATGCAGGCTCGGGAACGGAAACTTTTTCAGTGGTTTCATTCTCGATAGGAGATCCTGTCGCTGCTTGTTCTTTACCCGAAAATAAAAAAACGATTGCGGCGGGTAAAATAAGTACGAATCCGATGACAAAACCGGCTATGACAAGATAAGGCTTCACTTCCATCCCCCATTTCTCTGTTTTGGCCATTTTGAATCATATCGTCAATGGCCTTTCGGTGTTAGTTTATGGGGGAGGACAGGCTTTTAGAACACAGATCCACCGCTTGTCCCTTAAATCCAAATAAAAAAAAGGGCCGGATTCCCGGCCTCTCCTCTCGTTATGCAAAATTCGGATTCATTTTAAAGGACGCTTTCGCTTTGGCTTTTTGCTCTTCCGATGCTTCTGCTTCACTTTCAGTTTCTTCAACCACTCGTTCCACATCGGCTCCGATTGATTGAAGCTTCTTAGCGAAGTCTACATACCCTCGATCAATATGCTCTAATCCGGTAATTCTTGTCACACCATCAGCAATTAATCCGGCCACAGCCAATGCTGCGCCAGCCCGCAAATCAGTCGCGGATACCTCCGCACCCTGCAATTTGTTCGGACCGTTAATAACGGCCGATCGGCCCTCGATCTTAATATCTCCATTCATCCTGCGAAATTCTTCAACATGCATAAACCGATTTTCGAATACCGTTTCCGAAATAACTCCAGTTCCATGCGCCTTCAGCAATAACGCCATCATTTGCGGCTGCATATCGGTCGGAAATCCGGGATGAGGCATTGTCTTGATGTCTACCGACTTCAATCGTTCCGGTGCAATGACGCGCAGGCCATTTTCTTCCTCTGTAACAGAGACACCCATTTCTCCCATCTTCGCGATCAGGGGTCTCAGATGTTCGGGAACTGCCCCTTCCACATAAACATTGCCTCCGCTAATCGCGGCAGCCACCATAAAGGTTCCGGCTTCCACGCGATCCGGAATAATTGTATGTTCTGCACCGACCAGTTCATCGACGCCTTCAATACGTACAGTTCCGGTTCCGGCACCGCGAACTTTGGCTCCCATTTCATTCAAATAGTTCGCCAAACAAACGATTTCCGGCTCTTCTGCCGCATTTTCAATGGTCGTGGTCCCTTTCGCAAGAGAGGCGGCCATCATGATATTCTCCGTAGCACCAACGCTTGGGAAATCAAGATAAATCTTAGCGCCGCGTAGCCGTTCGCGTACGCTGGCTTCAATAAAGCCATTGCCAATCTTCACCTTAGCCCCCATTGCTTCGAAGCCTTTCAGATGCTGGTCAATCGGACGTGATCCAATTGCGCATCCTCCTGGAAGCGCAATTCGGGCATGGCCGACACGAGCCAGCAATGAACCCATGACCAAAAATGACGCTCGCATTTTTCGGACATATTCAAACGGAGCTTCCGTGTTCAACATGTTTCCGGCGTCAACGGTAACTGTATTATCTTTAAATTGCACCTTGGCATTTAAATGGCGTAAAACTTCTTGAATCGTGTATACATCCGCAAGAGCGGGCACATCATATATGGTACTTGTGCCGTTGCGTGCAAGTAGTGATGCTGCGATGACAGGCAGTACGGCGTTTTTGGCTCCTTCTGCTTTAACTGTGCCGTTTAACCGCCTTCCACCACGGACGATGATTTTTTCCAAAGTATTCCCCTCCGCGTCCAATTTCTATATTAGTATTCAGTCGTGATGATAGGTGTTCCAATTGTCACCGTCGCGGCACTGCCTCCCTGGGTACGCAGCGCCACCTGCAGGTTCATTCGATGATTTCTGGTTTGAATCGATTGCTTCCACTGCTTAGTATATGCAGAAACCGAAATAAACGTTTTTTCTTTCAGTTTCTCCACGGGAACTGCCGAGAATGCTTGCAAAAGTTGTTGTGCCCGCTTTTGCAAAACGGGTTTCATTTTAGCATTAACCTTGCCTTCAACACAAGTGAAAATCGTAGGACTTTCTTTGAAAAAATTTCCGATTCGGTCGAAAAAGACTGAAGAAAACTCATGCCAGTTCTCAAGATCCCAGTGATCACTCCCGACTTCGTAAATAATATACGTTCCCCACTTATTGTTCTGGGGGTAAGCCAAGATGGTTAACCTTTCGTGAACCGTTGTTTTTTTATCGGTATGAACACCGGTTATTTTAAGGTTTCCTTCATAATCTTTTTTGATCTTAGTCCATTGAAAGGCCGGCAGATCCTCTTGAAATCCCTCTACCAATCGTTTGTACCCTTTAGGGTTTTCGAGTAAACCCCCAATTTTCTTCGTATAAAGTCCCCAATGATTAATGGCCATGTCCCTGTTTTGCATAACATGAATAATTTCCAAAAGCGGAAACGTGATCTTTTGTGCTTTCGTCTGTGTATAAGTTCCCAAGAACAACAAAAGAATAAAGGTGATCATTACCCATTTTCTATTCCCCATATAGATCCTCTCCCTTTACTATCATTGTTGCCCGGGAGAAGAGCCGCATACATGGAATTTGTAGTCATCTCTCGACAGGAAAAACGCTTTATCGCATTTCTCCATTTGCGTTAATGGGTCTATGTCCATCTAAACAAAAACATTGCTTATGTACGGACAAATGACTGATGAACAAGAAATTCCGGGTCAAAACAAATATCGGAGGCGCAACGATTGGGCCAAATAGTCAAAGAAGAAATTCCCGACGAGGGAGCCAATCGCAATGGTCACGAGTATCATCAGAATCTTGGCTCGCGGCCCGCTTGGATTCCTAATAAGGACATCAAAGCGAAAACTTTGCAGAGCCCACCAGGTTACACCCAAAAAGAACAACTGGATAACCAAGTACATCAAAGCTTGCGTCCCAAATTGTGATGCTGGACCGCCTAACATCCGTGAAACCTCCAATTAAAATCAATTTCGACATATTTCCATCATTTCCTGCAAAATTTGTGAACAATTGAGCTTATTATATCATAATTTCCGGGGAAATACTTTTGTTTCGACAAAATTCATCTGCAAAAAACGCCGGGGATTTTATCATTCATTCTTCCCCCGGCGTTCCTTATTCTTTTCCTTCTATTCCGTCCCTTCCCACAAAATTATTTAGGGAAGAAATTACTTATGCGAAAATAATCATGCAGAAATCCGAGCGCGGCATCCGGGAATATTCCGAATCCAAGTGTTCCCACAACCCCCAGGCAAACAACAATACCGGCACCAATCGGTATCGAAATCCTACTGGAATGCGCATCCGGACGAAGAAACATTTTGCCCATAATGCCAAAATAATAAAAATAGGAGATCACCGTAGTGCCGATCATAATCGATGCCAACCAATAATGGCTCGATAACAGTGCCCCGAGGAAAATATTGAATTTTCCGATGAACCCTGCGCTAATCGGAATTCCCGCCAGCGAAACAAGAAACACAGCCATCGCTAACGCCATTAAGGGAGACCTGCGGTAAAGCCCCGCAAAACCCTGGATATCAGCATGGCCTTCTTTTTCGGAAACCACCTGGATCACAGCGAATGCCCCGAGGTTCATAAATAAGTAAGCCATTAAATAGAACCAAATATCCTCCAATGTCAGGTAGGTAAACGAGACAAATGGGACAAGTACATAACCGGCCTGCGCAATACTGGAATAGGCAAATAAACGCTTAATATTCTTTTGCTTCAAGGCGGCGGTATTTCCGATCACCATAGCCATGGCGGCAAGAACGGCAAAATACGGTTCAAGGCTGACAAACGCAATTTCTGGCCCGTTTTGTGTAGAAATATGAAGTCCGGCTGCCTGCGCAAACCCGACATAGAAAAAACGTAACAAAACCGCAAACCCGGCTGTTTTGGAAACCACACTCAAAAAGGCCGTTACAGGGGTCGGAGAGCCCTCATATACATCTGGCGCCCACATATGAAAAGGGACCGTCGCCAACTTAAAGGCCAACCCTACAAACACGAGAACAAAGGAAAAGACAATTAAATATCGGTCACTAAACAGCAGTGGATTGGCATTCTCCACGTTCAGAATTTGGCTGATTTCATATAAATTCGTCGTCCCTGTAAAACCGTAAACATAACTAAGCCCAAACAGAATAACGGCCGTTGCGATGCCGCCGTTCACAACATATTTAAAAGCCGCCTCATTGGATGCGGGATCATTTTTCCTGATTCCCGCCAGTATATAGGAAGAAAGCGACAGCAATTCCAGTGAAACAAACAAAGTAATCATGTCGGCACTTGAAGTCAGCATCATTGCCCCAAGTA
Organism: Caryophanales bacterium; assembly: GCA_035776675.1. Lineage (GTDB taxonomy): Bacteria > Bacillota > Bacilli > Bacillales > DASSOY01 > DASSOY01. Next base: position 11,805 of record DASTWO010000085.1, read on the forward strand.
AGGCCGTCATGAACAAATAATAAAATTCACCTCGATATGCCACTTCACCTTTCTTATCATAATCCACCGACATCAGCAAGACAAAGCCGGCTCCGATCAACAGCAGCATCTTAAAGGCCAATGCAAATGAATCCAACTGATAAGTTCCGCCCAAAATAGTCGTGACGGGTGAACCGATTTCCGTTAAGCAAAAGACAAAGGCCACAACGACCCCAAGCAGGCCCCACCAAGCAAATAATCGACGGTTAAAATGACGGCTAAAGAACAAATCCATTAAAGACAACACCACTGCTGTTATAAAAATGGTGAACTCCGGCGCCATCATTCCCCAATGAAAGCCAAGCAGCGTTTCCAAATCCATGATTATCCCCCTATTCCAACAAGAACCGAATCAATCGCAAGGTGCAAGGAGTTTGCGAGAACCGCCGGGTAAACCCCGATTAGAATGATAAATCCAATCATCACGGCTGCAGGTAATAGTTCAACTGAACGAAGGTCATCTACTGAGAGATGCGCTTCTTTTGTTTTTCCAAAAGTCATCTTCATCACCGCTCGCAAGACATAAACCGCCGTTATAATAATCCCGAGTGTTCCGATCGCAGCAAGAACTGGCAATCGTTCAAAAAGCCCTAGAAAAGCCATGAATTCGCTAATAAACCCTGACATACCTGGCAATCCGAGCGATGCCAATCCCGCGGCCAAGAGAAACCCCGACGTTTTTGGCATGGATTTCGCAAGTCCGCTGATGTGCCGCAATTCCGTTGTTTGTGTACGTTCGTAGAAAATGCCTACCATGAAAAACAACAATGCTGAAATCAGACCGTGGGAAATGACCTGGAAAACCGCCCCTTGCAAGCCTGCCGTATTCAATGCGGCCAGCCCCAGAAGGACAATTCCCATATGCGAAATACTTGAATAGGCCAGGACAAGCTTGAAATCGCTTTGTCTGAAGGCAATGAAGGCCCCATATAACAAATTAATCAAGCCAAGGACCGCGAGCCCGTAATCAAATTCGGCAAATTCCTTCGGAAAGAATCCCATACAAAACCGTATTAATCCGTAAGCGCCGATTTTCAA
>DASTWO010000086.1:0-26124 GCA_035776675.1 Caryophanales bacterium
CAATAACGCGACCAAATCCTCAAGAATCCGATTCGTCGCATGTTCCTGGTAAATCCCAACATTCCGGAAAGAAGTCAAATAATACTTCAGCGACTTCATTTCAACGAGATGCTCATTCGGAATATAACGAATCCGCATATCAGCATAATCCGGCAACCCGGACCACGGACAAACCGAAGTGAATTCACTTGTCGGAATGGTTACATCCGTTGCCTTCCCAGGGTATTCATAAGGGATGGTTTCCAGGATATCGACCAATATAACCTCTTCAGACTGCGTATCAAATCGAATATTTTCATATTTGCTGTGATTAACTTCAACTTTCCCCATCTTGCATACATCCTTTCCTTAATCTGTGAAATTTTTATATGTGAACGAACCCCATTCAATGCTTCGCTGCTTATAAAACAATTTCTAACTTATGAACAGAATCGTCATCTATTTTACTATATCATTTTAACAGGAAAGGAGAAATTGAAAAATGCCCCTGAACCAGTAAACGATTTTGGGATTCAGCCGATAATAGGTATAGCTTCATTTTATCTTTTCAACAAACGGGGGTACAGCAGATGAGAGGAAAGATCAACTTAACCATTCGCAACAGAGTAAGACTGATGTTGATAATGTCTCTTGCCGGCATTATCATCATTATCGGATTTACCTTTTTCTTTTTTTACCAGCAAGGTCGTCTGAATGACAAAATGAATCAGGTCACGGAAACATCCAGACAAACAAACGCGCTTTATCAACAAATGCTGCAGGCGCGGGTTGGAGAACAAACCTTCCTGAACGAGCCATCTCAACCCGTCTCCAAAAACGTGGAGACTAAGGTGACCGCCATAAAGACAACAGCGGAAAAGTGGCAGAAACAAGCTGATAATGAGAAACTGGCCAAGCAGTTTGGGGAAATTGGTAAATCGGCAGATGCCTATTTGAAAGCCTTTAAAGAAGTAGTCGCCATGCAGGAAGCTGTCGGCTTCTCCAATAAAGACGGCTCCAGAAAAATACTGAATCAACATTTAAATGACTTTCAAAAAATAACCGATAGTGGAAAATATCCTAAGTTAAAGCAACAACTGTTGGTATTACGGGCCTATCAATTTAGTTTCTTGGCAAACCGCGCGGAAGAGGATTTCGCCTCGTTTAAGAAAACGGCAAGTAAACTTCGCTCATGGTTAAATGATGCGGACATGCCGTCAGATCAAAAGCAAAAGATCTCAACCGGGTTGTTAAGATACACAAACTCGTTCAATTCCATACACGATACATACCGACTGATGGACGAAACCGAATCGGCTTTTCAAAAAACGGCCTCACAGGTTAACAAAAGTGTTTCGACTATCGTCAATCAACTGGAAGCGCAGAAGCAGGACATTGCCGCCCAACAAGCGAATTTAAAAAACCTGCTCACCACTATTCTGATCATAATCAGCATTATTGTCCTCGGCCTGTTGATTTTCTTTGGCTTATGGTTGTTACGTTCCATTAACGGCCCAATTAAATCGCTGAAGGACGGGGCGACCATCATAGGTGAAGGAAATCTCGCATATCGGGTTAAACTGGACAGTAAAGACGAAATGGGCGAACTCGCTACGACATTCAACAATATGGCTGATAAAATGCAGCGTTCCATGCAGAAGGTTCTGTCCTCCGCGGACCGTCTTTCCTCTTCATCGCAGAATCTTGCGGCAGTATCTGAAGAAACGACCGCGCAGGCTAACGAAGTCAATGAAGCGGTCATGCAAGTTTCCGCCGGTGCCCAAAGCCAGGCGCAACACCTTGAAGAAAGTACGGAACTGATTTCTTCAGTCACCACAGCGGTAAATGAGACAGCCGCATACGGAAGCCAGATCGCCAAGGACTCGGCCAATGCTGAGAAAGAAGGTAAAGCAGGTCTTGAAACAGTTAACCGGCTTAGCCAAACATCGGAGCAATTTATTGAACTCTCGTCACGCTTGATTGACGAAGTCCAGACAACAAGTGAACAGTCGAAAGAAATTGATTCCATCGTCCAGACGATCAAAGAAATCGCAGGCAATACGGACTTACTCGCATTGAATGCGGCTATCGAATCGGCACGGGCCGGGGAAGCCGGCAAAGGATTCGCCGTGGTAGCCTCTGAAGTCAGGAAACTGGCTGAACGGTCAAAGACAGAAGCACAGCACATTCAAAAGCTCGTGAACACGATTGGCAGCCAGATGGCCAAACTTTCGGAAGAAGCCGACCAATTGAATGAATATCGCGAGGAGCAAGGCGCATCCGTTAAACAAACAAAGAGCGCATTCGAGGAGATTGTGGCCAATGTCGGAGCTATAAATAAAAGAATTATCGGCACACAAGAGGCGATCCGACAGGTGGAAGCCTCTAACCAAAACCTGTCGGCCAAATTAGAGGAAGTCAGCGCAATATCCGAAGAATCCGCGGCAAGTGCCGAACAGGTTTCCGCATCAAGCGATCATCAGAAAGAAGCGATTGAGCAAGTAAACCAGGCGGCGTTTGAATTACAGAACATCGCGATGGATTTGCAGCAGGAAGTTGGCCTTTTTCAGTTGATTAACGAAAATATCGAGGCCGAACCGGAATTGCTCGTGGAAGAAGCTGAGCAGGAAAACACGCAATCGGAAATGGACACAGCATCCGATGAAGAGCTCAGTACCGAAGAAGCTTTCAGTGCTGAGAAAGAAGCAGCCGGAACAGAAGAAGTTCCGAACGATGAGAAAAAATAATGGAACCGGCAAGAAACGCCCTTTGTGAATCACAAAGGGCGTTTATGTTAAAATGGCAAAAAAGCGGAGAGAGGGATTCATATGGAAATGACCGTTTATTTGGCAGGCCAGATTCACGACAATTGGCGCGATGAAATCAAAAACGGAGCCAAGCAGCGGAACTTGCCGCTTCAGTTTGTCGGACCGATGGAAAATCATGATCGCTCGGATAATATTGGGGAAGAAATTCTGGGAACCCAGCCCGATAAGGTATTCAAAGATGATGCGGCTTCCGATGTCAATAACCTGCGTACTCAAGTGCTCCTTGGAAAGTCTGACGTTGTGATCGCTCTTTTCGGCGAGAAATATAAACAATGGAACACAGCGATGGATGCTTCCGCGGCCATCGCTCTTGGAAAGCCGGTTATCCTCGTACGTCCGGAATCCCTTCATCATCCATTGAAAGAACTAGCTAATAAAGCTCAACTGGTTGTCGAAACTCCGGAACAAGCTTTGCAGGCGCTATCCTATATTTTCGAAACGGAATAATCATTAGAGCCGTCCCAAACAAACTGGGGCGGCTTCTTTAATCAAGCTGCCTTGGCCTCTGAGAATTCTTCCTTTTGCATTTCATAATAATACACTTTCGGCAATCGGAAATGAACCCAATAGTCATGAAACATGGATGTTGCTGTAAACATGATCAACGACCAGTCTAGGTTCTCTCCCATACAATTCCCCCTTCGAATAGTGACTACTTCCCTTCGGTTCTTCTTCGGATATACAAATTTATATCCATATGAAGGTTGTCACATGCCAAAAAAAAAGAGCGTTCCACAAAACGGAACGCTCTTCCTGTTCAATTTTTCCGTATAAATTCATATTGTCCAACCAACAATCGGACGATATGAACATAAAAGTCCCGGCGAGTCACTCGGCCGTCCGTGAAAATGCCAACTGCGCCTTCTTTTTGCCGGACATTTTGACGGGCCGTGAATCGATCAATCAGATCGCCTAATTCCTGGCCGCTCCGAATCCCTTCGGCGATTTCCTCCGGGAGCGGATACCTCGCTCCAGCGGCTACAACCTCATAGCCGCTTTCATCGACCAAAGCTCCCCAATTGACGGAAAGCATGCCAGACTCGCTTTCCATTACTCCACCTTCAAGACCAATACCGAGACCGGCCCCGCTCGCGATACAAGCCCTGGCCCGATTCAAGGCCCCTGTTCTAGTTTCTTCATCCGACATTGGTTGGTCCGAAACTCCTGAAGGAACCTCCAGGCCATTGGCTTCTGCGAATAAACTCCGAACTGCCTCTACCTTCGCCGGGTTCGATGAACCTACTGCCACATGGATCAGCCCGAGCTTGTCCCCACTAACCATTTTTCCGGATCGTATCTATGGTATTTTGGTCGGTCGTTTTGACGAGCTTAACCAGCAATTCTTTCGCTGCGGCATAATCGTCGACATGAACAATGGAGGACGAGGTATGAATATAACGGGAACATACCCCGATCACCGCTGAAGGAACACCACTTCCCGAAATATGAACACGCCCAGCATCTGTTCCGCCCTGTGAAATAAAATATTGATACGGAATGTCGTTTGATTCAGCTGTATCAAGGACAAAATCCCGAATTCCACGATGCGTGACCATCGTGCGGTCGAAAATTCGCAGCAAAGCCCCTTTGCCAAGCTGCCCGAACGCTTCCTTGTCGCCTGACGCATCATTGGCAGGCGAAGCATCCAAGGCATAGAAAATATCCGGCTCCACCATATTGGCGGCCGCAGCCGATCCCCGCAACCCGACTTCCTCTTGCACAGTCGCCCCCGAATACAGTTTGTTCGGTAAGGTTTCACCTTGCAACTCTTTCAACAATTCTACCGCCAAACCGCAACCGTAACGGTTGTCCCACGCCTTAGCCAATATTTTCTTATCATTGGCCATCGGGGTAAACGGGCACACCGGCACAATCGAAATCCCCGGCTTCACGCCAAGTTTCTCGGCATCTTCCCGATCATCCGCTCCAATGTCAATCAGCATATTTTTGATTTCCATCGGTTTCTTTCGTTCTTCAGCAGTCAACAGATGCGGCGGAATGGAACCAACCACTCCGATTACCGGCCCGTTATCAGTCATCACTTGAACACGCTGCGCGAGCATAACCTGATTCCACCAGCCCCCGAGAGGCTGGAATCGAATCATGCCGTTATCGGTAATTTGCGTCACCATAAAGCCGACCTCATCCATGTGGCCGGCTACCAAGACTTTTGGTGCGGAAGCGCTGCCACTTTTCACACCAAAAACACCGCCAAGACGATCCTGGATCACCTCATCCGAGTATTTCTCCAATTCACCCTTCATGAAGTCCCGAACGCGATGTTCAAATCCCGGTGCCCCTTGCAATTCTGTTAAGGTTTCGAACAATTGCAGTGTCTCTTTGTTCATCGAATATCCATCCCCTCTATGTATGCTTCTTTCATTCTATCGAAACGGCCGATTTATTTCCAGTTCCGAAATATTATTCAGCATATGGATAAGAGCTGCCGAAAAGAAAACACCACCCGGCGGGCGGCGTTTCCAGTCCTTCTATTCAATTAATCCTTGATCCTTGAGAAATTGTTTGGCGACATCTTCCGGCTTTTTCCTTTCAATGTCGACCAAACCATTAAGGTGGCGCATCTCTTCATCAGAAATTTTACCTTTCAATTGATTCACGACATCCGCCAATTTCGGATAAGTCTCAAGTACGTCCATACGAACTACCGGAGCGGCAAAGTATGGAGGGAAAATATGTTTATCGTCCACAGTCGTCGCCAAATTGTATTTATCAATCCGTGCGTCTGTGGTAAACGCAGGAATTACGTCAACTTCACCTTCATCCAGAGCTTTGTACATCAAGCCCGGTTTAAAGCTTTTATGGTCTTTGAAGTTATAGCCGTAGGCTTCTACCATGTAATCATATCCATCCGGGCGACCGTAAAAGGTAGCCGGTCCGCCGAAAAGCATATCCTTTGAATACTGGACAATGTCGGAAGCCTTCTTGATGCCGTACTTATCTGCTGTCTCCTGGCGTACGGTTATCGAATAAGTGTTTTGGAATCCGAGTGGCTGCAGCCAGGTTAAATCGAATTGCTTTTCGTAAGCCTGTTTCGTTGTTTTGTAAATTTCCTCTGCGGACTGTCCTGGTTTAAATTCCTTATCAAGTACGGCAAGATAACCGGTTCCTGTATACTCAACATACATGTCAATATCGCCGTCCGTAATGGCTTGCTGCAAAACATTGGTTTCCCCGACACCTTCATCGACTGTAACCGGGATATCGGTTTTCGCCTTGATGTACTCTGCAAGAATATGGGGTAGTATTCTTTGTTCTGTCCATGGCTTTCCGGAAATCACTACCGGATCACCGCCGCCTTCTGCGCCGTTACCGCCACCACCAGAGCCACATGCCGACAATAATAGAATCATAGAAACGAGAATAAATACAAGCTTTTTCACAACATCACCTCTAAATATTTTTCTTAATTCCACGCGGAGTCGCTCTCCGCTCAACCCATCTTAGAAAACCGTCAAACACAAGCGCCAATAACGCTGCCGGGATCGCCCCGGCCAGAATCAAATCCGTTCGAAGCGTACCAAGACCTGTCGCGATTAAATCGCCAAGTCCTCCGGCACCAATAAAGGTGGCCAGCGTCGTTACACCAATGGTTATGACTGTAGCTGTCCGCAATCCTGCCATAATGACCGGAAGCGCCAGCCTCAACCTGATCTTGAACATGACCTGATTATTGGTCATGCCCATTCCTCTTCCGGCTTCAACAATAGATGGATCTACTCCTACCAACCCGGTGTAAGTATTGCGAAGAATGGGCAGTAAGCTGTAGATCGTAAGCGCGACTATCGCTGAATCTTTGCCGATTCCGAGAAAGGGAATCGTAATCATGAAAGCAAGAAGAGCAATACTTGGAATCGTTTGAAACAATGCGGTTATCGTAATAATCGGTTCTGCCAGCTTTCGCCTTCGTGAAAGAAAAATGCCTAGCGGAACCGAAATCAATGTCGCAATAATAATCGAGGTAATCGACATTACCAAATGTTCTCTAAGTGCAATTAAAATTTCGAACCGCCGATCGATGACCGTTTGGATGAAAATCTCGAAGAAGCTTTGTTTTTGTTCATCCATTGGCTCCACCTCCTTCTCGGTGGTTCCGTTGGGTCAATCCCGCAAGACCCCGCATCATACTTGAACGTGTGATTAAACCTACCAATTTATCATTCTCAACAACCGGAATGGTTCGAACGGCCGAATCGGAAAAGATTTCGGCTACCGATGAGTATCCTACTTCGGGAGGAACAATTGGGACATTGGTTTCCATAATATCCTGCAATCTCTTTTCTTCTTCTCGATAGTGATCTTCCAAAGTATCGAGGAAGACAACACCCTGAAAGTGATGGTCCTTGTCGGTTATGTATAAACTGTCAACTCGGTAAGACTTCATCAATTCCAGTCCCTCGGCGAGTCCTCGCGTCGGTCTTGCAACGGCTACCTTTTCCATCATCAAAGATTTAGCGGTTACAGAGGAATCATCGGAAGAAAGGCGATCCTCACCGATGAATTCACGCACAAAGTCATTAGCCGGCCGCCGTAGAATATGATCGGAATCATCAATCTGAAGGATCTCTCCTTCTTTCATAATAACGATTCGATCGGCGATTTTGATCGCTTCATCCATATCGTGAGTAACAAACACAATCGTTTTATGAATTTCCTGTTGAAGCCGGACCAGTTCATCCTGCAGTTGCTCCCTGCTAATCGGATCAAGAGCACTGAAAGGCTCGTCCATTAAAATAACGGGAGGCTCTCCGGCAAGAGCTCGGATGACACCAATCCGTTGCTGTTGGCCGCCGCTTAGTTCAAACGGATAACGCTCGCGAAACACTGAAGGATCCAAACCGACCAATTCCAGTAACTCATCGACACGTTTTTCATATTTTTCTTTCGGCCATTTTTTCAGTTTTGGAACAAGTGCCACATTTTCAGCGATAGTCATGTGAGGCAGAAGGCCAATTTGTTGAATGACATAGCCCGTATTGCGCCGCAGTTCAACGGGATTCATTCGTGAAATGTCTTCTCCGTCTATGGAAATGGTTCCTTCCGAAGGCTCTATCAAGCGGTTGATCATTTTCATCGTGGTGGTTTTGCCGCAGCCTGACGGACCGATCAATGTCAGTAATTCGCCTTCACGTACACGAAAACTGATGTCATTCAAAGCTTTCGTACCGTCAGCGTACTTCTTGCTAACGTTTTCAAATGTAATCATCGATTCACCTCAATTTTGGGAGGAATAGAAAAAAGTTGGACATTTTGATAGGAATGGATAGGATGAGCTCATTATGACCTTATTATTATAACAAACCATCCCGAAATTGAAAATATTCAACAAATTATCTTTAGAGTCCACAAACTTATTATGAATGCAGACTCCAAACAAAGATTGACTATAGGCGGGATTAGAAAATCAGGACCAATCAACTGATATCGCATAAGGAATAGGATCCTTGGCTCCTGCTTCTTTAAATCCTTTAATTCGCAAGCGACAACTATCACACACACCGCAGGCAGCCTCGTCACCTTTATAACAAGAAGTCGTTAAATGATAAGGGACATTAAGGCGCAGACCCTCTTCAACTGTTTCTTTCTTGGTCATATCGATTAAAGGAGGCTGAATTTGGATAGATTCTCCTGTTACTCCTGTCTTCGTAGCCAGATTGACGGTTTGTTCCATACTTTCGATAAATTCAGGGCGGCAGTCCGGATAACCACTGTAATCGACTGCGGAAACCCCTATAATTACGGCTTGTGCTTCAATCACTTCGGCATAAGCACTGGCCAACGACAGAAATATCAGATTACGGGCAGGTACATAGGTGGCCGGGATTTCATCTTCAACCCCATCCGTTGGAACGGTGAGTGAATCATCCGTGAGCGCACTGCCGCCAATCTGGTTGAAAAATCCGATGTCAACAATACGATGCTCTTTCACTTCATAGTACTCTGCCACTTTCTTCGCATGCTCAACCTCACGGTCATGCCGCTGGCCATATGAGAAAGTTATCGGGTACAGATCGTACCCTTTTTCATTCGCAATGCCCATGCAGGTTGTGCTGTCAAGTCCTCCGCTAAGCACAATAACAGCTCGTTTCGTCATATTTATACCCCTCTTTGATTCGGATCCCAGATCATTTTATGAAGCTGCATACTGATTTTCACATCAGGCAGCGGCTCATCGAGCACTTTCTTCACAAGTTCCTTCGGCTCCATTAATTCCCAAACCGGACTAAACAGTACCTGTCCCTGTTTGTGGTGGCGCTTTACAATTTCAGTAGCGAGCCGGAAATCGTCATCACCGCCGATCACAAATTTCACTTCATCACAAGGCTCGAAGAAATCAAAATTCTCGTCTATCATTTTGTTCATCTCACCGGACGCCGGCAATTTATAATCCGCCACAAAACGAATCTTCTCTTTCCAAGCGAGCTTTTCCTCACGCATTGCTGCGTATGGCTCAAGATCAATCGCACCGTTCGTTTCTATATGAATATCTGTAATATGATCCAAATCAGCCATGGCTGCAAGCAGCGCAGCGGATTTCTCACGATGAATCAACGGTTCTCCTCCGGTGAAACAGATCCGTCGGCTCGAAAACCCCTTGATTTTTTCAATAATCTCCGCGATGGTCGCATCAAATTCCGGCTTATCCGGAGCGTAACTGTAAGGCGTATCACACCAACTACAACGAAGGTTGCAATGAAACGCCCGTACAAATACCGTCGGAAAACCCGCGGCAGACCCTTCGCCTTCTATCGTTTCAAAGATCTCTACCATCGGCAATGTCCAATTCATATATGCCTGTTTGTCTGGAAGCGTCCATTTGTCTACTTTAATCGGCACTTTCCATCCACTCCCGTTTCAATGTTGCGTAACTCGTCGGTGTCTCGTACAGGATTAATTCCTCAAGACGATGCCCTTTCCCTCTCAAACCTTCTTTACCGAGAGCCTGGTCAAGTTGTTCCCAGATCCAAACAATCATGTTCTCGGCTGTCGTGTTCATATTGGGCAATACTTCGTTTAAATAACGGTGATCCAACTTTGCCTTTATGGCTTCGTTGTAAATTTTCTTGATATCCTGGAAATCGACTGCAAACCCTCTCTCGTCAAGAAAACCGCTAATGGTAATCACCAATTGGTACGTATGGCCATGAAGGCTTTTGCACTTTCCTTCGTAGGCATGGAGATGGTGAGCGGCGTCGAAAGTGAACGTTTTCGTCACTGCCACCCTCCTGCTATGATATCTCAGCTCGCTTTCTTCAATATCGCGGCCAAGTTGTTGAATCATTTTCGGAATGTTAAAATTCATATCAAAACAACCCTTTTGTGGTATCCTATCATCTAGACAGTTTAACAAATTCGACACGGAAAAAGAAGAAAAGTGTTTGGTAAATCCTTTTTTCTCAGCTATACTATGAAAATGAGGTCCGATCAAATCAAAAAAAGGGGACAAGACACAATGAGTTGGAAAAAGACATTCCTTGCTGCAGGACTGGGTGTGTTGGCCGGTTACCTGTTACAAAAGCAACTTGACAGTGGGGAAATTTCTCCCGAAATCGCACTAAAAAAAGTGAAACGATTTGTTGGCGACTCTCATCAAATCGACGGTTCATGGGTACATATGCAACCTGAAACCGTTGAACGATTCGAGTTGCATTATACAGTTTATCGGGGCGGGATCACCGTTTCGAGTGACAACCAGGTCAGACATTACAATTTCCTTGTTGATGCCGAAACCGGTACGGTCATTGAATTCACGCCCGATGAAATATAAACAACCCCGGACTTGTCGAAGTCCGGGGTCTTTTCATGTCGATTTAACTGTATTTATTCTTGCCAACACCGTTCATTATGTTGTTCTCAAGCTTGTAGGACAGCACCGAATGCCTGCGTTTGGCCCAGACAAAAGCAAAGTACGCGGGAATCAGCAAAATCAAGAAAAGAAGGATAAGGACGTTGGTCACCTTAACATTTTCACCGAGTTCCTCTTCATATTGAGCTTTGTAATCTACGGCCCGCTTGATCTTCGCAGCCGTTTTGTTCGGAATGATCTTACCGGTTTCCGGATTATAATAGACCACTTCTGTGTGGCTGGTAAAGAAAATCTCGTCTCTTACCGTTTGAAAATGGGCGACAGCCATTTTCAAAGTGGAAATCTTCTTTACGGCTTTGTCTAAATTGACGGTAGTCTCATGCTTCAGCGTGAGCGAACCTTTATCATAATCATAATGAAGGTTGGCCAGCTCTTTGTTAACCGCCTCATACATGCCACCCGACTTTCCCTCGGCGCTTGCTGTGCCAATAAAGGCGAATAACATAACGAGAACCGTCATTGCCGCTGCAAATGATTTTTTCAAGATTGATTCCTCCCATATTCCATATAAGCGCTGCTCCTATTATAACAGTTTGCCGTGAAATTGACATATTTATTAACCTTTTTCACCAGAATGTAAAACTTTTGGTGAAAAAGGTTAGAGACTCCGGTGGATGTCCCGGTCTTTATTCAAACAAGCACGAAAAATGTCTGATACCGATAACGCTAAGGCGTGTTTAATAAGGTCATCTATTCCCGAGTATAATCCTTTGCCCAATCAGGAAGCTCCCCTGTTTTATAGACCATTTGCACCTCGGTTTCTAGAATACCAAGGGCATCCTCCTCGCCGAATGGGTTGTGAAGATTTACCGCGGGCAAAGCCTGGGAATCGTATTCATAATCATGGGTCAGTGGCTTTACCGTCTTCTTGAAGGCTGTATCTACGTTTTGAGCATATTTCCGAATGTCATATAGCTGTTGAATCAACATCAAATATTCGGCGCGAAACCGAAGCAGGTCGTCTTTCTTAGTCTTCATATGCTTGTCCGCCGCTCCAAATTCACGATCCCTGCCTTCTTTAAGCGAAGAAACCAAGTTTTGGAGCCGTTCTTTCTTCGATTCCTGCAGCTGTTCAATATTTTCTCTTGTGTCTTTCAATTCTTGCTCAATTTCATTCGAGGCTTTCTTTCTCTCCGCCAGTTCGACGGCGCTGTCTGAATCCCCTTCATAAACGACCTTGGACAACGTCTTATTATATTGCCGCGAGGCTTCCGCTTTCTCCTTCTGAAGCTGTTTCTGTCTATCTTTCAGCTGTTCAATTTGGCTCTCATAGTCCTGTTGGATTTGTTCGAATTGTTGAAGTTCCGGATACATGAGAATTCCTCCATTTCAATCGCTTCTAGGAAAAAGATTCGCTGCCCGCGACCCATTTACGGCGTTGACCACACGAAGAAAAAAATTCAGGTTGCCTGTTTCGGACAACTACTTCCCTTTAAAGTCGGGCTTTCTTTTCCCAAAGAATGCGGCAACACCCTCATTTTTGTCCTCTGAATGAAACACCTTTCCGAATTGCGCGGCTTCGATCTTTAACCCTTCTTCAAGTGTCGTCTCCAAACCGTTGTTGATCGCTTGCTTCGCCGCCTGAACCGCCACCGGTCCCCGTTTGACAATTTTATTTGCCCATTCCCCGGCCGTTTCCATCGCTCCGCTTTCCACATACACTTCGACCAGCCCGACCCGATAAGCTTCCTCAGCGTTCAAAGGTTCCGCCGAGAATATCATTTGCTTCGCTTTTCCCGGGCCGACCAGTCTCGCAAGCCTCTGTGTGCCTCCGTATCCCGGAATCACACCCAGAGTAGTCTCCGGCAGCCCCAAACTCGCTCCCTGTGAAGCTACTCGAAAATCACAGGCCAACGCGAGTTCAAGCCCGCCGCCCAGGGCATGCCCGTCAATTACGGCAATAGTCGGCTGCCGTAATTCGGACAATTTCTGAAAGACGTCTTGTCCCTTACGACTCAATGCCTCACCGGCTTCGCCATCCATTTGCGTGAATTCCTTTATGTCGGCTCCGGCCACAAAGGCCTTATTGCCAGCTCCCTTCACAATAACCGCGCCAATGGCTTCCTCGATTCCATCCAGAATGTTGGAAAGCTCCTCCAACACTTCTTTATCAAGCGCATTAACAGGAGGCGAATCAATCGTGATGACACCGACCTTCCCTCCGGTTTCATAGGTCACTTTTGCCATTTTCTCATCTCCCTGTATATGTAACTCTGTTTTTTTACATTATACCCTTTTTTTCCATATGTGGATACATTGCCATTCAGTATTCCCATCATTGAAACGTAGCTTCGCAGCGGTAAATCGGATGTCCTTTTGAGGAGAATTTCTCCTCATATTCGGTCATAACATTCCCTGTCATGCCCTCATTGTGCAAATCCCAGCTTATGTTACGAACCTCCATCCCATATTCCTTGTAACTGTCAAGAGAATATTCGAATAAACCGCGATTGTCGGTTTTCAAATGAATCTCTCCCTTTGGTGCCATCACTTTTTCATACATTTGCAGAAAATCATTGTAGGTCAAACGCCTTTTTTCATGCCTGTTCTTCGGCCATGGATCGGAGAAGTTCAAATAAATGCGGTCGATTTCATTTTCAGCAAAATAAGCGGGCAAATCCCTGGCATTCTGATTAATCAACCTGACGTTTTGAACATCTGCTTCTAATACTTTGTCAAGCGCTGAGACAATCACACTCTGCATCAATTCGATCCCAACAAACAACGTGTCCGGGTGCCGGACAGCCATCCCAGTCACGAATTGCCCTTTCCCTGTTCCGATTTCAACGTGCAATGGCGCTCCTTCACGGAATGAAGCCTTCCATTTTCCAATATTAGATGCCGGGTCGTCAATCACGATATCCGGATGTTGTTGCAGTTTATCTTTCGCCCATGGTTTATGGCGGAGTCGCATTGATTCATCCCCCTTTCAACTCAAAATCATATCACACTTATTTGAGGTTTTTCAGCAGCTACAACAGGGAATGGTATTGAGAAGGCAAATTCGTTTTCAATTCTCCTTACATAAAGAATCAGCAAGACCCGAGAAAGTTCAAAGAGGTGAGAACTTGATTATTCAGGATAACGGACGATTCTTCACATTTGTCCGTCAACACGATCATGGTTTATTGTCAGGAGAAATAGCCGCTCATTGGGGAAATTCGATTTTCACCATTCCGAAACACAATCTTGTAATGACAACGGCCCTTCATGATTTAAGTTGGATTGAATCAGACCGTATATTGCAGTGGAATAACAAAGAAAACCGTCCTCATGATTTTACCTCTTTACCTATAAAGGCCAAACTTCCTATGTATCAAGAAGGTTTAAACAGGACAGAACGGCTGAATCCATACGGAGCTTTGTTAACTTCGAAACATTACTGCTCATTCTTAAGAAAAGGGCAGGATCGAAGCATAGACCGATTTCTTCAAGAGGAACAAAATCGACGAGAACGATTAAGGCTGAATTTGACCTATTTCGGCGACTCACTGGATTCCGATTTGCGGAACTTGCAGTTATGGGATAATCTGTCCTTGTATGTATGTCTAAACCGTCCAGGCGCTAAGAAAAATGAAGAACATCCCTGGTTCAGAAATGGAATCAAAGCGGTTTCCAAAATGGGCGAATCGGTCAAAATCCATTTACGGTGGCTGAATGAACGAACCATTTCACTGAAACCATTCCCCTTTGGAGAAAGCTGGTCGACGACCTTCCCGCGTTCCAAAGTAAGAAAATCGCTTGGGACGGCGGACCCGGATACCGGAAACAAAATTCATCAACACATCTGTTTTATACCCGGCTAAGGAGGGCTTACTATGGAAGAATGGCTGATCATTCGGGGACCCTGGATCATCGTTGCGGCTTCCGTCCTCAGCCTAATGCTTTGGGGCACTTTCGGAGACATCGGAGCAGATGACGAAAGGTAAACATCGAATAAAATAATCCTTGTGACGGCAAGCTAAGAAACAAAAGCGCAAGGAGATGTGAACGATGCCTCTCGATGTTCATCAAAGGCTCAGAATTCTATCGGATATACTACGCTCTCATCAGCTGGATTGTTGCGGGACCGTTTCAGAATATGAACAAGCCGGACGCATCGCGCAAACATTGCTGAACGAAGACAACTTTCAGGAAGACATCCGGAATACATTTTCCAGCATCCAGGCGTATACAGAAAAAGGCGCTCGCCATAACAGTTCCGAACAACATATTCTTGAAAACCAAACCTACCTTGGCGAGTGGGTCCAGGCACTGGATCACCTTTGCCATGAAGATCACTCGATCTAATCAAAATTATAGATGTTGGACTAAGCGGTTCCGTCCCAGGTCGCAAACAAAGAACCATCAATTTCAAAGTGAAATTGGTGGTCTTTTTCATGTTGTAGTACAATTTGGATATCAATAGCATCTGACAGGAATCCGCAAGGGAATTCACAAAAAGGAGGCAACCAATGGTTGATAAAGCAAGAACCAATCAAAAAGTGGATCAATTGATTGAGAACATGCCAAACGATGAGATTCAGAACATTGTAGCGGCTTTAAGAAATATCATTCTTGAATCTTCACAAGAACTTATAGAAGAGTTCAAGTGGTCTATGCCTAATTATTCGTATAATGGATTGGTTTGTTATCTTCAGGCTGCCAAGAAACACGTGAACCTTGGCTTTTTTAATGGAATCGAACTACAGAATAAAGACCCTGAGGAGTTATTACAGGGAACGGCCAAAAGAATGAGGCATATCAAAATAATGAAAACAGAAGAGATTCAACCGGAAGCGTTCACTTCACTTATTCAGGAAGCGGTGGCATTGAATAAGACTTCCAAATGAGTGGGGTCTTTGGATCGATGATGTACTAAAACCGTTTGGAGCCTTTGCTCCAAGCGGTTTCTTATGCTTTCATTTATGGGAATGAAGCCGTTTCTTCAACGCCTCGAATTTTTTTATTGTCATCCCTTTGCTATTGTAAACGGCGCCTTTGAAGTCCATTGGATAACAGCTTCACGATTCAATCGCAATAAGCGCTTGTGAAGGCGTTCCGCCTCTTTTCTATCGCCTCTTTTTCTATGCCATAACATAAACATGACTACCTGTGCTATTGTGTACCAATGCATGCGCAAGCGAAAATCTTCATCCATGTCCAGCCCATACTGTTCAAGCCATTTCCGCCAACGGCTTTTCTCCACATATTCATAGAGAAGCGTTCCCAAATCAAGCGCCGGGTCCGCAACCACCGCGTTATCCCAATCAATCAGATATAGATGATTGTCCTCACCCAACAACCAATTATTATGATTGACATCACAGTGGCACACCACCCGGGAAGAAAATTGAATTTGCCCGACCTTTTCGTGAAGAAAAGAAAGCGCCTCCTCAACCGCTTCGCGGTCTTTCTCGAAAATGTGTTGTTTCCGTTCGGCGATTTGATCAAGAATGACGTAGGGCGTAAGAGCTTTCTTTCCCAACCGTTTCAACATTTCCAGTAATGCCTCGGACCGATGGATTTTCCGTAATAAGCGGGCCACCGCGCTGCTTTTCATTTCGTTGGCACGCAACTCGCGCCCTTTCAGCCAATGCTGGGCCGTTACTACATCACCATTCTCCAGCCTCTTAGTCCACAAAAGCCTTGGGACAATCCCTTCCGCTGACAAAACAGCCAGAAAAGGGGATGAGTTTCTTTTCAGAAATAACTTTTGTTCGCCCGAACGTGCTATATACGCTTCACCCGTCTGCCCGCCCGCCGGCGTAATATTCCAATCGTCACCTAAGATTTGCCGCAATCCTGTCACCCTCGATCATCCGTTCTTCCGCGTCACTTCAATTCTATTAACATTATAACGAAAATCTCCCAAAAAGGAAAAGCTCATATTTTCCATTTGCCGGAATCTGAATACTAAAGCCCTAACGTTCGAAAGCAATAGTTTGGCAATGGTCAAGAAGAAGGCCCGCCGTTTTCAGTTGAACGAACTTCAACGGTGAAGCCTGTTTCTTCATTCCTTCGTACCAGCCTCGCGCTCTGCGTCTGTCAATGATTTCAACACTGGCCGGCGCATCCGGAAATTCTATAAAACTCGAAGGCGACAGAATCACTCGTCGAACAGGCAAAGGTTCCGGCATATATTGCTCCAAAAGTTGCGAAACAAGCCGAAAAGTCCGATGGTTCGAAACCATTGGGCTTAATACTTTCCGAACTTCCTCTCCCTCAACTTTTCTCCAAAAGCGGCTGGAATCCCCTTGAAACACCCCGCCATCTTCACCTTCCTGCAATGTTACACACCATACCGCCATTGGGCTGATAATAATGATATCCAATTCAACAGGGGCCTGACGGAATTGGAAGACAGGCTTGTACAAAATCAAATAATTATCAGGGAACTTCAGGAGATAGAATTTCAACCATGAATCGAACTTATAACGGGAATCAAGATCGGATTTTGCCTTAAGAGTGGAACTGGCCCACCGCAACTGAAAGAAATAGACGTCCTCAACAAATTCATGTTTCAATGTTTCCAATGATTTAAGAGATCCGCCTTCTCCGGCGGCTTTATCATAACCTTCTTTCACAACTTCCCAGCGCTTCTTTTTCATTTGGATGAATTTCCCCGGATACCTGTAAATATCATGTTCATATCGTGAGATGTAGTTCTCCAATTTGATCAGTTGTGCCAATCTCCACTTCCTCCCTTCTGAACCCGCGAACCCAAACCGCTCTCATGCTTTTGGGGAAGGCTTCATTCAGTCTTCCTAATCAACTCCAAGCGGTAGGATCTTTAACGGCTGATATTTGGGGATGCGCCGTGGATGAATTTGATAGAGCACAATTCCATTCACTTCCCAAGAAAGAGGTTCCACAGTAACCTCATTAAGAATGCCACGATCCAACTTTTCATTCGTTTTCCACTTTTTCGCCAAAGTGATATGGGGTTTATAAGGACGTTTGTCCAATTCAAAGCCAACGGAAACGCACGCTTCATAGACCTGATTCTGCAAATCGAATAATTTCTGATCCGCAGACACACCCGCCCATAATACACGCGGTTGATCTTTCTTTCCAAATGTGCCGAGCCCATTTAAGGTTAACTCACTGGGATCGCAATCCTTAACAGCCAAACCGACAGTCTTTTTGAGTTCATTGATTTTATGAAATCCCGCCCCTCCCAGAAAGGCAAGCGTAATATGATAATCCTCAGGATGCGGCCACTGTTTATAAGGCACTCTACCGCGTAATTGTTCCGCCTCACGGTGAAGCACTTTACGAACCGGATCGGGTAAGGGAACAGCTATGAAAAAGTGAGGCATGGATTCTGCCATGAAAATCCTTCCTTTCTGTGCTTTTATTTTATCAGAACATAACTCAAGGGGGAAAAAATAATACGGAATTCTTTTGGGTTCTTCCCGAGGACCCCGTTGTGAAGTTATATTCAACTTTGGCGATTTATCTATCAACTTCCGCGGATTTATTTTCAACTTTTCCGATATATCGATTTCTCGACAAACAGCAACATAATTCGACACCATGACAACCCTCAAAAAGCAATCAATGTCGCATTAAGTGTGCCCAAAGCTCCTATTTGGTATAATGGCGATACCAATACTGGGAAATGAAAAGGAAGTGAACCATTTGGTACGAGTTGTTGAAAACATTGCCGATTTGATTGGAGACACCCCTCTTGTCCGGCTGAATCGTATTCCAGACCCGAACGGCGCCCGCATCTACGCTAAGTTGGAGTCGTTCAACCCGAGCGCGAGTGTCAAGGACCGTGCAGCCTACAATATGATCGTTGAAGCGGAAAAAGCCGGGAAACTCGGAAAGGGTTCCGTTATTATCGAACCGACATCCGGGAACACCGGCATCGGACTTGCCATGAACGCTGCAGCAAGAGGATATCAAGCCATTCTTGTCATGCCCGACACCATGACACAGGAGCGAATCAACCTGCTCAAGGCATACGGCGCAAAGGTGGAACTCACTCCAGGTGAAGAGAAAATGCCAGGAGCTATCAAAAGAGCAAAAGAACTGCTCGACGAAATTCCAAACAGCTTTATGCCGATGCAATTTGAAAACCCGGCCAATCCGGATGCTCACCGTCACACGACAGCAACCGAAATCATCGAAGCTATGAAGCAACTTGGTAAACCCTTGTCCGCGTTCGTTTCCACGGCGGGTACCGGTGGTACAGTGACCGGCACTGGAGAAACACTTAAGGAATACTACCCGGATATGACCATTCATGTCGCCGAGCCGGCCGGATCCCCGGTGTTATCGGGAGGAAAACCCGGCAAACACAAATTAGTCGGAACGAGCCCCGGCTTTATTCCGGACGTCCTGAACACGAAATTATTCGATGAAATCTTTCAGATCAAGGACAGTGACGCTTATGACCTGACAAGGCGGCTTGCCCGCGAAGAAGGAATCCTCTGCGGAACTTCCTCAGGCGCTTCCGTCTTTGCCGCTGTTGAGGTCGCAAAACGCTTGACTCCGGACGATGTCGTTGTATGCATAGCTCCCGACACCGGCGAACGTTATCTATCTGGTGACCTTTTCGATTTTGAATAATGTCATTCTGACCGCTTTTGCCCCCGGCAAAGGCGGTCTTTCGTTTTCATAAAAAAAAGCACATACAACGCGCCACTTTCCTAATACTGAAATACTGCGCCGCCAAGAAACTGCCAAATCGAAACATCATGACTCTCAATTTGGACAAACAAACTAAACAGGCCATGGCAAACCATTGCAGGAACTAAGGATTTGGTCAATTGATAAATACCTGCAAACACAGCTCCCATAAAAGCGGCGTATAAAACATAACCAGTATGAAACGAACCAAAGATAAGAGATGTGCCGATCAGACTGATCCAAATATTATATTTTTCTGCAAAAAAACGAAATAGAAGTCCACGAAACAATGCCTCTTCATAGATTGGGATCAAAACACAAACGGAAATGAGGTAGACAATCGGTTGCCAATTGGGAACGTAAGGATAGGCGGAAAAATGACTGGTAAGCCTAATCCACGTCAATTTCAAATCGAGATGAAACAGGTGATTAGGGATAATATAAATCGCAATCAAACCCAAAAATATATAAACATACGTCCTGAATCGCTTAAATGGATACAAGGAGAAAGATGAAAAGATATAATGCCTGACCGATTTAAAGAATGTCAAAACCCCAAAAAAACAAAGAACCACTGGCGCCTCCCGAAGATACCAAGCTAAATAATCGGGACTTTCAATTGGAATGATGTGAATACTTCCGGAAAAATACATCAAAGTGAAGGTGATGAAAGTCGTCACTCCCATAAAACTCAAAAAGGGACTCCATCTAAGGACCGATGAAGCATTAGAGTGCAATATTTCTCTTTCGTAGTCAATTGACACTAGCACCTACTCCTTTTTTGTTTTTGTGATTCGTATGGATTTTTCAATTTTCCTAAAAAAATAAGCGAGATCGGGTCTGACATGGAGTCATTTAAGAGGTTCTTGAGAATGGTTGAAGAAGCTTTTCATGAAAAGAAATAAACCGTAGTTTATTACCCACACTTTAATATACCATAAATTGGTTTTGTTGGAAAGCAGCCAAAAAGACTTGTACGATATAATCGGTTCAACTATACGCCAAGAGTGGAAAAACGCTATGTGAATAGGATGAAAGAGTTTTTGTGACAGAACCCAGTGAAAAATTGGACTCCGGGATCGTAGGTGGCGCGTATGATCCCCGAAACGGCGGTGAAAGGTGAGCTACGGGGATCATAGAGGGCGTATGATCCCCGAAACAGCGGTGAAAGGTGAGCTACGGGGATCATTGAGGGCGTATGATTCCCGAAACGGCGGTGAAGGGTGAGCTACGGGGATCATTGAGAGCGTATGATCCCCGAAACGGCGGTGAAAGGTGAGCTACGGGGATCATAGAGGGCGTATGATCCCCGAAACAGCGGTGAAGGGTGTGCTACGGGGATCAGAAGAAACACTGAAACGTGAAAAAAATTGTGAGGCTTTGGTCATACAAGAAAAAAGGTACCCCAAAAAGGAGTACCCCATCTTCTCGCATATCTTTATTTCGCAGCTGCGGCGTCCACTTGCTCATCAGCGTGGTAAGAGGAACGAACCAACGGCCCGGCTTCGCAATGACGAAAGCCTTTGTCGAGCGCGATTTCTTTCAACTCGGCAAACTCATCCGGATGCCAGTATTTTTCAACCTTCAGGTGTTTTTTCGTCGGTTGTAGGTACTGACCGATTGTCATGATATCAACGTTATGGGCGAGCAAGTCGTCCATGGCTTCGATAATCTCTTCTTTCGTTTCGCCAAGACCGACCATCAAGCTTGATTTCGTCGGCGTGTTCGGGCTGATTTCTTTCACCCGCTTTAACAATTCCAACGAACGATCATAAGTGGCCTTCGCCCGAACTCTTTTCGTCAGACGACGAACCGTCTCAATGTTATGGTTGAAAATATTTGGCTTTGCGTCCATCAACGTCTTCAGGCTCTCGTAATCGCCTTTCATATCCGAAGGAAGCACTTCCACTGTACAACGCGGATTCCGGCGACGGATAGCGCGAACTGTTTCCGCAAATACAGCGGAACCGCCGTCCTGCAAATCATCTCGTGCTACAGCCGTCACAACAACATGTCGCAAATCCATTTGCTCCACGGACTCCGCTACGCGTTCCGGTTCCTGCCAATCCAATTCGTTCGGCAACCCGGTCTGAACTGCACAGAACCGGCACCCACGCGTACAAACGGCTCCGAGAATCATAAATGTCGCTGTTTTCCGTTCTGCCCAACACTCGTGGATGTTCGGGCATTTCGCCTCTTCACAAACGGTATGTAATCGCTTCTCCCGCATCATCTTTTTCAACCCGGTGTAATTTTTGTTTGTGTTCAGGTTGATTTTCAACCATTCGGGTTTGCGCAGATATTCTTCTTTCTTCGCCATGCTCCCACTCACTCCCTATCGAAGATATGTCCACTCGTCACTTCCGTATCGTTCTTCAGCGATCTCTCTCACTTCTGCCTCTTGTTCTTCACTCAACTTAAATGATTCCAACTCAACATTCAAGCCTTTTTCAAATCCGCTCTTAAAAGCGTCTTTCGCTTCATCGACCGAAACCGGCTCATCCCGCAACAAATTAATCGCGCAAGCCTTTGAGCCGAATCCTTCCTGAGCCCGCATGCGTGCTTCCCGGTTCGGATACACGAACAAATCGAACAATTTGTCCTCATCCACATCAAGCGGAATCGCTCCGTGTTGCAGAATCACGCCTTTCTGGCGGGTCTGCGCACTGCCTGCCGCTTTCCGGCCGCCTACCACAAGCTCATACCAAGACGGTTCATCAAAACAAACCGCTGACTGCACCTCTTGTTTCACCTGTTTGTCGGGAATTGAGAAGTAGGCATCCAGCCCCAACTCACGAAAGCCTTCCAACACGCCTCGCGAAATAACGCGATAGGCCTCCGTTACCGTCTTCGGCATTTCCGGATGATCCTCGGAAACGACAACACTGTAAGTTAATTCCTGATCATGAAAGACAGCTCGCCCACCGGTTAAACGACGAACGAATCCAAGCCCGTGCCTGCGCACTCCTTCAAGGTTGATTTTATCCTTCTTTTGAAAGTAACCGATTGACAGGGTGGATGGGTTCCACGTATAAAATCGAAGCGTCGGCGGAATCAGCTTTCGGCTGTGCCAATTTAACAACGCCTCATCCAATGCCATATTGTAAGCCGGTGATCGTTCACCGGAATCTAGATAATACCAGGTTTCCTTCATCGCTTCCCTCCATTCCCCCACCATTGTAACAAGCTTATAAGCTGACTTCCACTGTCGCCGCCCCCGCGCTCATACCAATATTCACCTCGCCTTGCGCATCAAAGCGCCATAGGTTTTGCCGTCACAAAGTACGTAAAGCTCGGCTTCAGCGGGGAGCGCTTCCTCCAAACGACGGTTTATATTCAAATCACTTCGATCCGCAACGAGGGTCGCCCCTTCTTTTAACAATTCATTAAACGCGTCTCCATAGGTTTTCCAGTGGGATCGATTCGTTATCCGATACAGATTATCGCCGTGCTGGCGGCTCATCAACTGCCGGTACACTTCAGAAATGCCACTCATAAATGCTGATCGCACCGCCAACCGTGAAATGGTCTGGTGCATCAAAATAAACTCATCGACGTCCACATAATGGAAGTTCTCTATATGTTTTTCATCCATAACTTCTACAACTGTATGAACATGAGGAGCAAATTCTTCTACCGCGGTTACAATCATCAATGATTTGCCGTCGCAAATTTGCGGTTCGGATATGGTATCATCCGCAAATATCAGTACAGCCTTCGCTTCCCGCAAATTCGCCTGTTCCAGGGCCCTTTCTTCAGATGCTTCACCCTGAACGTAATGAAGACGATCTTTCATTAATGGAGCCTTTTCCAGAGTATCTATAATAACAACGTCCACCATTTCGTTTGATGAAAGAATTTCATTAAGTGCGTGTTCCGCTTTCCGTGACCACCCGATAATCACGATATGGCCTTTCCCTTTGTAAGCCAATTTGCCTTCCTCCCTTCTTCTGTGGAATGCGCCGAAAGCATCGACGATTTTCCCGATAGTGACACCGACCAAGCCAACTCCGAAAACAAATAGAAAAATACCGACAATGCGCCCGGCCGTAGTATGCGGATAGAAGTCTCCGTAACCGACCGTCGTAACAGTTGTCATGACCCACCAAAAGGCGTCAAACGGCGTCTTAAATGTCTCAGGTTCGATGGCGTAAGCCGCAAAGGTCGCGCCGAAAACCACTATAAGACTGGCCACCACAATCGACCAACTGCTTAACCGAAGCGCTTTCCGCATTAACCGTTTTACAATCCACATGAGCCCACCTCCTTTTTTTCAAGACCATATGAAGGTCATGATTTTCGCAACAATCCTCGAATAAACCAACCCCGCCGCTCCCATGACAAAAGCGCCTAACCAGGTATAAGCTGATAATCCGAGGGCAAAACCGCTGACGACAGCACAAACCGACAGCAATAGAAACATAGCCTTCTCCGCAGCCTGTTATTGATCCATAAAGACCGTCCATGGGAAAATAAGGATTTCTTCTGTTCGGGTGCCGCCTTCTGACTGAGCAACAAGGATATAAGCTTCATATGCGCCCGCTGTTCCCTGTCGACATCCGCAAAGAAACTCTCTTCTTTATTAAACAGGTTTTTCGAAGAAAAATAAAACCATACGGCAGGAGCCAGTGCTAACAACCAAACCCAATCGACTGGTCGATAAGTGGTTCAGTCGAAACCGGAAAACCGACAGAGAAAAAAACACAAATTTCATTAGCGGACGGCATAAACCCCAACAAAGCTTTCACCGTCGTACTTATTCCCGCGCCATTTGGACCGATGATTCCGATTTGTTCACTGGCAGTCATGCGAACCGGATATCTTGTATGGCTTATCCCTTTTGCGAATAACCTGCTCATTTTTGATTGATTATGCTCATTTGTGATTGTTTTTGACCGTTTGTGCTCATTTATGATCATTTTTGATTGATTATGCTCATTTATGATAGTTTGTGATCGAATATGATCGAATTTGATTGATTATGATCATTTGTGATCGAATAAAAGGGTTCAAGGCTCAACAATAGACCCATCTTGCGTCATCCTGAATTTAAGGATAAACCTTCTTCAACCAACGCCGATTCAAGGTTAGCGGGCTGCCGTATCAATGCCGATGGCCCTGGCAAGATCCACAGCCCCGTTCACAACGGAGCTGATGCCAATCGAATCAATGGTGGAGAACGGAATATCATAGGCTTTGCAATGTTTCTTTGCCGCCGCGGTTCCGCCGTGGCTGACAGCAGGGATGATCATCAACACCATGTCGGATTTCTTAATAGTGGCCGCAATCCTTTCATCATCCTCCGTCCCGTCCATGGCATAAACTTCCGAACCCAGAGCTGTAAACCTTTCCCGATAGGTCGGGTACCGGTTGATACAACCGATTAACGTAATCTTTTTTCCCTTTAAGTCAGGATGTTCCTGAATATCATGATCGTGTGGGGACCTTTCTTTGTAAAAACCTGAGGGCAGGGGACTTGGAGGGGGAACATCTTTGATTTTATGTTTCCAGACGACTTTACAAATCGTCGGATTATCCTTCGCATAAGCGACGTCTACGATATCGCCTTCTTCCAAATGGAAGGTTTGAATCTCGGATTCTTTCAACCGTACAGTGAACGGCATATCGTCCAAATGAATACTACGCCCGGATAAAGTTCGATGACAAACCCACAACTCTCCGTCCTTTTCGACGATGCAATATTTAATTTCACCACGATCTTCGTTCATCCCTTTTTCCTTCTTCACTAATTCAAATTCATAATAATTCCCTTTCGTCCTCGTCGCCTTCACCCAATCCCCGTGAGTGAGCCCCAGCTTGCGGATAACCTTCTCAGGGACGTATACGTCAAGGTCGGGAATAAACCCACCCTTGAGCTTCCTTTCAAACAAGTAGCCCTGATAATCCGGTTTCCCGCCTTCTGGGGGTAAAGACGAATCCGGCTGGTCGTTTCCAATTTCGCTAACCTGAGCTTTACGCCCCTCAGGGGAATCCTCTACTTCGGGACAATTCAAACGAGACAAAGAGTCGAGAAAATCAAGATAGCCCGTCAGCCGTTTCCGTCCTTCGGCCAAATCATCTATAGAAAGATCTTTCACAATATGCAGCATTTCGGACTTCGCTGAAGCAAAGATTTGCTCCTTATCCAAGTCAAACGCCTCCTCCATTGTCACTCTATCAATATTTATCGCAAGTAATGAATTCGCTATAAACTAGCTTGTCCCTTTATTACATCATTGTGACATTACCGGAAACAAACAGGTAATATAAAAAACCCCCTTAACGGGGGTTAAAACCGGATCGAAATGAAGTTATTGATCGTTTTAGTCATCAATTGAATCGTGATCCCCAACCATAAAATAAGTTGAAGTGGTTGAGGCTTCAGAAGTCTGATCAAATCCTAGCGAACCTGAACCTAGTAATAAGCCAACTAAAGTTAGACTAAATAACAACTTTTTAAGCATGAGCAATTGCACGCTCCTTTTCCATATTATATTTGGCGATTATCGCCAGATCGAAATAATCACAAGCTTTCTTGTATTGCTCTGTTCCTCGATAATATGCGGCTAGTTCCTCGCAGTATTCAATTATTAGTCTCCATCGTTCTTGTTCATGATAATAATTAATCCCTTCCATGTAAATATGTTCAAACCGATCCGGTTTCAAAAACTTAGCTTCTAACAATTTACAGTGATAATAATATTCCTGATCTTCATGCCCTGATGATAGAATGATACCCTCGCTTAAATAATTCCGGGCAGTTTCAATCTGATCAGTTTTGAAATAGTTTCTAGCTAATAGATAAAGATTTTG
>DASTWO010000087.1:0-25136 GCA_035776675.1 Caryophanales bacterium
CACACCTCTAGTTTGTACATGGTATGATTCAAAAGGGACAAACATGATCCACATATAGCTTCAATCGACTTTCTGTTATGGGATTCTAATTACACTGTCAGATGAAAAAGTTGTACTAGGACAACATAACGGGAGGGGAAAATAGTGAATAAAGAAACGATGTCGGGGATGATGTATGGGTTGGTGACAGTAGTCGCCATAATCCTAGCCGCCAGCTTCGTGATTTCCATGTTACTAAGATTCACAGAGCTGACAGAAGCTTCTTTTGCAGTGGTAACCCTTATTATTTCGTTTATCGCCCTGTTTCTGGGCGGATTGATTTCAGGAGGAAAAGTGGCGGAACGAGGATGGATGATTGGCGCCGTCACAGGTCTGATGTACACGATCCTTGTGTTTTTCGTTCAGTATCTTGGATTCGACACTGGATTTTCGATGCAACAATATTTATTCTTCGCCCTGTATATTCTCGTTGCAGCCTTTGGCGGGATGATTGGAGTCAACCTGGGCTCGAGCGCTCGAAAAGAATGATTAAACTTCGCATATGAAAAAAAATCCCCCAAGTGCCGGACCATGCTTCGAACATATTTCAATCGGTTTACTTCCGGGGCTATCCTCAATAGCCCCTTACCTTTTCTTTGTATACCTCCATCATAATTTCCTCATCTGTAACCGAAGATTCAATTTTCTGGACGATTAAACTTTTGAAATAAAGATTGACAGTTTTTGAAGGACAGGTGTAAAATGCTCTCATTCAAATGAATACTTAACGCTTAATCCTTATCAGGAGTGGGGGACCCGATCTTTTGGGGTGAATCCTGTGAATACAGGTAGGGTAACTCCTCTTACCCGAACCCGTCAGCTAACCTCATCAGCGTTTATAGAGGAGGGGAATGTGTCTTTAATTAAAGGCTATTAAGCATTCGCTTTGTAGCCTTTTTTCTATTGACATCAATCATGAAGTGCAAAGAAATCCCTCCAGGTAGAAAGAGATCATACAGATAGAAAAGGAGAGGATGAACTTGTTCTCAACCCTGAAGCGTTTCCTGATTGGGAAACCGTTAAGAACAGAGGAACTTGAAAGTGAAAAGATGCCCATATGGAAGGGGCTCCCGATCTTATCTTCAGACGCTATGTCCTCAGTCGCCTATGGGACTGAACAGATATTGCTGGTTCTCGCGATTTTTGGCTCTACAGCGCTATGGTACTCGCTTCCTATTACAGGGGCCATTATTTTTCTGTTGACCATATTAATTTTATCTTATCGCCAGGTAACTTATGCTTATCCGGAAGGCGGAGGTGCGTATAATGTCTCCTCAGATAACTTAGGCCTTTACGGAGGGTTGGTTGCGGGATCCGCCTTGCTTGTCGACTATACATTGACTGTCGCCGTCAGTTCATCTGCCGGAGTGGCCGCCATTACTTCGGCTTTTCCTGCTTTGCACGATTATTCAGTCCTTATCGCTGTTTTGTTTGTATTGGTCATCATGATGCTAAATCTTCGCGGCATTCGCGAGTCGGGAACCATCTTTGCTTTTCCAACCTATATGTTTATTCTCGGCATTGTTACGCTAATTGTCATCGGTGTGGGTAAATTGTTTTTTACCGGCATTCCTGAAGGAGCTCCTCCCGTAACCTCCCATTTGCCTCAAGGCTTAACATTATTTTTACTATTAAGGGCATTTTCTTCAGGCTGCGCCGCCCTGACAGGTGTGGAGGCAATATCTGATTCTACGCCCAATTTCAAAAAACCGGAGAGCCGAAATGCCGCACGTTCCCTTGCCATTTTGGGACTACTGATGGCCGTATTATTTGGTGGCGTCAGCCTATTGGCTTACATGTACCACATTACACCTAGCGGCACAGAGACTGTCCTTTCCCAGATTGCCGAGCATACCTTCGGACAGACCCTTCCGTATTACTATATTCAGGCGACGACGGCCCTTATTTTGATTCTTGCCGCCAATACGGGGTTTTCGGCCTTCCCGATTCTCGCATCTATCATGGCCAAAGATCAATTTATGCCACGAATGTTCGCCGTTCGCGGGGACCGGTTAAGTTATTCCAATGGGATTATCCTGCTTGCTATCGGAGCGATTATCTTAATCGTCGCTTTTCAGGCGAAAACGGAGCATTTGATTCCGTTGTATGCGATCGGGGTATTTCTGTCTTTTACACTGGCGCAAGTCGGCCTGGTGCGGCGATGGCTAAAGGACAAGTCCCCCGGATGGGTTTATAAAATCACTATTAATGGAGCAGGCGCCGCTTTGTCATTTATTGTCCTGATGATCTTTGCCGTGACAAAGTTTGCCGAAGGAGCTTGGATTATCATTGTGTTTCTTCCGTTATTGATCTTGTTTTTCTATCGGATTCATCGACATTATGCCAGTGTGTCTAAAGCCCTTCAACTTGATGTAACAGAAGATCAGCCTCTCAAAAGCGACCATGTAATGATTATTCCGGTAGGCGGCGTGAGTAAAGTCGTTTCCAACACGATCGCCTATGCAAAAACAATCAACGGAGAAGCGATTGCCTTTTATGTTGGATTTGACGAAGAATCTGTGGACAGAATGGAAGAAACCTGGGAGAAATGGAATCCGAACGTGAGATTGGTGGCAACCGTTTCCCGATATCGCAGTGTCATTCGCCCTCTGTTACGTTTTATTGATCATATCGAGGACGAACATAACGATAAACGCCAAATCACCGTGCTGGTTCCGGAATTTATGCCTCATAGATGGTGGCATAAGGTTCTTCACAATCAAACAGCCTTAATGATCCGCATGATTTTGCTGTTTCGAAAGGATGTCGTCGTTTCGACAGTACCATTTCGGTTAGATCAATAAATATTATGCCAAAAAAAGAGCGGGCCATTAGGCTCCGCTCTTTTTTCCATGTTAACTTCCTTGAAGATCGTTAGATTTCGATTCGAGTATTTCACGAACAGCCTGCCGATCGTATGTAAGCTTGCTTCCGTCATTGGAACGAACCACAATGCGGTCTTCATCGATCGCATCCACGCTTCCGTGAAATCCGCCAATCGTAACGATTTTGTCCCCTTTTTTCAAACTTGTTTGCATTTCCCGGGTTTTCTTCTGTCTTTTCTGTTGCGGCCGGATCGCCAGGAAATAAAAAATCGCGAAAAATAGAATAATCGGGCCTATTGTCGTTAGCAAATTGCCTCCCATGTCATTTACCCCCTTTCAATAAAATCAAATTCACCTTGACGAATCTCACCAGATCTTATCGCGTTTCACGATCATTGCCTATAAAAAATCTGAGACACTCACCGAGGTTTTGAGCAAACGCCGAGATCCCCGAAAAACGTTTATTGTTTATTGGGTGGAATTGACGTTACGCCCTTAGTTTAAGTTTCGATTAAG
The DNA here is from genome assembly GCA_035776675.1 of Caryophanales bacterium. Taxonomy (GTDB): domain Bacteria; phylum Bacillota; class Bacilli; order Bacillales; family DASSOY01; genus DASSOY01. The sequence goes on from DASTWO010000087.1 coordinate 3,381, forward strand.
CCTTCTGTTGAATAAAGACCAATCAGAAGTTTTTCGCATCGGGCTTATTAAACCCGTATTGCTCAAAAAACGCCTCACGAAAATCAAGAAGGCGGTCTTTCCGAATGGCTTGTCTGACCTGCCTCATTAAGTTTATCAGAAAATATAAGTTATGGTAAGTCGTAAGCCTAAATCCGAAGGTTTCATTCGTTTTCACAAGATGACGAATGTAAGCTCTCGAATACGTTTGACAAACATGGCAATCACATGACTCGTCAAGCGGACGAAAATCCCGTGCATATTTGGCGTTACGGACAACAAGACGCCCCTCGCTCGTCATGCACGTCCCATTACGGGCAATTCTCGTCGGCAGTACGCAATCGAACATGTCTATCCCTCGAATCGCTCCGTCCACCAAAGAATCGGGTGATCCGACACCCATTAAATAACGCGGCTTGTCTGTCGGCAAAAGCGGTGTCGTAAATTCAAGCATCTCATTCATAACATCCTTTGGCTCCCCTACTGATAGCCCGCCTACGGCATAACCGGGGAAATCCAGAGAGACTAGGTCGGCCGCGCTCCGTTTTCTCAAATCCTTATATTCTCCGCCTTGAACAATGCCAAACAAAGCCTGTTCTTCTGACCTGTTATGAGCCTCGAGACACCGCTCGGCCCAACGGCTAGTCCGATTAACGGAATCCTCCATATAATCATATGCAGCAGGGTAAGGTGGACATTCATCAAAAGCCATCATAATATCCGCACCGAGTGCATTTTGCACTTCCATCGACTTTTCCGGTGACAGGAATAATTTCTCTCCACTCAAATGGTTACGGAAATGGACACCTTCTTCCTTAATGTCCCGGATATCACTTAGACTGAACACTTGAAAACCGCCTGAGTCGGTCAGGATCGTGCGATCCCAATTCATAAAGCTGTGTAAACCACCAGCTTCTCTCACAATGTCATGACCGGGTCGGAGCCACAAATGGTATGTGTTACTTAGAACCACCCCAGCCCCCATTTCTTTAAGTTCCTCAGGGCTCATGGTTTTGACTGTAGCCAATGTACCAACCGGCATGAAAGTGGGAGTTTCCACGGTGCCGTGCGGAGTGTGTAAAAGCCCGAGGCGCGCACCTGACTGTTTACATGTTTTGATAGGTTCATACGTAACTGCTGGCATTCTGTTAATTCCTTTCCAGAAGGAGCATCGCATCACCGAAACTGAAAAAGCGATACCGTTCATTAACCGCCTCTTGATAGGCGGCAAGGATATGCTCGCGACCGGCAAACGCGCTTACAAGCATCAAAAGGGTGGATTTCGGCAAGTGAAAATTCGTAATCATGCCGTCAATTCCCTGGAACTGAAACCCTGGATAAATAAAAATATCCGTCCAACCCGACGTTTCACGGAACGTCCCCTCATTATTGGAAGCAATGGTTTCCAGAGTACGCACTGCTGTTGTCCCAACAGCAATAATTCGTCCGCCGCTTTCACGAACATGATTCAGGCTGTCGGCTACCTCACCTGTCATCACATAAAATTCGCCGTGCATCTTATGTTCCTCGATCTTTTCCACCTTAACCGGCCGAAACGTTCCAAGCCCGACATGCAAAGTAATAAATTCGATCCGGACACCTTTATCACGAAGTTCATTCAGCAATGCCTCAGTAAAATGCAGCCCGGCAGTTGGCGCAGCGGCCGAACCCCGTTCCTTCGCATAAACGGTTTGGTACCGTTCACGGTCTTCCAATTTCTCATGAATATAAGGAGGCAGTGGCATATCCCCCAAACGATCCAGAATCTCGTAGAAATTTCCTTCAAAATCAAATCGAAAGTTCCGAATCCCTTCCTCTTTCACACCTGTGCACGTCGCCGTCAGTTCACCATGACCGAAACGAACAACCGTGCCTTCCTTAACCCTTTTTGCAGGTTTCACAAGGGTTTCCCAATCATGTTCACCAGAATCCTTCAGAAGCAACACTTCAATATTAGCCCCGGTTTCCTCTTTGGTTCCATTAAGTCTTGCCGGTAACACCTTGGTGTCATTCAGAACCAGGCAATCGCCTTCCTTCAAAAAACGAGAAATATCCGCGAAAGTGCCGTGTTCCACATCCCCTGTTTTAGGATCAAGCGCCATTAGACGGGACGCGCTGCGCTCTGGTATAGGTGTTTGTGCAATTAATTCTTCCGGTAATGTAAAATCAAATTGTTCGACATCCATTTTTATTCCTTCATCCTAACGAAATTTTCCTATAATATAAAAGATCAATGACAAAACGATGCTGATCACGATGGAAGTGACAATCGGGAAATAAAAGGTGAAATTTTCTTTTTTGATAACAATATCACCGGGCAGCTTCCCTATAAACTGCCAAAGCAGTCCAACAACAATAAGAATAATGCCGATGACAATGAAAATTCTACCGATGTCCCCCAAAGGCTTCAGGCACCTCCAGCTGAAAATATTCATAAACCTGAGCGGTAACCGCCCTGCCTCGCGGCGTCCGTTGCAGAAATCCAATCTGCAGCAAAAACGGTTCATACACGTCCTCAATCGTATGGGATTCCTCACCAATTGAGGCGGCTAATGTATCAAGCCCCACTGGACCGCCACGGAATTTCTCAATAATACTCCTTAATAATTTATGGTCAATTTCATCAAGTCCTAAACGGTCCACTTGCAAACGTTCCAATGCTTTTCCGGTAAGCGGAGAAGTAATTTCACCATTTCCTTCAACCTGCGCAAAATCTCGAACCCGTTTCAACAACCTGTTCGCGACCCGGGGAGTTCCTCGTGAACGGCCGGCCAATTCTCTGGACGCATCAGGCACGATTCCTACATCCAACACGTCTGCAGTACGTGTGACGATTTCCGTCAACTCCGCCTCAGTATAGTATTCAAGGCGGTTGATCACACCAAACCTGTCACGGAGTGGCGGTGACAAATACCCGGCCCTCGTCGTGGCCCCAACCAAGGTGAAAGGCGGTAAATCCAGGCGCATGGAATGGGCGGTTTCCCCTTTCCCGATGACGATGTCCAGGCAGAAATCTTCCATCGCAGGATAAAGCACTTCCTCGACATTACGATGCAGACGATGAATTTCGTCAATGAACAAAACATCTCCCGGCTCCAATGCCGTTAAAATCGCTGCCAAATCACCGGGTCTTTCTATAGCGGGACCTGAAGTCGTCCGTAAATTCACGCCCATTTCATTGGCGATAATCATCGACAACGTGGTTTTCCCGAGACCCGGCGGTCCGTATAACAACACATGGTCGAGCGGTTCATTTCGCATTTTGGCGGCCTCGATGAACACACTTAAATTCGCTTTCACCTTTTCCTGGCCGATATACTGCGCCAATGTTTGCGGGCGGAGACTCTGTTCCAGCGAGGTATCCTCGCTCGTCGCTTCCGCCGATACGATACGGTCCTCCACTTAATCCCCTCCCTTTCTATCTTTTCATCATGGCTTGCAACGCCTTCTTCACGTATTGATCAGCGCTTAAATCATCACCGGCGATTTGCTTGACGACCTTTTGAATTTCCCTTTCGGCATAGCCAAGCGATTTCAAAGCCTCAACCGCCTCATTCAACGCCTGTTGACCGTTATTTTCAGGCATTGCCTGTTCCGCTTCTGGCGTACTGATCCCCAGCACAGTCAGTTTCCCTTTTAAATCCAGAATCATTTGCCGTGCTGTTTTCTTGCCGACCCCGGGAAATTTCGTCAAGTAGCGTTCATCTTCATTTTCCACAGCCGCCGCGACTTCATCTGGCCGACAGGCCGCAAGAATGGCAAGAGCTCCCTTCGGCCCAATCCCCGATACCGCCAATAAATTGACAAACAGCGCCCTTTCCTCCGGCGTTTCGAAACCATACAAAGCAATCCAATCTTCTCTGACGTACTGATATGTATACACCTTAACAGATTGATTCTTATAACGTTGGAAACTAAAAGGATTGGCACAATGAATCAGATACCCGATCCCGTTTACTTCCACAACAATGGATTCTGTGTTGATTTCAACTACTTTTCCATCCACAAATGCAATCAAACGTCTCTCTCCCCATTCGTTCACTTCCCCTCATTTTACCACAGGACAAGCAAAAAGTGGACAATCCACCGGGGATCGTCCACAAATAGTCATTGTTCTTTCGCCGAATATTCCTTTAATCTTTTGATCACTTTCTTGTAATGCCCTTTCGTCCTGACCGGAATGCCTTTCCTCAATTCACTTTGAAGCTCGCTTTCCAGCTCCTCGACATCGATATGGAAAAAAGAATGAATCGCTTCCTTCTTTTCAGGCTTGCCTTTGTAGATCGTCAGAATATCGTCTTTCGACAAACCGAAATAGCCGCTTGCCTTCAATACAGGCGAAATGTCATTGACCTTTTTCTTAAACACTACCCTGCTTGTATTCTGGTCAACCAGCTGCCAGTTCGAGAATCTCGACCAAAAGTCTTCCATCGACCAAATGGTGACTTCTTTCTTATCGACACTCGTTCGGCCGTCCAAAAAGACTCGTTTCAAATAGACGTTCACCGTTTTCGGTCCGGTTACCTGATAGGCATCCTGCTGTTGTTCCTGTATTTTCCCTTTTCCAGCCTGTTTTTGCGCCTTCGGACTTTCAATCACATGAAAGCCGAGTATATAGGCCGCACTAAACAGAAGCATGACAAAAATCGTGGTGAGACGCTTCAAGTGGAATCACGCTCCTCAATCAAATTCGCCTTGGCGAATTTGCGCCCAGATAGGATCGAGCTAAGGCGAATAAAGTTAAAAAAAAAGCTTTTACCCTAGTATTACCTAAAGTAAAAGCTTTTATCCGACGATCTTCTTTTTTTTTATATAGATTGAGATTATCATCCGTCTATGAATACTGTTCGTAAACCTCATCATCAGCTTCTAGATTGTGATATACTTCCTGGACGTCATCGTTATCCTCAAGCGCGTCGATCAATCTTAGGACTTGAATGGCTTCGTCGTTTTCTAGTTTGGTTGTCGTATTCGGAACCATCGTAACCTCAGAAGTCAGTAAGATATGACTTTCCGCCAACTCCTCCTTAACGTCTGTATAATCCTCGGGATCTGTGTATACTTCATAAACATCATCTTCTGTAACGATATCTTCAGCGCCCGCTTCGATCGCTTCCAACATGATATCATCATCGGACTCAGGACTTTGCCGCTCGATTGAAAGCAAACCTCTCCGTTGAAACATAAAGGCCACACAACCGTTTTCACCTAAGTTCCCATTATTCTTCGAGAAAAGATGGCGGATTTCAGAAGCCGACCGGTTCTTATTATCCGTCAGCAATTTCACCATTACAGCGACACCGCCGGGGCCGTAACCTTCGTAAGTAATTTCTTCATAGTTGACGCCATCAAGATCTCCGGTTGCTTTCTTAACCGCTCGTTCAATATTATCATTCGGCATATTGGCGTCTCTAGCCTTTTCCATGGCCAGCCGCAAGTTCGGATTTGTATCAGGATCTCCTCCGCCTTGCCTTGCAGCGACATAAAGCTCTTTCGACAACTTCATGAATACTTTCCCACGTTTGGCGTCTTGCGCATTTTTCCTATGCTGGATGTTCTTCCATTTTGAATGGCCTGCCATTTACATTTGCTCCTCTCTATCCCGGAAGAGAGAGTGACCCTTGAACTCTCATCGCTTCCATCTTTTGTTTATTCTCATTAAACAAATGTAATGAATTCTGATACCAATTTTTATGATAGCATCCGCTGTATGGAACGTCAAAAAAGAAAAAAGGCGGGTTAAGACCCACCTTTTTTCCTTTATTGGTTGTTGTTATTCTGGAAAGGACGTTTCACGGCGTCGCCTAAATCATTAATAATCCCGCGAACATCGGAATTGACCTCGTTCAATCCGTCACCGTCCTGAAGGTTATTGTTGACATTCTTTATCCGATTGTACATTCTCGGACTAGTCGCTACATGGATGTCTTTACCTTGTACCATGCCTTGAACGGTTTTGCGGACCGAGCTCTTTAGATGCTTCGTTACGCCGCGATCATTTGTTTTGATACCGACGAGTACATTATCGTCCGTCACCACAACGGATGTGTTCTCAATATTTTTCATGTCGGCGAGTTTATTGGCAATGGCCTGAGCTTGACGTTCATGATGGTTATCCCCGTTCATCATGCCCATTCCGTTGTTATTGCCATCGTCAATCTTGCCGTTATTATTGTTATTGTTATTGCCGAGGCCAAGATCGTTGTCGGTGTCATTATTCAACCCGTCTCCGTTGTTGTACCCAAGGTTGTCATTCCTGTTACCGAGAGCCCCGTTGTTATTGTTGTCAAGCATACCGTTATGATTCCGGTTTCTATTCATTCCCCAGTCATTGTCGTCGGTATTTTCATCGGAATAATATCCGATTGGGCGAACCCCGTCGTTGTCTCCAACGGCTCCGTTGTCAGCTCCACAACCGGCAAGTGCACCAGTCAACAAGAAAGCCGCTGATAATGAAAAAATGGATTTTTTCATGAGAAACCTCCTTTCACCCTTTATGATGGCAATAGGAGGTCCGAATTAATCATGTCAGTTATAGGTAATCGGTTGACAAAATGTTACTTTGTCTTAAACTCTGGTGGCGCTGCCGCCAATCGTCGTTTATGTGCTGTTTTCGAATGAAGATTTTCTATAATGTTCCGGTCCTTTTCAGGGATTTCTTGCCCTTGAAGGTAAGCGTCGATTTTCTCATAGGTCGTTCCCATTTCATTTTCGTCGGTTTGGCCTTCCCAAAGACCGGCGCTTGGTTTCTTATGTAAAATCTGATCCGGCACTCCTAACAATTTGGCCATTTCGTAAACCTGACCTTTTGTAAAATGAACAAGCGGGACGATATCCACACCGCCATCTCCGTATTTGGTGAAATAACCGGTATACCATTCTGCGGCGTTGTCTGTTCCAGCCACAAGATAACCGTAATTATTCTGCACAGCATATAAAGTACTCATACGGAGACGAGCGCGCAAGTTGGCATCCCCCAGTTGAGCCGCTTTCTCGTTCCAATCTCCTTTCCCATTGAGCGCCTTTTCGACGCCGGAGAACAGGGTTTCATGAGTAGTGGTCAAATCAACTGTAATATAATCGATTCCAGCGCTTTCTACAACCGCGAGGGCATCCTTTTGATCATCGGGGTTGCTTTTGCATGGCATAATCACACCAAGGGAATTATCTGGAAAAGCACGCTTAATCAGATGAGCGACAACAGCCGAATCGATTCCGCCGCTAACACCCACAACAGCACCATTCGTTCCGCTTTCTTTTACATAATTTTGCATCCAGCCAATCAATTGCTCGATTGATTTCTCCATAGCGATCTTCCTTTCAACTGATGTCCTTGCATTTAGTTTACCACAAGAGTTCAGGGATTTATAAAAAACCCATATCCAAAAAAAAGAGAGACGATTGGAAAAATCGCCTCATCCATCCTGGTTGGTATCGTCGTCATTTGAAGAGCTGTTGCGATATCCCTCTTCACTTGCAGGGAACATACCATAAAAGGAATCGTCGTTATTTGGCTCCCAATATTCGGGTTGGAAATCGCCCTGCATTTGTGGAGAGTCGTAACCTTCCCATGGGCGCCCATCCATTTCAGGCATCGGAGGTGCAAAGGGTTCTCCCCACATTGGTCCTTGATGCATTGGCATGGGACCTTGTGGACCCTTATTACAGCCGCACGGGGATCCCATCATCGGATTCGCATTCGGACCGTAATGAGCCGGTGACACTTGCTGCGGATGCATCATCGGATTCGCATTCGGACCGTAATGAGCCGGTGACACCTGCTGCGTATGCATCATTGGATTCGCATTCGGGCCATAATGTGCCGGTGATACCTGCTGCGGATGCATCATCGGATTCGCATTCGGACCATAATGCGCCGGTGACACCTGCTGCGGATGCATCATCGGATTCGCATTCGTGTCAGCATGAGCACCGCTAACTTGGGGTTCTTCACCCTCTTGCCAATTGTTCGGAAGTCCATTTAATGGATAATGGTGCGCCCAACCTTCTCCAGGCACAGATTCTTCCTGGGAATGGTCATTCATTGGATTTGGCCGCGGTGGCTCCCCGGCGGGTTGCTCATTCATTGGATTCCCTTCGAAAGGCTTCTCTTTCATTGGTTTTTTCGATTCCATCTTCTCTGTCTTTTTTCCCGCCGGTTTTTTGCTCATTTTCGGCGCCTCTTTTTTGTATTTTGGCTTTTCTTTGGCCGCCATTTTCTTTTTCACCGGTTTTCCGCCCGTCGGCACCTTCACCTTCATTCCGGGTTTCAGCGAATCCGGACTGGTTAATTGTTTATTCATTTTCTTCAACGCTTCAAGGTCGACACCATGCTTCTTCGAGATTTTCGACAGAGTATCTCCTAATTGGACGACATGAATTTTCACATAAAGTCTCCTTCCTGACTCAAACATTTCCGTACATTATATGTGAAAATGGGCGTTTTGCCACTCTTTCCATTTCAGCCGTGCCAACATGGCATTCAGCGACCTTTCAGGCAACTTTGGAAAAGCTTCATCCGTTTGCGAACAACAATCGACAAACAGAGACAACTGCGCGAACATTGAATATCCGGTATAATGAGTAAGAAGTTCAATTATCGAAAAGTGATTTAATAAAAATACAGGAGGAGATCTGAAATGAATGAGGATGAACAGAAAATATTAGGAGAAGATCGGCGCGAATTCATTTTGGAACGCCTGAGAAAAAGCCAGACACCGCTGACGGGAAAACAACTCGCCGAGCAGACCAATGTCAGCCGCCAAGTCATCGTACAAGATGTCTCTCTGTTAAAAGCTCGAAATGAACCCATTATGGCAACGGCCAGAGGATATCTTTACTTAAAAGAAAACAACGAAAACACGACTATCAAAAAAGTGGTCGCCGTCTCACATCGACCCGAAGAAACAGGCGATGAACTATACACTCTAGTCGATCTTGGGATAACTGTCCTGAACGTGACTGTCGAACACCCCATTTATGGTGATCTTACGGGTTCGCTCATGCTGCAGAACCGCCGTGATGTTGATTTGTTTCTGGACCAATTACAGGACACAAAAGCCTCATTATTGTCAATATTGACAGACGGTACACACCTTCACACTCTTGAAGCCGACACAGAGGAACAATTGAATGAGGCTTGTCAAGCCCTTCAGAACGCGGGCTACCTGCTTGGCCGTTCCTGACCCGTCAAACACCTGATCCGATAAGGTCGACCCGTAAGACCTCAGGCAACTTTCTTAGATTACTTAAAAGCTCGTCAATATCCATTTTTAAGGCGGACGTGTCCATAGATAGAGAAACGTTTGCACGCCCTTGCAAAGGAATCGATTGGTGAATCGTCATTATATTACACCCTGCTTCCGCCACTTCCGCCAACAGATTGGATAACGTTCCGGAATGATCTTCCAGATGGAAGAATAAGGTCATGATCTGTTCTTTAACCACCTTATGAAAGGGAAATACACTGTCTCGGTATTTATAGAAGGCGCTTCGGCTTAACCCGACAGCTTGTACTGCATCAAATACCGTCTTAGCCTTTCCGCGTTCCAGAAGCGACTTTGCTTCCAACACCTTTTCCATAGCCTCGGGTAACACATCTTCCCGAACCAGGTAGAATTGTTCATTTTTCCTCATACAGCTTCCCCCTACGAATCGAGATATTCAAATTCGTAATCCATAATCCGGACCGTGTCTCCATCCTCGATATTCCGCTTCCGGAGCTCTCTTTCGATTCCCATGCTCTTCATCTGCTTGGCAAATCGACGCACGCCTTCATCACTTTGAAAGTTTGTCATTTTAAACAGTCTCTCAATCCGTTTGCCGCTTACGACATAAGCTCCGTCATCCGAACGTGAAATGTCAAATCCCGGTTCTTCTTTTTCAAACCGATACGTGACCTCACTTTCGTCCTCTTTGTCCTCTTCTTCAAGAACCGGAAACATCGGCGTCTTGTCCACAAGGTCGGTTGCGGCAAACAGCAACTCTCTGACACCCGCTTTCGTGGCTGCGGAAACCGGAAATATTTGAACATCTTCCTCAACCTGCTGCTTGAATTTCGCAAGTTCCTCTTCCGCTCCGGGCAAGTCCATCTTATTCGCCGCGACAATTTGCGGGCGTTCCGTTAGGCGCAAATTATATTCCCGCAATTCTTCATTTATTTTCACAAAATCTTCATAAGGATCCCGACCTTCAGATCCGGACATATCGATCACATGAATGAGCACCCGCGTTCTCTCTATATGACGGAGAAATTCATGACCCAAGCCCGCCCCTTGGTGAGCGCCTTCAATTAAGCCCGGCAGATCAGCAATAACAAAGCTACGCCCGTCTTCAATATCGACAACACCGAGATTCGGTTGAATGGTTGTGAAATGATAGGAAGCAATCTTCGGCTTTGCGGCTGAAACCACCGACAGCAACGTCGATTTGCCAACACTCGGAAAGCCGACAAGTCCAACATCGGCGAGCACTTTCAATTCGACAACAACTCTTCTCTCTTCTCCCGGCTCGCCATTCTCCGACAACCGCGGCGCCGGATTTTTCGACGTCGCAAAGCGCGTATTCCCACGCCCGCCGCGGCCTCCCTTTGCTATCACGGCCCTTTCGCCTTTTTCGGTCAAGTCCGCCAGCACCTCTTCCGTCTCTTGGTCAATCACTACCGTTCCCGGCGGCACCTTGACAACCAGATGCTCGGCATTTTTGCCGTGTTGTTTTTTTGCGCGGCCATTTTCACCTCTGGGGGCTTTGAAATGCCGCTGATAACGGAAATCCATCAGCGTTCGCAAACCTTCGTCCACCTCAAAGACGACATCCGCGCCCTTTCCACCATCACCGCCGGCCGGGCCGCCTTTCGGTTCATATTTCTCACGGCGAAACGCGGCAATCCCATTTCCGCCGTCTCCGCCCTTCACTTCTACTTTCACATAATCGACAAACATATCTGCACCTCGGCTTTGATCCTTACATAATTTTCAAGGTAAGGAGAAATTCTTCTTCATTCGCATATTGTTCGATCACCGGAAACCATTTATGTAGAAAGGTTACCTTGTTCCATTCTTCTATATGTTCCAGCCCACCGTCAAAATCAACGGTTAAAGCAACCCCTTCATCCTTGAGCTCGAATATAACAAGCGCCTGAGTTTCAGTGCTCATATCCGCATGCTGATCCAACCAGTCGAACAACTCCAAGAAAAATGAGAGAAGATCTCCTTCGAAATCCGACAGCGCTCGTTCCTGTCCGATCACTTCAACCCAAAGCTTGTAAGGATGCATGTGCCAATTAAAGGTCAGCAACATTTCGGCGACACGTGGAATATGTAAGTTCGTCAACTTCGATTCATTATGGGATTGGGCTGTGATTTCCTCAATAATTTCGTTTGCCCGTTCAATCCGGTTTAAAGCTAAATTCGCCTTAATCAACTGAATGTGATTCAGCCAATCGTGGCGGGTATGTCGCAATAATTCCACCGGCTCCCATTGTTTCACCATACTCAATTTCCCCTCACCGTTTGGTATCACTCACTATACCAGGAAATAATCACCTGTGATTGAAAACGAAAGCACAGGAACACTGTTATTATACCAAACATGCCAGGAAGCCGAAACAGCGGTTTCCCAAACAAAAAAACAAGCCCCTCGGCGATGATCTCACCAGAGGGGCATGATGTCATTCTTTACGCTTCTTTGGCCAATTCTTTCGCATAGACACTGACCTTCTTACGATCGCGTCCAACGCGTTCAAATTTCACAACGCCGTCCACTTTGGCAAACAACGTATCGTCGCCGCCGCGCCCGACATTCTCGCCCGGGTAAATCTTCGTTCCCCGCTGGCGGTACAAAATCGAACCGCCTGTTACGAATTGACCGTCGGCACGCTTCGCGCCGAGACGTTTCGAAATGGAATCACGGCCGTTTTTCGTGCTACCGGTTCCTTTCTTCTGCGAGAAAAACTGCAAATTCATTTTCAGCATGCTGCTCACCTCCTAATCAGTGAATTGAATGTATTGATCGTACTCCAAAACGATCGCTTCCAAAGAGACAACCATACCTTCCAATAAAAGCTGAACCTTTTCATCCGTCTCATCTTCCAGGTCTTCGGGAACAGTACACTCTAGAAAACCTCCGGCCTTCTCATCCTGTTCCACCTTCAAACGAACCCCGCACAATGCATGGACAGCATTCTCGGTTCCGATTGAAACGGCTGAAACCCCTGCACAAACAAGATCGTGCCCATAAGGTCCTGCATCGGCATGGCCTCTCAAACTGAAAGAAACGATTCGTTCCTGTTCACGTTTAACCTTAACCGTAATCATAATTGAAATTCCTTACGCGTTGATCTTATCAACGGAAAGTTTCGTATAAGGCTGGCGATGGCCCTGCTTGCGGCGATAACCTTTACGGCGCTTCATTTTGAAAACCGTAATCTTCTTACCGCGACCGTGCTCATCAACCTTGGCCGTTACGGTTGCTCCGTCCACGTGCGGGCTTCCGACTTTAACATCATCGCCCCCGACAAAAACAACTTTGTCAAACGTCACCGTATCTCCAGCGGCAGCATCAAGTTTCTCGACAATAATAGTTTGTCCTTCCTCGACTTTCAACTGCTTGCCGCCTGTTTCAATAATGGCATACATATCGTGCACCTCCTTGATTCTCAGACTCGCCATCACAGGTAGCTTAAAGCTTTTGAAAACCTGTTCTGAGCGGTTGGAGCACCTGGGTGCTAACTGCACACTTTTACTCCAAACTACCCTATTGATGGTACCACAGGATAAGCCGCCTGTCAAAGTTCCCCGACAGGACGGCCGATCTTTCTCTCTACAAAGAAAGCGTACAATAAATCTTTTTCCTCGTAAACCGTTTTGCGCATATGATTTCTCACTATCACGGTATGATATACCCCTCTATGAAAGCGTGCCAAAACATCGTTTAACTTTTCCTCCGAATCAACCGTAATGGGCTCAAGTCTCAAGTGCGGCTTGACCGAATCATAATAACGCCCCATCAAAAAACGCATGTACAGATAATAACGCTGCTTCCACTCTTGAAAATGAGCGAAACCGAGAAAAACGAGCACTGTCCACAAATTCAAGTGAGTTGGATAGAAAATGGCACTCCACAAACCGATTGCCCCGAGCAACATTGAAGAGAACAACAAGGATTTCATGATAGCCACTTTATAAGGATAGGCGAAAGAACAAAGGACCCTCAGAAGCCTCCCTCCGTCCAGTGGCCAAACCGGTATCAGGTTAAACACGAGAATTGTAGTATTATGCATAACAAATAAATGATAAGTTTCAGCGTCCCAGACTGAAAAATAATACAATAAAAACCCAACAGCCCACATTAGCACATGCTGAGCGGGACCAGCCAAAATCACAATGCATTCTTCGGCGAGCGAACGATTCCCGTGTTCATCTGTCTGAGCCACTCCCCCAAATGGCAGCAACTCAATTTTCTCAATCCGCCAATGAAAAAAATGGGCCGCCAACCCGTGACCCATTTCATGAATGAAAACAATTGAAAACAACATAAGGACTTCATAAAAATGCCCTGTTACGATCCCGGCACCGAGAACCAGCCAGAATAATGGATGAATCTTGACCTTATTCAAAATGAATCACCTTGAGCGGATTGATGAACGCATTATCCTTTTTCAAAGCGAAGAAAAAGGTACCGGAGTCTCCGTCTCCTGAAGGTGTGACAGTCCCGATTTTTTGGCCTTTATCTACATAATCGTACATTCTGACGCTAACCTTATCCAACTTTCCATACCAGGCCACTCCACCATCGGACAGTTCCACAATCACGGTTTTGCCCAATCCTTTATCGGTTCCGACATAGGTGACAAACCCCTGTTTCACGGCACTAACCGTCGCGTCGCTTACTGTTTGCAACATAATGCCCTTCTTGCCGGTATCGGCAAACGTTTCTTTAACCGTTCCGCTGACGGGTACTACGTATTCCGGCTTCTTCGTTTTTCCCGCCTTCATTTCATTATTGGATTGGCCAGTAGTCGGAAGCAACGCCAGAGGTTCGCCAAATTGCTCTTGATACCAATCAGACACCATGGCGAATTGAAATTCATTACTGAAAGTCTCTTTGACAAAACCCCGTGCCTGATCCAAGACAGGCGCCGGATTCTTAAAAAGGATGCCTACAATCAAAAACAAGACGACCGCAATCATCACCCGCAGGACTACCCATTCTTTACGAATAAGCGGATGGCCTGCATCCGGCTTTTCTCCGCTCCCAGAATATTTTTGATAGGCCGACAAACTGTCCGGATCCTTGCCGGTCTCATGAAACATGGCTGGCCTTTCATTTTTATGGTCGAACAAACGCCGCTTTTTCCGTTCTTCATGGCGTCTTCGAATTTCATCTGCACGGTTGGCCACGGACGGTTCCTCCTTACTTTCCGTTTGTACAAACCTATGCCTTGTCCCGAAAGGTTATGACAAGCCGGAAAACAGAAGGTCGCATCAATCAAAAAAACCACTCGAGGTTTTTCAACCCCAAGTGGTTAACGCATCCCAAGAAATTTCTTCATTCGTGTGAAAAATCCCGCCTTCTCATCCAATGAAAGCAACGGAACTGACTCACCGAGAATTCTACGCCCAATGTTGCGGTAGGCGATGGCTGCCTTCGTATTAGGTTCAAGAGCAATCGGCTCCCCTTTGTTGGAAGCGGAAATAACCGCATCATCATCTATCACAATGCCAAGTAGATCAATAGCGAGAACGTTGATGATCTCGTCAACATCCAACATGTCGCCGTCCTTCACCAAATGATTTCGAATTCGATTCACGATTAATTTCGGGGGCTCGATGTGTTCTTCCTTTTCAAGCAGGCCGATAATCCTGTCCGCATCACGAACCGAAGATTTCTCAGGTGTTGTCACCACAATCGATTGGCTTGCGCCAGCGACAGCATTACGGAAGCCTTGTTCAATCCCTGCCGGACAATCAATCAATACGTAATCGTAATCTTGTTTCAAAGCTTCCACAATCTTTTTCATTTGGACCGGCTGTACGGATGATTTATCTTTGGTTTGTGCCGCCGGCAGCAAATACAAGCATTCGAACCTCTTATCTTTGATCAGTGCCTGTTCCAAACGACAACGGCCTTCTGCAACATCGACAAGATCATATATGATTCGATTGTCCAACCCCATTAACATATCAAGATTCCGCAAGCCGATATCGCTGTCGACCAGGCATACTTTCTTCCCGGAAAGCGCCAACGATGTACCCAGGTTGGCCGTCGTCGTCGATTTGCCGACGCCCCCTTTCCCGGACGTAATCACAATTGCCTCTCCCACGCTGCATACCACCTTTTCAGAAATTAGAAATTAAAGATTAGAGGTGGGCGAAAAAAAATAACAAGACGTTTCCACTCTCACCTTACTCACTCATTATGTTGTTACGCTTGATTTCCGCTTATATAAAGTTTGAATACGGCCGAGCATAATTTCGCGATTGTCCCGGTCAACATATGCGCTTTTCACATCTTCAATCCCGCTATGTAACAGATCCGCACCTCCGCAGAACACTTCACCAATCCGAACTTGCGTCGGCTGCATGATAGATGCCACAATGACTGCTTCCTCGTTCCCCTCACAGCCCGCATGTGCGGTACCTTTCAAGGCGCCCATAATATAAATATTGCCGGTTGCCTTAATAGAAGCTCCCGAATTCACATCTCCGACAAGCAATAAGTCTCCCGTAATCTCCAACAGTTGACCTGAACGCACAATCTGTGTGATCGAAGTGACCCTTTTCTGCTTCGCGATTTCTTCAGCTTCCGCCTTTGTTATCACATTGGATTCAAAATCTTCTACGATGAGGTTCTTCTTCTTTAGAATCAATTCGCGAATTTGCTGCTGTTGTTCTTCCGTCAGATAACGATTGCCGGTTTTCAGTTTCACTGCCATTAAAGGTTCACCGGTAAACTTATCAGGCTCGGAAGACAGTTTCTCTCTCAATTCGATGATCAAATCTTCAAATGAACAAGAATCGTCCAGTATGAAGACAAGGCCGTCTTTGGTTCCCCTGATCGTAATATAGTGCAATTTCTGTGACATGCCAGTGTTCACCTCAACGTAGTAATATTCAACAATTCTTGCAGATTTCCTGCCTGATTCAGAAGAATTCCCGGAACGGTTTAGTCGCGAATTTCATCCAGATCCCGGCGTTGAGCCATTTCGATTGCAGAAAAAAGCTTTCTCAATGGGTAATAAAGAAGGATGATGAATACGCCGTTTAGTACAAGTGACTGCAAAAGCCGTTCGTACAAAAATTGATGCATCGACATCTCTGTATAACCCACAATGGTATACAAGCCATAAGCTTGAAATTCCAGCAAGACCACCCCAAGTAAGCCAAGAAAGAAAACCGAGAATAAATTGGGACGGAAAATAGCTGAAATCGAAGCCATTAAATAAGCCGTAAAGGCCATTGAAAAAAAATATACCCCGACAAGATCCGAATACACAACATCCGAAAGAAGCCCGAAAATCAATCCGTACACAAGAGCGGTCGAGCGATTCAAAAAAAACGCGATAAAAAGAATAAGGACCATTGCAAAACGGGGAATCAGCTCGAAAGACCCCCCGAACCAATGGGAAGAAAAAACTTGCATGACCGTCCCGTCAAAAACGAAGAAGAAAAACGTCAACAGGGGGAGCCAGACACGAATCACTGTTCTTCCCCCTTACTGCTTGCCTCTTTATCATCCTTGTCTTTTGTCGTTTCGGGGGATTGGGCTCCCCTATCTACAACCATGACATTATAAATATCATATAAATCTGCTGACGGATCCACAAACGCGACTTTCGTCAATCCTTGCGGATCGGGGGAAACGGATTTAACCTTTCCAATAATTAAACCAGCCGGAAATACGCCGCCCAATCCTGAAGTTACTACGGTCTGCCCTTTTTTCAGCTTCTTATCATACGGAATCAGTTTAAACAAAAGCGCTTCTTTCTCAGGATCATAGCCTGCTATCATTCCGTAAACATCATGATTTCCTTGAATAACAGCGGAAATTAAATTCGTCCTGTCAAGGTCACTGATAAGTTGCACAGTTGATGAGAAAGGATTAACCGAATCAATCTTCCCAATCATGCCTTTCGCTGTAATGACCGCATTATTCAATTTCACCCCGTCCTGGGATCCTTTGTTAATCGTAACCTGTTCGTTCCAACCATCCGGAGATCGCGCTATGACATGCGACTGGATGACAGAATAATCAGCGAGATCCGGCTCGTCCAATTTATGTAGAATAGATTGAAGTTCTTCATTCCTTTGGCGGAGCCGGGCTACTTCCTGACTGACTTCCCCTAATTTACTGAGATGGGACTTGAGCTCTTGATTTTGCTTGTAGACATTCTGAATATCTTCGATGTTCTCAAAGAAACCCGCTGCAAGATGAGCGGGCTTATACAATACGGATTGAAACCAACCGACGGTGTCTTTGAGAAATTGTTCCGGCCAAAACGTTTCTTCACGGTCTTTCATCGAGTAACCAATCAGCGCGACCAGGATGATCAAACTGACAAGAAGCACGATCAGCCTTTTGTTTGAGAAAAACGGCGACATGCTTACACCTTCTAACCCTTCTTGATCATTTATAATGATCCTTACTTTTTATATCACACAATATTTCTTTGATCTTTCAATCAGGACTTTCTTGAACGGGCAGTGATCCCCGCTTTTGATTTGAACAGATGCAGATTCTCCAAAGCGCGTCCCGTACCAAGTGCAACACTGTCCAAAGCGTTTTCGGCAACCAGTACCGGCATCTTGGTTTCATCACTAAGAACCCTGTCCAAATTACGCAGCAACGCACCGCCGCCAGTCAATACAATACCACGATCCATTATGTCCGCAGCTAATTCCGGCGGTGTTTTCTCTAATGTGACCTTTACCGCTTCTATAATGTTATTAACTGTATCACTCAAAGCGTTGGATACTTCTTCAGCGGTAATTTCGATCGTCTTCGGCAACCCTGATAACAAATCACGGCCGCGAATCTCCATATTTTCCACATCTTCCGGCGACCCGGCGGAACCGATCTCAAGCTTCAACGCTTCCGCAGTCCGTTCCCCGATCATTAAATTGTACGTTTTCTTAATGTATTGAACGATGGAATCATCCATTTCGTCGCCGCCAATACGAATCGACTGACTCGTGACAATTCCACCTAGCGATATAATCGCTACTTCCGTAGTACCGCCGCCAATGTCAACAACCATGCTGCCGGTCGGCTCCCATACAGGCAAATCGGCGCCAATGGCTGCAGCGAATGGCTCCTCTATTGTGTAGGCTTCACGCGCACCTGCTTGTTTCGTTGCGTCCTCTACAGCACGCTTTTCTACCGCGGTTATGCCCGACGGCACAGCCACCATCACATTCGCTTTACGTCCAAAGAATCCGCGTGATCGTTGCGCTTGCCTAATGAAATACTTCATCATTGTCGCCGTCGTCTCGAAATCAGCGATGACCCCGTCTTTCATTGGGCGCACTGCGACAATATTTCCAGGTGTACGACCGATCATATTCTTCGCCGAATTTCCGACAGCTTCGATCGTTCCCGCATCAGTCCGCGTTGCGACAACTGACGGTTCGCGTACGATAACACCTTTTCCTTTTACATAGACAAGCGTATTTGCTGTCCCCAAATCTATGCCTAAATCCCTTGAAAATCCGCCAAACATCTATGTAATCTCCCTTCATCATTCAAAAACATTCGTAAAATCCTATCTTGTCCAAGTTGTGCGGTGAAAAACCCGCACGTTAAATTATACTGTAAATCAAGGAAAATGAATAGTGTTAAACGTATCCTTTTTCCTTTAAACTTATAAATTTCTGGTCACCGATCACAATGTGATCGAGCACTTCAATCCCGAGCATCTTTCCACATTCTACAAGACGTTGAGTAATTTCAACATCCTCACGGCTTGGGCTTGGATCACCGCTTGGATGATTATGAAAACAAATAACCGATGCGGCCGATCTTCGAAACGCCTCCTTGAAGACTTCTCGTGGATGAACAATGGAAGCGTTCAAGCTGCCGATAAATACCGTTTGCCTGTGTAACACCTCATTTTTCGTGTTCAAGTACAGGCAGACGAAATGCTCCTGTGACAGGAAACGCATTTCATCCATTACAAGCTTAGCACCTGTTTCAGGTGAATGGACAGCCATGCGTTCAGCTGATTGCATTTGGCTGACACGTTTGCCCAACTCGATAGAAGCCAGAATTTGCACCGCCTTCGTCGGGCCAATCCCTTTAATATTTGTCAATTCCTCCACTGAAGCATCATTCAACAACCTGAGTCCTTGAAAATGATGCAACAGCCGCCCTGAAAGCTGCAAAACCGACTCCTGCTTTGTTCCACTCCTTAAGACGACCGCAATCAAATCTTGGTTCGATAGTACCCTGGCTCCTTGCTTTAACACACGCTCCCTCGGCCGTTCATCTTCGGGAACGTCACGGATCATTAGTGGTTGTTGTTCCACTTTTGTATTTCCTCCCTCAATTATTCTCCGTGACTGACCTGGTTGTAATCCCAAAGTTGCGCAAAGCTCGAACGGTCCTGGAAAGGGGCAAGCCCACAACAGTGTAATAGTCACCCTGAATTTCCTTGACCAACGTCGCACCGAGTCCTTGAATACCGTACCCCGCGGCCTTGTCAAACGGTTCACCGCTCGAAATATAGCCGTCCAGATCATCCTCGGTAAGATCCCAAAACCGGACTTCTGTCTCAGCATAGAAATGGCTTGTCTGTTCAGCAGACACTAATGCCACACCAGTATAAACAGTATGCTGACGGCCTGACAAACAACGAAGCATAGCTTTAGCTTCCTGTGCATCTCTTGGTTTACCGAGCATGGAACCGTCGACAGACACAATAGTGTCAGCACCGAGAACAACGGCATCGGCAAAACGAGAAGCCACGTCATTCGCCTTGCGAAGAGCAAGAGACTGGACAGCTTCCTCCGGAGTTAGATGATTATCGATAGATTCGTCCACTGTACTCACAGAAATGTCGAAAGAAAGGGAAACCTGTGTGAGAAGTTGTTTTCTTCGAGGTGAACCCGAGGCCAAAATGAGGCGTTTCATTTCATCACCCTTTGCGACGTCTTCAAGCTTTAGCTCAAGTTCGACAGCCGTGTGTTTCGACATCAATTCCAGCAACACGGTTGATCGAACGGAGCCCTGAATTGTGCAACAAGGGCAGGTTTTTATCATACCAGATCCCTTTGTTTAAGACAACGGCCATTCGAACAAAATCCGTTCCTCAATCAGACGAAACCCGTATAACGGATTCCGCCTTATGTGTTCCAACGCTTATTGAAAGTTTTCGACACTGAGCGTTTTTTTATGACAATCCATACGAAAAAAAGACAAACCCGCCAAGGCTTGTCTTCCTTCTTTTCATTCAATGATTTCCTGATAGGCCAACACAGCCTCCAATAACGCTTGCTGCGCATCCCAAAGAGCAGTAGAATCGGACTTCTCACGATAATTCCCGAAGTTGGCCATCGCGGCTTCCAGTTCATTCATCAACGAACCCGTATCTTCCGTACCCTCACCTTTTAATTGCTTTACTTCGTTCTTCAAATGGGTCCATTCGCTATCCGTAAATACTGATTTTCCTGCCGTCAACCCTTTTACAGACCCCGTAATCAAGGATTCCATAACCGGCTTAGCCGCTTCAAGAAAATCGCCGGTTTGTTGATTTAATCGAGAGCTGCCCGTTCCGATCTGAAGGCTTTTCACCCAAATGTCTTGCCCGTGTTTTTTGTATATTTGTCCAAGGGCTTCTGCCTTTCCTTCTTCCGTTCCGACCCCAATAAACATATACACTTTGTTATTCTCCGGATTCAATACAGCCGCAAAACCACTGTTCTTTAAATCATTAACAGCACTTTTTCCGTTGGCTTTTGACGAGAAAGCGGCTCCCTGGACCATCTGAAGCGTAAGCCCCAAATCTGTGAAGGTATGGATCTTGCCCGCTTTCGCTGAACCGGTGGTTTCGGTTGCTTGTGAATTTGTCTGTTTGGCGGAGGCTTGTTCCGGTTCATGATTTGTAAACATCGTTAATGCGATCATCCCCATCACCAGCCCGACCACAACCGCCGAAAACCCTGACAGCCACTGCTTTTTGGGCAGATGGCCGGCCGTTTTTTTCTTACGGAGGCTTAAAGATCGGCCTGTCTTTTTTCGATGAACCGGCAATTTCGGGGCTTGCCCGGACGTTGATCTTTGTTTTTTTCTCCGCTGGTGCTGGGTTCTCCATTCTTTAAGGTCAGTCTCCGCAACATCAGACTCGTTTTCCGGGAGTACCCAGTGAAAGTCATTCTGTTCCGCTGCGGCCGTTTCCTTTTCCAACCGTTCCTGTCTTGCTGGCTTGTCCTTTCCGTTAACACGGATGGAGATCCGATTGTGATTCTGGTTCATTGTCAGCACACCTCGTGTTAGAGATTGTCAATAAGAGAGTCCCTTGTAACTTTTCTATTAACTACTCTATGAAACGAGACGTGATTTAGAACCTTCCATCAAAAATGAAAATACCACTTTACTAGAGAATCTCCGAAGAAATAGGCGATCAATGCCCCGGGAACGATAAACGGACCAAACGGAATCGCCTTACCTTTTTCAACCTTACCGATCAATAGTGCTGTCCCGCCAATGAATGCGCCAAAGACCGTTGAGAAAAAGAACGCGACC
>DASTWO010000088.1:0-18116 GCA_035776675.1 Caryophanales bacterium
CCCTGAAGCCGCGTGTGAATTCCTTATTATGAATATCGAGTGGTGTTAGCGCCACTATTGCCACCTCCGTGCTTAATCTGTGTTGTATGTTGTATTCGACAAGTTTAGGCGGAATCCTTCTTTTTTCAAGGATGATTTTCATCAGGTTTTCCAATGATGATTCTCTGCTTGCCCTTTTTTGTCGGCCCTTCTACTCCTAATAACTTGCTTCGTCCTTTTCCACGAAACGACAAATAATCACCGGTTCGCAATGAATAGGAAGGCTGTTCAACCGTTTTCCAATTAACCTTTACAAACCCTTTTCGGATAAGAGGGGTGATCTTAGCACGCGACAGTCGATAAACTTCAGAAAGAACCGCATCAAGCCGCAGTGAAGAAACGGTTCCCCCTTGTTCACTCCAGGATTCCGGAACAACCAGAATTTCCTGAATCGGAATTTCCTCAAGTTCAACCGGGCTGCTTCCCACTTCAGTTAAATTAAGCCTGACATAAGACGCAATTTCCTTGGCAACTACGAACTGAACCTGTCCATCTTGAAACAATAAATCTCCGAACTTTTCACGTTTCAGACCGATTCCCATCAAGGCCCCTAACAAATCCCGATGACCGATAGAAGCAAACTTTCTTGGATAATTCACTTCAAAAAGGGTAAGACCATGATCTTCATCTTCCGATTGAGAGTAAGGAGGCAGAAGCAACAATCTTTTCCGTTCAGCGTTTTCGGAACCTCCTGAGAAGGACATTGAAATATCATCCTGATCTCCAATTACAGCTCTAACAATATCCTGTTGCCGCGGATCGAGGAAATCCGAACGTTTCGGTACATACCGGGTTTGTACTTCCTCCACCCAGCCGGTTATCTCATCGATAAAGGGCTTTTCTTCTGGCCGGAAATGCTGATATAAATCCATTTCAGCCACCCTTTAATAAAAGAGCTGGAAAATGAAATCAACACCGCGGGGAACCAACCACCAGAGAACGAGCATAGCCACTATCGGGGAAAGATCAATCATTCCGAATGGCGGAATAAACCGGCGAAAAGGCTCTAAATACGGTTCCGCAAGAGAGCCTAGGAAACGGCCGAATGTCGATTCCCGCGCATTCGGGAACCAGGACATTAATATGTAAATAATCAAAACCCATGAATAGAGCTCAATAGCCCATAGGACGAGGTTCTCAATAGTCATTATCATTTATCACAACACCTTACCTTTCCTCAACATCATCCAACATTTCCGAGATTGCCCCGGATATATCAATGTTATCAGGCGTACACAGAAAAGTATGCGGACCTAACTTCTGTATATCTCCGCCCGCGGCATATGTTGCGCCGCTTAAGAAATCAATCATCCTGGTTGCTTCATATCGTGATATCCGCTGAAAATTCATGACAACGGCACGGTGATTCTTCAATTCGTCGGCAATCTGCTGGACTTCCGCATAACTTTGCGGCTCCCGCAAGATGACTTTTGAATTTTGCTGGACACTTTGCAAGCTTACGACATTTTGCTTTCTGTTGCGAACAAAAGGTTGCTCTTGCGTATTTTGTTCTCCGTCTTCCTGCAAATACGGGTCTTCTTCCAAATGGAAATATTGCTTGAATTTTGTAATGAGCCCCATGCCAACTCTCCCCTAAAATTCTTTTCCAACAAGGCGTGTTCCTAAACGCACAAACGTCGCTCCTTCTTCAACGGCGATCTCAAAATCATTCGACATTCCCATCGACAATTCCCGGCATGGAGCATGTCCCCATTTTCTTGATTGAACATCCTCAGCCAGCTTCCTCAATTCCCGGAACACCGAACGGATTTCATCACGGTTTTCGATGTGCGGTGCCATAGTCATGAGTCCGACAACTTCAATTTTCGGATAATCAACTAATTTCTTTATGAATTCCTGAACCTTATTAGTTGCAATCCCATGTTTGGATTCTTCTCCCGAAACATTGACCTGGACGAAACATCGAACTCGTCCGGTTGCCCGCTTTTGAATTTCTTTGGCAAGCGATAAACGATTCAACGAATGGAGATAATCAACCTGATCAATAACCGTTTTCACTTTTCGCGATTGCAACGTGCCAATAAAATGCCAGACGGCCCTCTCCCCAAGCACTTCCCGTTTCATCAAGAAACCACTATCGCGGCTTTCTCCAATGTGACGAATTCCTGAATCAAGAGCCTCTTCCGCTGTTTCTATGGATACATATTTAGTTACGGCAATGATTTGAACCTCATTTGGCTTACGGCCAGAACGACTGCTGGCCGCCTCAATTTTTTCACGGATTTGTGCTGCATTTATGGCAACGGACAAAGCCCCATCACTCCCGATTCTTGCATCTTTGAAACATGACGATTTTCAAACAACATAAAATGCCGAAGTATGACCCAAGGCATTTCTTATGCCTTAATTATATTTCAAAAAAATCAGTCCTTCAAACCAACAAACCCCAACATCCGGCCGGTCTGTCCGTTTTCTTTACGATGAGAAAAGAAAATATCAGAAGAACAACTCGTACAATATAGAGAAGCTTCGATCTGTTTCGCCGAAATTCCTGCTTGCTCGCACAACCTGAAATTGCACTCTTTCAAGTCCAATTTGAAATGTTCTTCATCCGTTGACCGATAAACACCCTCAGTGTTACCGTTAAGCGCCATCTCAACTTGATTAATGACACGCAGATCCACTTCATAGCAACACTCACCTATCGATGGTCCAATGACCACACGTATGGCATCACGAGGGATTTGTTCCTTCTCAACCCAATCTTCAATCATTTTGCCGGCAATATCGGAGGTCGTGCCTCTCCATCCGGCATGTGCAATGCCTACAATATTCCATTCCGGAGCAAAAAAATAAAGCGGCACACAGTCCGCATAGCCTAATGACAACAACACACCGGCTTCACGGGTGTATAAACCATCGGTTTCCGGAATCGCTCCTTCCAGACCTCTTGCGCCCTTGCCGGCATCATTTCTTGTCACCTTTTCTATGTTCGAACCGTGAACTTGTTCTGCACAAATCCATCGATTCGGCAAAACGCCTAGCCGTTCCCCGATACGCCTTCGATTTTCTCGAACATGATTCGGTTCATCCCCGACATGGAATCCGAGATTTAAACTATCGTACGGAAACACACTGGCGCCCTGAAGCCTGGTTGTGAATCCCGCTTCAACGCCTTCCCAATTAGCGACCTTCAAGAACATCGAATCTTTCCGTATAAAAGGTTCCCGGGCCATTTAGACATTCCTCCACAGGAACAAAACCGAGCATTTTGTTCAAAATAAGAATAATGAACGGGCTGAGCCTTCAGCCCTTGAAATGGATTTATAAAACCTATAGTGATTTTATTCATTTTACCACATTAAGAATTCTTTTGATAGTCTCCGTTCCCTTCATTCATTTCATGAAAACGGACCAGGATCACGTCGGTGCCAATGCGTACAATGTTGCGCCATGAAATCACAATATCACTTTCCCTGCCGAAGAGTCCCATCATTCTTCCGTTACCCGGAATAATCAATGAATCGATTTTTCCGGTAGTCGTATTGATCTCTAAATCCCCAATATGCCCCAATACTTTTCCATCGGAAACGTTAACGACATCTTTCGCCTGAAATTCCGAAATTTTGCTCACGGTTCCGCCTCCCCTCATAGAATCCGGATCAATTTTATAGCCTTGTGGATATTAAACTGATAGGATAACCAGTCAATCAACCGGTCTTTACTCGAACATAGGCATTAGCCCAGACTGCTTGTTACAGTATATGACGAAAACGGGAAAAATGAACCTTAGCTGATGGTCACTGCAAATTTCATATCAATTGTTAGGGTTTTGCCTACTTACTACCCTGAAGCCCGTAGCTTTGAATAGTAATATCAAGATTGACCTTAATCGGAACCTCACTGAATCTATTGTCCCAGTTCGATTTCAATTGATCCCAAAGCCCAGGGGCATGTATTCTGATCTGTTCCCCGAAACCAGCTACATCTACCTTCAAATCCTTTTGCATTTTGTCAATCACGTGCTGAATGTTCTTTTTGACTTTCTTTTGGACTGCTTTTTTTACCTTCTTAACAAATTTCGGATCGAGAGTGTGACCGGAGACATCCCAATTCTCAACAATTCGTCCTTCAGAGGATATATTCACTTTGAAAGAGATATCATCACCTTCGATTTTTGGCTTGATATGACTGGTGATTTTCTCTATTTCATAAACGATCCGTATATTCGACGGCCCATTCTCAATCTCTACAATGCCCCCTTTGTCTTTCCCAAGAATCCAGTTTAAACTGGATACCTCAGATTCATTGAAAGTCCCGATCATTTTTTCCCTTTTGGCACTGAATACCGCAGCTCCGTTTAGCTTTGCGTGCCCTTTCCATTTTGAGATTCGTTGGATCAGAAAACTTTTATTCGCCGAAATATACTTGGAGATCTCACCTAATGTCGAGTCAGTAACCATTTCATTCGTATCGTAGTTATTATCCGTTAAGCCTAGCAACTCGAAGGACGGAATCTTTTCCTGCTCATTTGTCAGCTTCATAATTGGCCTTGCTTGATTAGTCGCGATAAACAACCTAACACTACGCCTGAGTTGGCGATTTCGCAGAAAATAATCCAATAACTTTTGGAGATCCATATCCTTTGCGACTTTCTTTCCCAATACAAGGACTTTCAAATGTCTGTAGTAGGGGGGACGACTGTTTCTTACCGTTAACTTTCGCACAATTTCGCGAATGGAATTCCCACTGATAGTGACATTGAGAAAAGGTTTCTGTTGAGAACTGCTTCCCGAACCTTTCCCGGTCTGGCCTTCTGCAATTGGAATGACAAACTGATTTGTCAAAATTAATTGATCCTCATCCATTCCGGTTTTTTTATCAATGGCCGTTCCGATTATCATTCCCAACTCCTCAATTTCATGGGAATCCCAACATCCGGTAAGGCTCAGCAATATAAACACGGCTACCAAACTTTTAATGAATTTCTTATTAGCCATCTCCCTTCCCCCTAATCACTGCTACACCAAATAAAACTACGGGAACAACCCCGGCTACAAAAAGAAATGAATAGCCAAGATAATCCCCTACCATAAATACTTGGTTTAACCCTTCCGGGTACATCGCGATCATATACATGATTGGAAGGGTAAAGAAATAAACCCAATAAGGGTTTTTCTTCAGCACTTGCGCAATGCCAAGACTCCCATAATAATGTCCGGAAACGAATGTTGTAAAGATTGCCGCAATCCAGATAACAAGAAACAACGACTCAAATCTTTCGAAGAAGGAGCCTTTAAATTCGATGGCTTTGGCCAAAGTTAAAGTGGGCCATGTCAAGGTTTTGAGTTCGGGAACAGTTAGAACCCCTATTGACACAACCATCAGTACCACATAATAAACCATGGGAATGGCCACCCCTATTGCCATAGCCTTTACAGCTTTTTTGGGCCGGTCCATGACTGATGTAATGACAAACATTGCACCCAAGCCTGTATAGGAATAAAGAGTAGGTTCAATTCCCGCTAATAGCGGTTTAATACCTTTCCCCAATAAAGGGCGTAAAGAGTGCAATTCAATATTTTGTACATTTAGCAAAATAATTAAGAAGAACACAAAAGTCATAAAGGGAAAGACAAATTCAAACAGGCGAAACATTGGATTCACTCCGCCGACCACAAGATATAAACCGACGATCATCACCGTAAAAACCAAAACCTCTATCGGGGTTTCATCCAGCAAAAATTCATGCACGACCATAGCGAGAATCCGGGTGACATAAGCGGCAATCCCAAGCATGTGAATGATGAAAATAAAATTCAGGATGTAACCGATGGGTTTTCCTATAATTTCGGGACAATACTCGTAGAAGGTTTTCCTCGGAAATCTTTGGCTTAATTTCACAATGCAATATCCCATCGCCATGACAAGGAAGCCGCTAATGATAACATCTATCCAACCGTCAGGTGTATTGACCTTTTCTGATACACCTCTTGGGAGCGACAATATGCCGACACCAAGAATATAGGATGCAACGGCGATTGCCGCTTGCGGGGTTGTAACCCGATCTTTTGGATTGGTTATCATTTTCCCTTGCCCTCCTTTGCCTTTTTCCTTCTGCGTTTTCCTTGTCGTACCGGATCATTTGTCTTGAAAATTGCTGGCCGCCGTTCCATACTCATAACCGGGGCTCTTATGATAAAGTCTTTCCAATCATTAATCCGATACGGAACAAAAGGAGCGGCGTAATTAACCCCGAAACTCTTTAATTTCACAATGTGAACCGCAAGAGTAAGATAGCAAAGAACCACTCCGTAGAGCCCCAACACAGCAGCGGAAAACATTAATCCGAAGCGCAAAATTCGAATGGCAATACCCAGGCCATATTGTGGAAGAGCGAATGATGAGATAGCGGTCAATGCGACGACAACGACCATCATTGTACTGACTAGCCCCGCATTAACGGCAGCCTCACCGATGACAAGGCCGCCGACTATACTAACGGCAGGTCCAACAGGCTTCGGTAGACGCACACCGGCCTCCCTGATGATTTCAAGAGTAAACTCCATCAACAGCGCCTCGACGATTGTGGGGAATGGAACACCTTCCCTGGTGCCGGCTATGAAAATGGCTAATTTAGTCGGAATCAATCCCTGATGGTATGAAATCACAGCTACATACAAGGATGGCAGGGATAAGGCGAAAAAGGCGGCAATATACCTTACAATTCGCAATAAGGATGCCAGAATCCATCTTTCCGAATAATCCTCCGATGATTCCATCAAAATGGAAAAAGTGGCAGGCACAATCAGTACAAATGGCGTTCCATCGACAAAAATGGCAACCCGCCCTGCAGCAAGTGCCGAAGAAACTCGATCAGGACGTTCTGTATTCTGCAATTGAGGAAACGGCGTAAGGTAGTTATCTTCTATTAATTGCTCCACTGTACCGGATTCCTCAAGCTGATCAATATCAATTCTTTCAATACGGCGTTTCACTTCGTCCAGAAGATCCTGATTGACAATCCCTTTAATGTAAGTAATGGCAATTTCCGTTTTTGAACGTCTGCCAATGTAATATTGATTCATTGAAAAATTGGGATCACGAATTCTGCGCCGCATAAGTGTGGTGTTCGTTCTGAGCGTTTCTGTGAATCCTACCCTTGGCCCGCGGACGACTTGTTCACTTTGAGGTTCCTCCAAACTTCTTGTATCCCAGCCCGGAGTGCTTAATGACAAGATTCTTTTGTGCCCGTTTATTAAGAGTTGGGTATTTCCCGAAAGCACTTCAAGTACACAATGGTCCAGAGTGCTGACTTCCCTTACCTCACCTACGGATAAAATTCGGTTTTTTATTCTTCCTACGATATTCGGTACCTTTTCCTCCCGTAATTTCTCACACTGCTCGGAATGGGGAAATTCCCGAAATAAGGAACTCAATATATGTTCATTAATAATTCTTTTGTCTGCAAGTCCTTCGATATAAACAATGGCTGCATCAATGTCAGTGTTTCCTAACTTAAATGGCCGAATCACCACATCCGGACTGTGTCCAATGGATGTCTTGAGGATTTGTAAATTCGAGGATAAATCTTTCGAAAGATCAATTGGGTAATCGCGTTCATGTTGCTTTTTTTGCTCAGACGTATGTTGTTTATTACGTCGAAAACCCATATCCTTTCCCCCTCGGCTTAATAATAATTTGACTTAATTCCGAATCCATTGATAGATCCTTGCAATTCCGTATGGGACGATAAACACAATGAAAGCACCGATCCACAGATCCCAACCAGGAAAATAAGAAAAGAGATTTGCTGCCAACGCAGTCACCTCCAACTATGCTTTAAGCTGTGTCAAAACCGAATGATATATGCACGTACACCTGTCTTTATAAGAAGAAAAAAAGCCCCGCTTCAGCGGGACTAACTCTCAATGTGTTTATTCATTTGTTGAATTGCAGCTTTCTCAAGCCTTGAGACCTGCGCTTGAGAAATACCGATTTCATCCGCCACCTCCATTTGGGTTCGCCCCTGGAAAAACCGCTTGGAAAGGATCGATTTCTCCCGTTCATTTAATCTGGTCATCGCCTCTCTTAAAGCGATTTCCTCTGTCCATTTAATATCCTTTTCCTTATCATCGCTGATTTGATCCATGACATATATCGGATCTCCGCCATCATTATAAATAGGTTCAAATAATGAGACCGGATCTTGAATGGCGTCGAGAGCAAATACAACCTCTTCGGTCGCCACATCCAATCGTTTGGCAATTTCCTGGGCAGTCGGTTCTTTGGACTGCTCTCTTGTCAGCTTGTCCCTTACTTGCAACGCCTTATAAGCGATATCTCGCAAGGAACGCGATACGCGAATCGGGTTGTTATCCCTTAGATAACGCCGGATTTCTCCGATAATCATCGGGACCGCATAAGTTGAGAACTTTACGTTTTGGGAAAGGTCAAAGTTGTCGATCGACTTCATCAACCCAATGCAGCCGACCTGGAACAGATCATCGACATACTCCCCTCTGTTGTTAAAACGTTGAATGACACTTAATACAAGCCGAAGGTTGCCATTCACCAATTTCTCTCTGGCGAACTCATCCCCGCTTTGCATTTCATGAAATAGAACACGCATTTCTTTGTTGCCTAACACCGGTAGTTTCGACGTGTCAACTCCGCAAATTTCAACCTTATTTCGTGCCAAATCATTCCCTCCCAACAGGAGATATGTACAAAAAACAGTATCTCCCCGGCAAGGAAAAATATGCACTTAAATATCGAATCCATTTGCCAAAATTTCACTGAAATCCATTCATATTTTCACATAGAATCTTTGAAACCCTATCGCCACCGACTTAATCCAGCTTAAACTTCCTACATCATTTTCTCAAATTCTTTTGTCAGCCTTTTAATAATTCGCTTTTCCAAACGAGAAATATAAGATTGCGATATCCCAAGCATATCGGCGACATCCTTTTGCGTTTTCTCTTTGCCGCCGGCGATTCCGAAACGAAGCTCCATAATTTGTTTCTCACGATCGTTTAGAGATTGGAGCGCCTTCTTCAACAATTTACGGTCGACTCTTTCTTCGATCCGCCTCGTGATAATGTCTTCATCTGTTCCAAGAACATCCGACAACAACAATTCATTTCCATCCCAATCTACGTTCAAAGGCTCATCAAACGACATTTCCGAACGGCGTTTGTTATTGCGGCGCAAATACATCAGAATTTCATTTTCAATACACCGAGAGGCGTACGTCGCTAATTTGATTTTCTTCTCAGGGTTGAAGGTGTTAACGGCTTTGATTAAACCAATCGTGCCGATGCTGATCAGGTCTTCGATATTAATACCGGTATTCTCGAACTTCCTTGCGATGTAAACAACAAGCCTCAGGTTGCGCTCGATCAAAATGGATCTTGCCGCTTTGTCACCTTTCGGCAATTTCTCCAGCAGATGGGCCTCTTCCTCTTTCGATAACGGCGGTGGTAAGGCTTCACTACCGCCGATATAGTAAATTTCTTCCGCTTTAATACCAAGACGGATTAGTAGTTTATACCACCAGTACGTCAAGCGAAGTTTCAGTTTCTTCATGCTCCTCCTCCTCATGGCCATCTTGCTAATTGCTACATCCATTGCGACATTATGACGCCGGTTGGGCCGAAGCTTTCCCCGTCATCAGTTTCGGATGGACAATCGCGTTAAATTCATCCTCTGCCGATAATCGATCTTCATTTAGACCAACAAAGACTTTTCGGCAAACATAAGTATCCTGTTTCTGTGTAATTTTGACTTCATCCGGCTTGAAAGCCAATAAGAAGCTATGCTTCTGCCCGACTCCACGGAATGGAATAAGCCGAATCCGATGTTCCCAATCTGAAGGAAGCGGCTCTTCTTCTTCGAATAATCCCTCAGGATCCTTTGCCCGTTGAACAAGCAGTTCCGGAAATTGATCACTGAATGAAGCTAATTGCAGAATCATCACAGGCGTTTTCGTAATCGGGTCCTGGAGATGATTCCCACTATCAATGAATCCCTTCGCCTCTATTCGGGTATCGGCAACCTGAATTTCCACAGATACCACCTGGTCATAACGAATTTTCTTCGCCTTAATGTGGTGAATTCGCTGTTTAGAGAATAACCAGAGGCATGGAAATCCAATAATCACAAATGCCCAGCTGAACACATCCCCGAAAGGCGTCGCATGTGTGGCGATCCCATTTAATATTGCGCCGCTCCCCTGCATAAAGTAATGAAGAGCAAACATCCCGCCGCCGATCACAAACGTCACGAAATAGAACATAAACAGAACTTGTACAAAGGCCCGAAACCTTTTGTAACCGAAGACCGTTAACACGATCAGAATCGAATAGCCAAGCTTGGCTAGCGGACTGTACATGATTACGGAGAACGGGGTAAACAGGAACAAAATAAAAACAGAAGCAACAAAGGCACCTAGCAATAGCCGCCATATGCTCACCTGTCTTTTCAAAACAAAAGCTGTCAGTTGTAACAAAAGCAAATCAATGCAAAAGTTCAACAGCCAAATGACGTCTAAATAGAGGGTCATACCACCTCCCTCCTTCTTTCGGATACCGGGTGGGGACAACAGCAATAAGAAAGGTTTCTTATGCTTCTCACTTCCCAGTGATACTTTCATTCTGGTTGTCGGCCACTTCAGTCCAAGTTCAAAGAACGAATACGCCGTTGCTCAAAGCTTGCTTAAAGAAGCGGCAATTCCGGCTTCCGCGATACAGACTCTACTCAATGATGCTTTGTTGGACTCTGACTTCTGACCTCTGGTTTAGTATACTTCCATTCTATTTAGAAGTCTGTCAGTTTATGTTGCCTGGACCCATGAAATTTTGATGCATTTTCAGACGTTTTGTCATAATCAACAGATAGGTTTCCATAAACTCAGAGGACGATAAAGGATAAGAGAAAAGGCATAAATATAAAAAAAAAACGACCCTTCGAATAAGGATCGTTCTCTCATAGCACTAGGTTCTATTCATGTTAATTAGTTTCCACGGCGGCGACGGTTGCGATTTCGCAGAAACGTCGGAATATCCAGTTCGTCCTGTTCTTCATCATCCAGAGCCTGTCGTCTTTGCGGTTGAGTCGGCTCTTCCCGTTGTGTAGAACCGGCCGTTCCCATCGGACCTGTTGGCTTTGAAGGCTGAAAACGTGAGCGCCCCTGCGCAGCCTGTTGTTTCTTTTCCTTTTCCTCAAATCCAGTCGCGATAACCGTTACAACAATTTCTTCCTGTAAATCCTCGTTGATGACAGATCCGAAAATCATGTTAACTTCCTGATCTGAAGCCGTAGCCACGATATCAGCTGCTTCATTCACCTCATACAAGCTCAGATTACTGCCACCTGTTATATTCATCAGCACGCCCTTGGCACCGTCAATTGAAGTTTCCAACAACGGACTGGAAATAGCTTTCTTGGCTGCTTCCGACGCGCGGTTTTCCCCTTGTGCGATACCGATCCCCATTAAGGCCGAACCTTTCTCCGTCATAACCGTCTTCACATCGGCAAAGTCAAGGTTGATCAATCCGGGGACGGCAATTAATTCTGAAATGCCCTGTACACCCTGGCGAAGAACATTGTCCGCTTCACGGAACGCTTCCAACATAGGGGTGTTCTTGTCGACGATTTCAAGCAACCGATCATTCGGAATGACGATCAGCGTATCAACTTCTTCCTTGAACTGACCGATACCGTTCATAGCTTGTGTCGAACGTTTCCGGCCTTCAAAGGTGAACGGCCTTGTAACGATTCCGACAGTTAAGGCGCCGATTTCTTTCGATACTTCCGCAATCACAGGAGCAGCCCCGGTACCGGTGCCACCGCCCATACCGGCGGTAACAAATACCATGTCCGCTCCTTGCAGGGCCTCTTCAATTTGCTCCTTGCTCTCTTCGGCCGCCTTCTTTCCGACTTCCGGATTCGCCCCCGCGCCAAGACCTCTGGTCAGTTTAGAGCCAATTTGTAATTTGGTTTCTGCTTTTGACAACTGTAATGCCTGCGCATCCGTATTAACAGCGATGAACTCCACACCTTGCACACCATGTTCAATCATCCGGTTGACGGCGTTGCTTCCACCGCCACCGACGCCGATTACTTTTATTTGCGCCAATTGTTCCGTATCCATTTCAAACTCTAACATGCTCAGATCCTCCTTCATCTTTGTCGCACTACGTCGAGACAGACCGCCTCTAGTCCGGCAAGAATTCCGGAACTTATCCGCGGTCCTTCATTACGCCCGTTAAATCTTTAGGAACTATTCGAAGAACAGTCCGAACCAATCTTTCACTTTCTTACCCACTCCTGCGCCTTCGGGATCTTTCTGATGTTTGGGCGGTTTTTTCTTTGACTGTGATTCAAGGCTTTCCGGCGCGATAGCCGCGGCGACTTCCTTCCCTTGAACCTTCACATTCCGGTACGTAAATTGAATAAGTCCTACAGCTGTTGTATATTGCGGTTCTCTCACACCGATATAATCGGGAACAGCCACCCGGACATTATGCTGGAAGATATCTTCAGACAATTCAAGCATTCCCGGCAAACCGACAATCCCGCCAGTCAACACAAAACCACCCGGAAGATCCTTGAATCCCGTACGATGCAGCTCCTTTTCCGCCAAATCCAGAATCTCATCCAAACGCGGTTCGATAATTGAGGCAAGATCGACCTGGTTGAATTCTTGCTCTGCGGAACTTCCGATTTTCGGAACGGTAAAGGTTTCATCTTCTGAGGCAAGATCGATAAAGGCATGTCCATGCTTTTTCTTGACCCTCTCAGCATCTTCCGTCGTTGTTCGTAACCCGATGGAAATGTCTTTCGTAATGTGGTTACCGCCAAAGGGGATAACCGATGTTTGCTGAAGGGAACCTTCTTCGAATACGGAAATGGTTGTGGAGCCTCCGCCGATGTCAATCAGAACAACGCCAAGATTCTTCTCATCCTTTGACAGCGCAATTGAACCCGCAGCAAGCGGTTGGAGACAGATATCGGCGATTTCAAGCCCCGCCTTTTCCACACAGCGGAGCAGGTTATGTAGAATCGTTTTCGACCCGGTTATAATTGTACCTTCCATTTCCAGACGCACTCCGACCATACCGCGGGGGTCATTGATTTCCTCAAGCCCGTCCACAATAAATTGACGCGGGATTACATCGATAATTTCGCGCTCGGGAGGAAGTGGGATAACCTGAGCGGCATCCATGACACGGACGATATCCTCTTCCCCTATCTCCCGGTTCTCACTTGAAACTGCAACAATCCCGTGGCAAGGTTGAAGTTCAACATGATTGCCTGTAACACCGACGATCACACTGTTTATTGACAAACCTACCATTCTTTCTGCTTTTTCAACGGCCTTTTGGATTGAACGAACAGTTTCATCAATATCGACAATAGACCCCTTCTTGATTCCTTCCGATTTTTCAATACCTACGCCGATAATATTTAAAGATTCTCCGGTCATTTCACCGATTATAACTTTGACACTGGACGTGCCGATATCCAAACTTACATAGATTTCATTGCTGTTCATTCCCTGGCACCTCCTTCTCCCATATCTCAACTATATCAAATTCGAACTTGTAAAAACCCTTTAAGGAATCTATTCAACACTTAAAGAATGATACCCTTCTTTTTTTTACGAGATTTTTCAACTTTCCTTGCTTCTGCTAGTCGACCATCTCGCGATCAATGTCCGGCGAATAATGGCGATGTTGTTAAATAACCGAACTCCGAAGGCAAAGATAGCTGCCAAATATAAGTCTACACCAAGTTGAACGCCGAGAAAAGCCAAACCCGCAGCCAAAAAAATGTTAAAAAAGAAACCTGTGACAAATACCTTATCGTTAAATTGATTTTGCAGATAGGCGCGTATCCCGCCAAACAAGGTATCAAAAGCTGCCAACACCGCTATCGACAAATAATTGGAATATTCATCCGGAATATGGACATTCGCCAATAAGCCGAGTAACACTCCGAGCATAAGCCCGATGACAGGAAGCCACATTAAGACTCCCCCTTTGCAGGTTCCATGTATTGCACGAGGATAGGCTGATCGTAGGCGGGCAAAACAAGATGATCAACCGGCTCAGTAGTCAAGTTCAGTTTTGCCTCCGCAAACTCTCTTCTCGAATCGGAAACAACCATTTCGTTATGGAGTTTTCGGGCATTATCGGTCAAAACCTTAATTTTGAACGGAACCTCGGGTATGCTCTTGTCGTTCACATATATCTCTCCGTTTACGTTACGGATTGGTGTCGTCGCAATCACACGCTGTCCAGCAATAGCAATTTCCTTAGCGCCGTAAGCATCAAGTTCATTGATCAGGCGCCGAAGCAATTGGGCGGTAATGGGATGGTACGGTTCCCCAATCAAAGAACCGCTAACTAATGGTTCGACATGAATAATGATTCCTTGACCGCTCACCTGGGTTAAGCCTGCTTCCTTTTTCAGTTCGTTCAAGACACTCTTCATGGTTTCTACCTTTTGATGATCTTCGTTACTTTGATATTTGGCAAGTAAATGCTCAACCTCAAAGAGTTCATTGTTTAATTTACTTGTCCGCATTTTGGCATGTGACAAATCTTTACGCAATTGCCAAACATCGCGTGTGTCCCGGGTATCTTCCTGCGGTTGATTGGTGGTTTGAAATTGTAACACAAGCATGAATCCAAGAATGCAGGCTACCGCTGCCAGCATCATTTTCTTAGAACTGAACAAACCTATCTCCCTTTCTGTGCGTAGTAAGGGGGAATCACAAGATGCTGTTTCCTCTCAAGCTTGACGTCAATGTTTTGATTCACAAGACGATCTACAGTATTACCCGGCAGCAAGAGTGATTTATACATTTTCTCCGGGGCACCGATTGCTGAAATGACGAATGGAGCCGGATATTTATGTCCGTCTACTTTAATCACGGGACCCACACATTTGATGTAGGAGAAATTGGAAATCCGCTGGCCGTTTATGGCAACCGCTTCTGCACCAGTAACCAACAGCTCATAGACAACAGCGCGGACATGTTGCTCATGTACGATATAATTGTTTGGATTCTCTCCATCGGGAATATATTCGCTGTCGGACAAAGTAACTATGATTCCCGGTCCTTCCACTGCCTCTTTGCCTAACACTGAACGGAATTTCTTTAACTCTTCCACAAGGTTATAAGAAATTTGCTTGCGATTTGCTAACTTATTCTCGATATCATTGACCTTTTGTCGTTTATTTTGAATGTCTTGCCATAATTGATGATTCGTTTTTTGTTGTTCAAGCAATTTGGTCCGCAGCTCATCTTCCTGTTTCCACTGAGACAACCCTTCAGTAGTAGCTTGTGGTATATTTCTTTTCGCACTTGCATATTGATAGGAAAAGGTAACGATGAAACCTGTGACAAGCATGATCAGGGCCAGAACAACGCGTCTATTCTTTCGACTCATTTGAGGACGCCTCCTCATTCGGGTATTTCTTGAAATACGTACCGACCCGCATATAAAGAATGCCTTTCGCTTCCGGATTGAGTTTGCTGACAATCTCGGGGTATTTCGTCATTTTTCGAGCGAAATCGTCAATTCTGGCGCGCACTTCAAGACCGTCATTCATATACACTGTTATTCCCTTCGGGAAGCTTTCAGTGGGTGTGAAATATATTTCTGAAATGCGGTGAACAATCGGCTCGGGCAACTTTTGGACCTGTGCCGCCATTGCCTTAAGTTTATCTCCTTTTCGCCAGTTAACCAGAATCGGTGCTCCTGTAGGGATTTCTTCTTTGGACAAGGCAGACAATCGTGCGCCGTTTTCCAAAATGGGATAGAAGCGACCACTTTCCTTTAAATAAGCGACGCGGTCATATTCTGTCACCTGGATAGAGATCCTGTTCGGAAAATGTCTTGTCACTGTGGCCGATTTGACTTCTTTGATTTGCTCGATTTCGTGTTCAAGTTTGTCCGGATCAGCATCCCAAAAACCGGTGCCTGACGACAAATGGCTGGCATTGAGAATTGCCTTATCCGAGACATAATGATTTCCGTTCACGGTTATTCTTCCGACATGTCCAATCGGAGAAATAAAATAAACAATCACTAAAATCAGGAAAAAAAAGATGGATATGTAGAGAATCAAGCGCCGGTTTGCCTTCTGGCGGCGCTGTTCCTTCAACTTCGGAATCCGGTCTTCCAACGTAATTACTTTTTCCTTATCCCCCATGTTTTTCCTCCGAAGCAAGTTTCGCCAAATAACCTATTTAAACCCAGACTATAATAGTTTCATTATAACATAGTTATCGGCTTTTTCTGTGTATCATTTCAACTTCTGTATGCAAATCGATCTTGAATTTCTCACGAATATTGTTTTGGATAAAATCAATCATTTCGAGAACATCCGCAGCCTTTGCTTCACCGGCATTTACAATAAAGTTCGCATGTAGTTCGGATATTTGCGCGCCGCCTATCCGATGTCCTTTCAAGCCGGCCGATTCAATTAATTGACCCGCATGCTCCGGAAGCGGATTACGAAACACGCTTCCACAGCAGCGATCGAAAGGCTGCGTTCGGCGACGGTAATCTTTATGCTCCTTCATTTCACCGAAAATTTCATCCCGATCGCCTGCCTTTAATTGAAAGACGGCCGTCACACAAATTCCGGGTTCTTGTTGCAATAAGGATGTCCGATAACTGAATTGCAACTCTTCATTGGACAACCACTTAAGCGTACCATCTTCGAAAAGGATCAAAGCTTTCTTTAATATACTGGAAATGTCGGAGCCGTGTGCGCCGGCATTCATGTAGACTGCGCCTCCAACCGAGCCTGGGATGCCTCCGGCAAACTCCAAACCGGACAGCCCTTTGCGACTAATAACGGCTGACAGCCCTACAAGGGGATAGCCTCCACCGACTGTCACTTCCTCTCCGTTAATTTCCAATTTATCGAGACCGCGGCCAAGCTTTATGACAACTCCTTCAATCCCGTTGTCATCAACCAACAAATTTGATCCTCTGCCAATTGCTCGCCACGGAATATTGGCTTCTTTCACAAGACGCAATGTTGTTTGTAGTTGTTCAATACCTTTCGGCTCAACAAGCAAATCAGCCGGTCCGCCCACCTTAAGTGTTGTATGTTTGGCAAGCGGCTCTTCTAAACTAACCTTGCCTATATCATGTTGTTCCAACTTTGCAAGCAATGCTTCCATATTTATAACCCCTTCGGTGAAACAGCCGATTTATAGTATTCATAACCAATGATAAGTGTGTATTCCCACATAAAACCCTGTCAATGACGACAGGGTTCAGGATTAAGTCTGATGAGGGTCTATTGTTATTTTATGTGCTCACTCCCAATAGTGCAAGCACCGAAATACTGTTCTCTATTCGATAACGATTCTATTGGTCCTGGTTCCAGGCAGGATTAGTCAATATCTAGCGAATCTGCTGATATTCAACAACACGCCTATCGAAACAAGTGTGAGCGTCAATGATGAGCCGCCATAACTTAAGAATGGAAGGGTAATGCCCGTGACAGGCATCATACCTGTTACAACCGCGATATTGATCATAACCTGAATAGCCACCATCCCGATTATTCCGACTGCAAGCAAACTTCCATACAAATCCGGAGCGCTGATCGCGATACGAATTCCCCTCCACAACAAAAGACAGAAAAGCAAAATCACAAAGGAGGCTCCGATAAATCCTAGTTCTTCGGAAAGAATCGAGAATATGAAATCCGTCTGTGGTTCCGGTAAGTATTGAAACTTTTGACGGCTGTGGCCCAGGCCAAAACCAAGCAGGCCCCCCGGACCGATAGCATACAAAGACTGGATGATCTGAAATCCGGTGCCCAAAGGATCACTCCAGGGATCCACAAATGATGTAATTCGTTCCATTCTGTATGGCGCGGATAGAATGAGGCCGACAAGTCCGGCAATTCCGGCTAGGCCAAGACCGATAAAATGGCTGATTCTAGCTCCGGTTACATAAATCATTACTACACACGTGCCAACGAGAACAACACCTGTACCGAGATCAGGCTGTAGCATAATCACTCCGAAAGCCGCTATAACAAGAGCCAGTGACGGCAACATACCTTTTTTGAAT
>DASTWO010000089.1:0-4377 GCA_035776675.1 Caryophanales bacterium
AGCTCTTGGCGGAATGACTGATTTTATTGCCGAATTGTATGATATTTCTCGGAAGGAAGCTTATGCATTGGCTTCACTTACAGTCGATTTGCATGTCTCTCAAATTGTAAATGGCGTGAAAGGGGTTCATGCGATTTTGCCTTACGGGGCAATAAAATAGGAGGTGGATGGCGCGTTGGCTATTTAACGCGCCTTAGCCATGATTCCTCCCCTTTTTGAACAAACCAGGTACCCACCAATTCCATTTCCCGAGCAATTTCATCAACGACGGTACCAGGACCATTCGTATAATGGTGGCATCAAGAAAAATAGCCAAAGCAATGCCGACACCAAGTTGCCGGATCGGAATTACTCCTGTAAAGGCAAAGGATCCAGTGACGACCACCATAATCGCCGCAGCCGAGGTTATGATTTTACTCGTTGAAGTCAGGCCCATCAAAGTGGCGTAGTCGTTATCGCCTGTTTTCTCGTAATACTCCTGAATGCGTGAGATCAGAAAGACCTCGTAATCCATACTCAGGCCAAAAACAAGGGCAAAGACGAAAACCGGGATCATCAAGCCGATGTCTGCGGGCGCGGTGAGGTGTCCTCCCTGAAAAAGCCAGACCAGAATGCCGAAGGTGGCCGACAGGCTGAGTGCATCCATGAGGATGGCTTTCAGTGGCAACAGAACAGAGCGGAAGGCCCACAACAGCACAAGGTACGTTGACAGGAACACAGCCGCAAGAGCGTATGGAATTTTATCGAATAATTCATCGAAGATTTCCTGATAAAATTTCGTCTGGCCGCCGACCAGAATATCAAATCCATTTTGCGTTCCGTCGAAATGCCGCACCCAGTCTTTGGCCTTTTCCGAATCTGGCGGCACACTCAGGTAGGTGTAAACAACGGTTTTGTGGCCATGAACAAATCGATTGATAACCGGCTCTATTTTGGAGCGGGTTTTTTCATTTTTATAGGCTTGATACAGTTTTTCCGGAGCGAGTCCTGAAACTGAGAGCAACGATTTAACGTTGGTGGTGATTTCTTCATCTGCAAGGGATTGGACAAACTTATGCAAGGAGGCCAGTTTTTCTTTTTTCATAATACCGTTTTCCGATTGAACGACCATGATCACCGGTGAAAGGTCACCGCCTCCGAATTTCTCCTGAAATGTTTCATATACGACCCGGGATTCATACCCCGGCGGCAGGGATTCCGCTTTCGGGATCGTCAATTCCAGGTGGCGGACGGGAATCATTCCGATAACAAGCACGATGACTGACAACACAAGCATGATAATGGGACGCTTCATTACGAAGGCGGCGAACTTGTGCCAGGCCGAGTTTCGAGGATTGGTTTTCGATTTAAATACCCTTAACCGATTGACATTTGGGCCGAGCACCGCCAGCAAGGCCGGCAAAAAGGTCAGTGCAACAACGACAGACAGAATGACAACGACCATCCCGCCGAGTGCGATCGTTTGAAAAATGCTCACCTGAATAAGCAGCATGCCGATCAAGCCGAGAAATACACAAAAGCCGGAAAAGGCGATGGAACGGCCAGCTGTTTCAACCGTTCGGATGAGCGCTTGCTGAACTGAATCCTTTTCTAATTCCTCGCGAAAACGGTTAACAAGCAACAAGGCAAAATCTATGCCGAGGGCGAGCCCGACCATCGGGATCACGTTCAACAAGAAAATCGACAGGTCGATTTGCAGGCCGAAAAAATAGACGATGCCGACGGTGGTGACGACGCTGAGAACCCCGATGATAAGCGGTAGTACGGCCGCAACGAGCCCGCCGAAGGCAAGGATCAAAATGATAATCGCTGCAGGGACGCCGATCATTTCCGCCTTTTTCAGGCTGTGTTGACTCGCATGGTTGAGGTCAGTTGCAACAACTGACGCTCCTGTCAGGCCGACGGAAATGTCATCAGTGTCTTTCAGAACGTTTCGGATTTGTTTGATGGAAGATTGCAGTCCGTCAAAGCCCGCGTCGAACGACAGTGCCGCATAAGCGATATGTGCTTTTTTCATATCCGTGCCTTCATATGGAGATTGCATGCCTACAAGATGATCTACTTTTTGCAACCGATCGAGTGTTTCGCTCACGAAAGATTTAAAGGCCGGATCATCAGTTGAGTAATTTTCCGATTGAAACAACAGAATCATCGTTGATTTCGGCTTTCCAAAGTCCTCTTGCATGATCGTTTCGACCTTCTGAAACTCGCCGTTGGTCTCAAAGCCGCTGCCGCTTAGGATATCGGGCAATTTTAATGCAAAAAAGCCGAGCCCCACAGCAATGATAAGCCACAGAATGATGATAGTTTTGCGAAATTTGTATGTAAGAGTGCCTAACCGGGTAAACATCTCATTCACCTGCCCCACCTTATTGTAATTGTTGGCGAGGGAAGGTTCAATTGGCTGTAGGGAATTGTAATGTGAGGTCTTTGGAAAGTGAAAAAGACAGGGTTATTCTCCGTCTTCTTTTTTCAGGTCATAGGTTTTCTTCGGTGGAAGCAGATCGAAGATCTCCTCCGTTTCCATCAAGTGAACCAATTGTTCCAGCCAATGATAATAGTTCTTGAATGCCTCAAGCTGTTGGAGATCTTGTTTGACGTCATTTAGGGTCGCTTCATCCAGTTGTTCGTCCAGAGCGGCTTTTTTTAATTGAGGTTCAGCGGCGTTGACCGCCTTGAGATTCAAGTCCACTTCACGCTTCCACTTTTGGCAGAAAAAACGAATAAAATACTGAAAAAAATCTTTCTCTGCCACGAATGAATCTTTCCGTGATCCTTTTTGCCAGACCTTTTGCACGATGTTGATATCCTGCAATTTCCGGACGGAGGTGCTCATGCTTGGTTTGCTCATGCCAAGTTCATCTTTCATATCATCAAGTGTCATTGGATGATGTTTGAAATACATGGTGGCGTATAACCTGCCGATTGAGGGGGCAACCCCGTACAGATCCATTGTTTCCGCAATAGAGTGGATAACGGTATTCCTGGCTTGTTCGATTTCCCTTTTTGCTTGTTGTTCCTCCAAGGTGGTGATCTCCTTTGCAGACGTATCAAATGTTCTTTTATTTGAAAGATACGTTTCGTTTGTTTGAAATCTATTAAATTTATGATAATTCCACTGTACACCATTTGAGAAAGTTTTTGAACCTCGTTTTTAAAAATTCGAGGCTTTACAATGGGAAAAGGCTGTGTT
Source organism: Caryophanales bacterium (assembly GCA_035776675.1). GTDB lineage: Bacteria > Bacillota > Bacilli > Bacillales > DASSOY01 > DASSOY01. The sequence continues at coordinate 3,194 of DASTWO010000089.1, forward strand.
AAATTAATAGTGTTCATGATATTAAAAATAAATTTAACAAAATTAACGATACCATTTTGAAACGAGGAGGGAAAAAGGACATGAAGAAAATGTTCATTAATGGAGAATGGGTTGAGGCCGTTTCCGGGAACACCCGAGAAATCATCAATCCATTCAATCAGGAAGTGGTGGCGACCGCTGCAGAAGGAAATGAAGAAGATGCGAAAAATGCCATCGCCGCAGCCAGGGAAGCATTCGACAACGGAGAGTGGGCTCATACGGCGGCGAATGAACGCGGGAATAAGGTGATGCGCATCGCCGAATTGATTGAACGAGATCTCGAAGAGCTGGCGGAGTTGGAGACATACGACACCGGAAAAACGCTGACAGAAAGCCGTGCCGATATGGAAGATATCGCGGGTGTATTTCGTTATTTTGCTGGACTGGCCGACAAGGACGGTGGAGAGATTATTGCTTCTCCGATTCCAGACAGCCAAAGCAAAGTGGTGCGTGAACCGGTTGGGGTCTGCGGTCAAATCACCCCGTGGAATTACCCGCTGTTGCAGGCGGCATGGAAAATTGCCCCGGCATTGGCGGCAGGCAACACGATTGTTGTGAAGCCGAGCGAAATCACTCCGCTTACGACAGTGAAGGTTACGGAACTGGCGGAGGAAGCAGGATTTCCGAAAGGTGTGGTTAATCTTGTGCTCGGTGCGGGAGCAACCGTCGGGAATGAGCTTGCGGAAAGCGACGATGTCGACTTGATTTCCTTTACGGGCGGCATTGCCACCGGAAAGAAAATCATGCGCGCGGCTAGCGGTAATGTGAAGAAAATTGCGCTTGAACTCGGCGGAAAGAATCCAAACATTGTATTTGCCGATGCTGATTTTGAAACAGCTGTTGACCAGGCCTTGAATGCAGTTTATTTCCATGCGGGACAGGTGTGTTCCGCGGGGGCGAGGCTGTTGGTTGAGGATTCAATGCATGACCGCTTTGTCGAGGCACTCGTTGAACGAATCAAACGAATCAAGCTCGGTAACGGTTTCGACGAAGACACACAATCCGGACCGCTTATCTCGGCAGAACACCGGGGCAAAGTCGAGCAATACGTTGAGATCGGCAAAGAAGAAGGCGCAAATCTTGTAATTGGCGGGGAACGTCCGGATGATCCGGAACTGCAAAGCGGTTTCTTTTATCTACCGACC
>DASTWO010000090.1:0-23045 GCA_035776675.1 Caryophanales bacterium
CGAGTCTATTATAACACAAAAGGAATATACGTTCCTATTGATTTGATGATTTTTCTGCTATGAACATATTGGAACAATCCATGGAACCTTTTTCTTTTTTATCCGTAAGCATGTTGGGAAGAAAATCTTTGGGGGGATTTCATGAAAACATTGAAACTAATGATCATCGCAATGCTTACCATCGGCCTGACCGCCTGCGGAATGACCCAGCAAACCGCTAAAGAAATCATGACACAAGCCGCGAAATCAGCGGATCAAATTCACAGTATGGCGCTGGACATGGAATTGGAACAGGATATTAAAACCAACGGTAAAAAAATTCATACCACCACTTCGATGAAAGCTCAGATGACGAAAGAACCGCTTGCCATGCATGCGACTTTTAACATCAAGGCGAAAAATCAAACCCTGGATAGCGAAATGTACATGAGCGACAAGGGAATGTTCATGAAAATGCCAAGCCCGGCAGGAGAAAAATGGGTAAAGTTCCCGGATAAAATGTTCGATCAAATCATGAAAATGCCAAGGCAGCAAACGGACCCGCTTAAACAGCTGAAAGAAATGAAAAAGTACGCTGATGATTTCTCACTGGAGGTCAAAGACGGAAAGTATATTCTCAAACTGTCCGCGGGCGGGGAGAAATTTCTGGAGTACGTAAAGGAAAAAATGCAAAAAGCCATGCCGAAAAAAGCGGAAATGGAAGCTTTGGAGAATTTAAAATTGAATAAAATTAAATACACCTTTGTTCTCGACAAAGAAAACTATCATCCGGAAAGCATGAAAATGAAGATGGATATGTCCTTCTCTCAAAACGGAAAAACCATCAACATTGTTCAAAACGCAAGTGGAAGCTATTCCAAATACAATCAAATCGAAGAAATCACCGTCCCGAAAAAAATAGTGGAAAACGCAAAATCCATACCCGGGATGGGACAACAATGACAGATTCGTTCAAAAAAGCGCGCGGGCCATTTCCGCACGCTTTTTCTATGTTTTATTTTTCCTGGGTAAACGCCAGCTCATCCAAATCACAAACGCGCCAAACGCCGCCAGCACAACACCAAGCCAATCGACCTCACCCGTTTCGAATTCGTCGCCGAACAAAAGGCCCAGCATTAATGTCGATAAAATGGTCCCGAAAAAACGGGCCGTCATAAACAATCCTGAGGCCGTACCGATCACGGCAGCCGGTGTATTTTCAAACAATGCATTTTGCAAACCGACATTGTTGAAGCCATTGCTGATGCCAATCAGGCTAAGAACAATGGCCAGCCACCACACCGGCGTATCCATGTGCCATGTGACGAGGAAAACAGATCCTCCTGTCAAAAACAACGATGATAATACAAGCGCCGGACGAGAACCCGACCGTTCAATCCAGCGGCCGGCAAGCGGGGAGACCACAATGCTCCAACCTGCGATAAAAAGCATCAACAATCCTGTGGTTCGCGCGCTGAAACCGCGAAGGTTCTGCAGGTAAATCGGAATCCCGAAAAAAGTCGAGTAAAAAATGATATTTACAACGATAAACTGAATGTGCACCCATGTTAATGTGTGATTCTCGCCAAACAAACGAAGGTCGATGAACGGGGGCTTTGCCCTGAATTCACGGCGAATGAATATCACGGCAGCGATAACGGCAACCACACCCGCCCACCAGATGGCTTCCTGTTTCAGAGATAACAAAAACAACAGGCCGCACACGATCAAAGCCGCAAAAGCCAGAATCCCCGGCACATCCAACATTTTCAGCCAGGCAAAGCGTCCGGGATTTTTTGATTCACCGTCTTTCCGATCCTTTGGAAGTACCCAAAGGGCAAGCAAAAAACCAATCACGATAATCGGAAAATTAATGAGAAAAATGGCGGGCCAGTCACCCCAATCGAGGAGAAAGCCGCCAATGGAAGGGCCGAATGCAGCTGCCGTTGATGCAAATACAGCTACCACGGCTAACGCCCGCGCTCTGCCTTCATTAAAATATTTCCGAACAATGGCCATCCCTGCCGGATAAATCGAACCACTTCCTATCGCCTGGATTAACCGGAATACGATCAGCCAGGCGAATGTCGGCGCCAACGGTGCAGTGATCGAGGAAAGCACAACAAGCACCATTCCGATTAGAAACACTTTTTTCTGTCCAAAAAGGTCCGACAATTTCCCCATTACCGGCATCGTAATCGCACTCGCCAAATAGTAAGTGGAAATCAACCATGAAGCATCCGAAAATCCAAGGTCGAAGACCTCCTGCAACCGTGCCATAGCCACTGAGATCATCGACGAATTAAGCGGGTTAAGCAAGATCCCGAGACCAATCGCCGTTAGTAATAACTTACTGTTCGTCGTTCCTGTTTCCGTTTGAAGCTGTGTGTCTTCTGTTTTCGCCAACGTCAGTCCTTCTTCCTTTTAAGCCAGCTGTTCCTTGAAAAAGACAAGAGCCCGTGCAAATGCATCCCGCGCCGCGTCCACATTGTAAGAAGTTCGCGTGTCATTGAAAAAGGCATGCTGAGCCCCGTCATACACGTGATACTCGAACGATTTCCCATGATCCTTCATCGATTGGTCAAGCGCCGGGATTTTCCCGGTAATCCCTTCATCCAACTCGCCGTAGAAACCCAATACCGGACAATTGATTCTTCTGACAACTTCCTCGTCTGGCGGTCGCCCGTAAAAAATAACGGCTCCCTTCAGATTTTCATCCTTTCCAGCCAGCAATGCAGACAAAGCGCCACCCATACAAAAGCCGACTGAAGCCACTCCTTTTCCATAACTTGGTTCAAATTCGTTCCGCAGAAAAGCGCTTGTCGTCAGCAATTGGTTCTTATAATTGTCCGGATCAAGACCGCCAAACAAGGCTCCCAGTGTTGCCTGAACCTGTCTACCTTGCTCTGGCGGCAGTTCCGCCAACGCTGCCTGAAGCTTCTCCTGATCGTGCCATGCCTGCGGAGGAACTGTGTTCAAAAACGCTTTCACCGCAACGATCCGTTCCTCCTTGAAAGCTTCCTCTCGCTCCCCGTTTTCCGAATACAAATCCGGTGCAAAGGCTACATACCCAGCTTCCGCGTACCGGCGCGTCACATCCTGAATATGCTTGTCAACACCCCAAATCTCCTGCAACACAATCACAGCGGGCACTGGTCCTTCGACATTTTCGGGCCGTGCCGCAAATCCCGAGTAAACATCATTTTCTCCGTACCGAACCCATTCCGTATGTAAGCTCATTCTTGATCCTTCCTTTCCTGCGTTTTCTTTCAGTATAACGCCTTTATCCGAATACCTTAAGAAATAGGACCTTCACAGAAATAAGCCGGGATCTCTCCCGACTCATAAGAAAAGAAGACCATTATTGAGTTTCCACCTTTCGCTTTTTCGGAAAGGAGAACCGATCACCAAATATTTGTTTCCCAAGATTTGAGCGCAGTGCCAGCCCTAAATAGCACCCGCCGCCAACTATAACACCGGTCGCCGTTATACCCAGCGCTCGAAGCCAACTCCAGTCCCCCGGATCCGGATGCCCCATTGTGAATGGGAGTGAAAAGAGCCAAACCGCCGCTGCCATCACGGCTGAAAGCAGCAAAATCAACGACAGCCGTTTTGCGATAAACCTAAACTTGTATTCGGTATAACTGTGAATAACAAAGACATTTAGCGTAATTGCACAAAGATAACCAATGTCAGTGGCTAGAATCGCGCCTATCTTATGGAAGTCCGTCACCAACCATTCATTCATCAATAATTTCAAAAGCAACCCGACTAACATACTAAAGACAACAAATTTTTGTCTGTTGATTCCCTGTAAAATGGCCGCGGTAATCCCAAACGAGGCAAACAATAAAGCGGTTGGTGCGTACCATCGTAAAATTTCTCCGCCAAGTTGAATGCCGTCAACACCATATAAGGTTCCATAAACGGGGTATGCGAGTATTGAAAGACCAACAGCCGCCGGAATCGTTAAAAACAAGACAATCTGAAAGGCTTGTGTCATTTGATTATGCATCACCCGATATTTCCCCGAGGAGAAAGAACTTGTGATCGTTGGGACAAGAGTCATCGACAAAGCGGTGGAGAAAGCAACAGGAATCACAATCAACTTTTGAGCCAACCCGCTGATATTTGCATAGATTTTCTCAGCCTCAATTTGCTCGAGCCCTTGACTCATCAATATTTGATTGATCGTTAATTGATCGACAAGCCTATAAAGCGGAATCGCCAATCCAACGGCGACAAATGGAATAGCGAAGGTGATCAATTCCTTATAGATCCCTGTTAGCGGAAGATTCGAGTGATTACGGCTTTGGGCCAATTGTCGGTCAAGATGTTTTTTTCTTTTAAGCCAGAAACGGATCAATACAGCCAATCCCCCGAGAGCACCAACAAACGGGGCAAACGTTGCGAAACCAACAGCCATGGAAATATGGCTACCGCCGAACACAAGCACCACAAATACGGCACCGGCAAGAGCAAACAGAATTCGAAGAATTTGTTCAACCACTTGCGAAACCGCGGTGGGTCCCATTGATTGGAAACCTTGAAAATAACCGCGGATCAAACTCATTGCCGGCACGACAATCAAGGCTACACTGACAAGACGAATAACCTTAACCACATCTTGCGGGTCGTTCCCTGTTGAAGAATGTGCTTTCACGACCAACGGTGCAATTTCTGGAGCAAGCAAATAAAGGAGCAGAAAAGCTGTAAAACCGGTTAATGTCATGACTAGCAAACCTGAACGAAACAACCGTCTGCCAGTCTGGTAATCTCCTTGCGCATTGTATTTGGAAACAAACTTGGACACCGCCATCGGTACTCCAAGCGTTGCCATACTGATCATAATCATATAAGGTGTATAAGCGTATAAATATAATGCCATCCCCTTCTCACCAACAAGAGCGTTTAACGGGATGAAAAAAATCAATCCAAGAAACTTTGAAAAATATATGGCCGCGGACAAAATGAAAGTTCCACGTACTAACCTTGATTGTGTCATGACTATTTCTCCTACCAGAGGACAACCCCTGCATTAATAGCGACTTTCTTTCCCGGATTTTGCACCTATGCAATGAAAGGCCTCGACATAAAAATGAGTTTACAGGTTTCTCCCAGCTTGTCAAGATTAACATTTTATTATCATTTCTTTTCAAGAACTTGAAACTTTTTTCGACTTTTATACGTTTATTTTACAGCATGTGATTTTCTTAATCTAAATAAAACTTTAAGGCTCGATAGAAAAGTAGTGGAATTTATTCGCAAAAATAGAAAAGTTCAAGTTCTTTCTGTATAATGTTAATTGCGTAGTTTGAAGAAATCGACAAAATCACAGGACTTTCGACAGGGTATGCCATCCATAAACGCGACGTACTGCAGGAATCTCTGCTCGTCAATCACAGAGAATCCCCAATTTACAAGTGGGCGCTTGTTGAAAAAACCTTATCATCATAAAACAAGTAGTTTATGAATGGGGATTTCGAAAATGAGAAGGTTATTTGGGTATCTGATTGGCTGGTCCTTCCGGCTATGGTCAAAACATGAAAACACAATTGAGAAATATGAGGAATTGGATCGTGGAGATCCTAAATGATCCACGATTGTTCACATTATAAAAAGGGGTAGGAAAAAATGATAAACTATGAGCAAAAGTTAGGAAGGCAGCCTTTTATACCCGTTATTCTGGGCGCGAACATCGGAGTTTACAGTACAGCGCGTTCTTTCCACGAAGCATATGGTTCAACATCAATCAATATATGCAGGGAATCCGTTGGTTCAGTCAGACATTCTGTAATGATCCGTACAATGGTTGAGCCCCATATGGAAGATGAGACCAAGTTACTCGCCTGTCTGGATCGAATCATGGAAATTTACCCGGAAATTCCTAAGATTTTAATCGGAAGTGCCGATTGGCATGTTAAGATGATTGTGAGACTTAAAGACAAATTGGTTGACAAATGGATCATTCCCTATACAAACTACGACATCTTAACCAATCTGACAAACAAGAGGACATTCTATGAAACTTGCGAAACTTTAGGAGTAGATTACCCGAAATACGTTTCGATGAATGGAAAAGATGCCAAAGATGCGGATATGCCATTTGCTTTCCCGGTTGTGATTAAGCCAGCCAACAGTTCTACTTATCAGGTGCTGAGTTTTCCAGGCAAGAAAAAGGTTTTCATAGCCAAGGACAGACCGGAATTCGATCATATTATGTCTCTGATTATTAACGCAGATTATATGGATGACTTAATTATTCAGGAATTTGTACCTGGGGATGACACATCCATGCACATCTTAACACTATATACCGCACAAGATGGTCAAACGAAGTTGGCCTCTTTCGGGCAAACCTTGCTTGAGGATCATACCCCGGGCGGCATTGGAAATCCTTTGGCCATTCGCACCTTTCGAAATGACGAAGTCGTTCAACAGGCGAAGCGGCTGGTGGAACATTCCGGTTACATTGGATTTTCCAATTTCGATCTTAAATACGACAAACGAGACGGTAAGTACAAATTCTTTGAACTGAATGCCCGTCTGGGAAGAAGTAATTATTATGTGACAGCCGAAGGACACAACCCTTCTCATTACTACGTGAAGGATTATCTTGAACATCATCCTTTGACTTTTTCTGTTGCGGAGAATGAAGTTCTCTATTCTGTGATTCCGAAACGACTGTTGCTGAAACACATTAAACAACAACAAGACTTGGTGGCTCGAGTCAAAGGTTTGTACAAATCGAGACTAGTTAGAAATCCTTTGAAATATTTCCCGGTAGAGAAAAGTATAAGACGGTTATTCTATGTGGCAGCCTCAACCTTCAACTACTTCAGGAAATTCAAAAGGTATCCTCCGGTTATAATGGGAAAGGAAGTGTATCGTTCAAATGAGAAAGTATTTTGGAATAATTGGAGGTTTAGGGCCAAAGGCAACCGCTGACTTTATTAATAGCATTGTCGATCGTACTGTAGCGGAAAGGGATCAGGATCATCCTGAATTTCTTTTGCTCCATCATCCGGCCATACCGGATCGATCGTCCTACATCCTGGATCAATCCAATCCTAACCCTTTACCCTATTTATGCCGGGATGTGAAAACACTCTCAGAATCAAATGTTTCTTTTATCGTGATTCCTTGCAATTCGGCTCATTATTTTTTCGATACCTTACAGAATCATGCTTCCGTACCCATTATCGACATGCTTAGCGAAGCGGTTGATTACATTAAAGAATATTTCCCACAAGACAAAGCGGTCGGAATATTAGGGACACCGGGAACATTGAGATCAAATCTATATCAAGATAAGCTGCGTAAGGCAGGGTTGGATCCAGTTACACCAACCAAAGAAATTCAAGATCAAGTGAACAAGTTAATTTTCCAACAAGTCAAGCAAGGCGAACCTATCGATCACCAGGCATATATCGATGTTTTGACTAGCATGTATGCCCTTGGTTGCGACCGAATTCTCCTGGGCTGCACAGAGCTCTCCCTGGTTGAAAACGAAGTGGTGCACGACTATCCGATAATTGATACACAGGTTGTCTTAGCGGAAAGAACCATTCTACTGTCAGGAAAGCAAGTCAAGAAACTTCACGCCTTTGAAAACAGTGAACTTATAAGAAATAGATAATCCGTTTAAAGTTGACCCGACCCTCATTGAGGATCAGGGATAGGCAAGAATTTACTGGTCACAAAAAGAAAAGAACCCCCGTACCTGTCAAAAGATACGGGGGAAGGATAAGAAAGTTACAAGTATTTCTTTAATGTCCTCTCCAGCTCCTCACGGACCGCTGCACTTCCGCTTTCCAACACTTCGCGCCCAATAAAGAAGGAAGCTTTCGACTCATCAACATCCAATGCTTCCGCGAACAAACCGCCTAAACCCTTAGCCTTACGGTCAACCTCTGTGACCACCCTTATGCCGTCTGCAGCCGGAAATACAACCAATTCCAACTCATCAAGTTCGCCACGGAACGGCCCGTCCATGGGAATGTATTCGCTCTTTTGAGCCACTCCGCTGGCAACGTGATGAGTTTTGATATTCTTTACTTTACGGATGTGAAATCCGAGTTCGCCCACAGCATCAAGGAAGGATTGATAGGTCTTCGACGGCAGGACCTTCAGGGGGTCTAAATCCTTTGGATCTACTGCCATTGAAATGTCCACCTGGGTTCGAACCCATACATTCATAACTCCGTTCGTAATCGGTGTGTCCAGAGGCAATTCCGCAGAGAAAGGCAGATCAAGTTCCTGTCCCGGCTGAACCTTGATGTCCGACCCTACCCTCACTACTTCAAAACAGTATTCGTCCTCATACTCACTGTCTTCACCCTCAACAATTACTGTCGTCATGAAGTATAAATCAATGCCGTTCAGTTCCTGTTCCACACCGCCGCCTTTCACCTTAACTGTCCCCGAGACTGTATCTCCCTGAGCGTAAGTATCCTGGTCTACAACGGTATCGACCGTAGCGGCGCCAATGCCTATACTCGCCTTTAACTTGTTAAATACAGACATAACCCTTTTCTCCTCCTACAAATATTTTCCCTTACACCCTTAATACGATAAACCTAAACAATAGGTTTCACGTGGTGAACGGAAAAACAGCTAAGCGAACACTGAGTTTCTTCTGACTTAAAGAATATGAAGCCCTTGTCGCGATCAATCAACTGATCTGTGCATTTTTTTCGGACTCACTTTTGACCTCAGCCCCAAGGTCTTTCGCCAAATGGACAAGCGCCTGGTTGATGCGCCAAACGTAATACAAATCATGGATAAATCGTTCCTGCCGTAAGCTGGGGGATAACGAATCATCCGGTGAACGTTCAATGATCTCACGTTCTTTTTCAAGATCCCACACACTTGCCGACTCATCCTTCATTAATTTACACAATGCCTCAATGTTATCTGTCAGCGATGTTTCAATATGTTTCAACGTATCGCGAACGGCTTGGTCAACCTCAAGTCTTGACTCGCGGCTGGTCGAAGCAATAAGGTGCTTGGCATAATAATTCATGGCATTCAATGCGGTCAATCTGCGTTCGATTCCGGTACGCGCAAGAGATCCCGGTTGTCTGCGCAGGGTCTTTCCACTGTCCCTTGCCTCTTGTAATTTTTGATCCAAATCAAAAAGGGTGTCAGTCATGTTTCTGGTAACGCCGTCTTGAACGAATTCATCGAGGTACCGATTAACATATTGTTTCAACTCGGAGAGAAATTCAACCATAGTATCGCCGACTTCATCCCTGGTTCTTTTCGGAAACACAAACGCTGATACAATCCAACCGACAGCTGCTCCAACAAGGGTGTCAACAACACGAGCCTGCAACAACTGCTCGCTAATGCCTCCAAGCAACAAATCATACATCAACGACAATAGCATCGTAATCCAGAACACCATTAACGCATACGAAACCGACAAGAAATAAAAGGCCATGAAAACACAGAGAAAGACCAGAATGGTTTCTTCATAAGCCGGGCCCGATACATAGACGGCGAGGCCGAAGCCAGCGATGGCTCCGAACAATGTACCCGCTACTCTCTGTAATGCTTTCACAAGCGTTCTGCCGACCGACCCCGTCCCCAGAAGAACGACAAAAGCCGATAGAACCGTCCAATATTGATGGGCCGGCGATAGAATATAACCGAGTACAACACAGACAGAAGCCGCTATTACCGCCTGAATCGCACCTTTCGTGGTGGGTTGCAGCCCACCTTCTTCATCTTCACCCTCCTCTTCCTTTTCATCATTTTGTTCCTCTGTATCAGAATTTGTTTCATCACTTTCTTGTCCATCTGGATTGATCCGACGTGCCTGTTGTAATTCTTTCATACCATTGACAACATGAGTCACAATGGATTCAATCCGCCGTAACAAATACAGCCATTCTTCTACATCGTCGTGATCTGATTCCAGGCGGTGTACTTCCTTTCGCAGTTTCCTTAATTGATCCTGTGCCTGTTGAAGGTGAGAGGGATCATATTCATTTTGTAGAACTTCCCTAAGTGACCAAACGACACGCAAAAGCAATTCACGGACATCAGATTGCCTTAGGACGTCGAGCTTCTCCAAACGTTTAACAACCGTTGCAAGGGTTTCAATCAACATTTCCGTATCAAACAAATAGAGACGCAGTTGGTCCTTACGAACCCCCGGCCAAACATCCGAAGGGTCGGTGGATGCAAGTTGGCCAGATACCATCATTGCATATTCATTAAGCTTGGTAATGTCACGCTCAAGCCCTTTAAATCCCCTGCCAAGAGAATTTGATCGATTGATAATGGCAATGACCAAATCAAGCGTCACACCAGTTTGAATATGAAAAGCCTTCATGCTCCTTTTCAATACCCTGCCGGGTTGATCCCGAAAAATATAGAAATTGAACAAAAAAGCATAAGCTACGCCCATGGCAATCGAGCCGTACAGCCATGGCAACTGGGAAAATCCGACGTTAAGTAATGAGGATATATAGACTGTAATAAAGGCTACCATGCCAATACCAAAATATCTTGGTCCAAAGCGTTGTAAATAAAAAGCGATGAAAATAATCGCAACTAGGGCAAAATCTACAACATGTCCCAATAAGGACAGCACCGCCCCAAGAGTTATAGCCGCCACGCTCGAAGCTCCCAGCAATCCCGTGGTGATCTTCTTTTGATTGGTGGAGTCATCACTGAAATTCACTATTAAGGTTCCAATCAGGCCGAGAACGCCAGCCAGTATCGATGCAATAATCTGTCCGTTGCCAAACAAATTGACGAGCACATACATCGATAACACTGCTGAAATAACAGTCAACGTGACCTGTGAGGCCTGCCGCAACCGGGAAAAACCGGGATCAGAAACAAGAATCCGATCCCGCCAATGCCTTACAATTTGAAAGTTTGCTTTGCTTGTTTTCATGTTTTTATCATAAGGGACATAGCCGATAGAATCCAACAAAACGAACCTGCTTCTTCTTTTCAGCCACTAAATTTTCAACACCAATTTCCCACGCATATGTCCGGTTTCACTCAAATTATGAGCCTCTTGAATGTCGGATAATTTCATGGTTTTCCCGATTACCGGTTTGATCTTCTCATTTTTTAACAGTTCCCCGATTTTGGCAAGTTCTTCTCCATCGGGATCCATAAATACATAATCCACTTTTACACCGTATTTCTCTGCAGTTTGTTCATCAGGAACATCTGCTATAGAGACAAGATGCCCCTTTTTCTTCAACACTTCGTAACTCTTCTCCTGGATTTCCCCACCCAATGTGTCGAAGACAGTATCCACTGGTGAGAGCACGTCCGTGAAATCTTCCTTTTCATAATTAATAACCTGATCCGCACCAAGATCTTTCAGAAATTCAGCATTTCTTGAACTGCAGGTTGTAGCGACCCAGCACCCTCTGGCTTTTGCCAATTGAATGGCGAAATTCCCTACACCGCCAGCTCCAGCATGAATGAGAACGCGCTCTCCTTCTTTGATACATACCTTATCTATAAGACACTGCCATGAAGTTAGTCCGACAAGTGGGATTGAAGCCGCCTCTTCAAACGAAAGATTATCGGGTTTTCCCGCCACCAGTCTCTCATCCACGGCAACATATTCCGCATAAGTCCCATTCCTGAGAATATCCGGCCTTGTGAAGACTTCATCACCAACTTGAAAAGACGTTACTTTATTCCCGATTTCTTTCACTACACCTGCCGCATCTAATCCGAGAATCAGAGGGAATTCATATTTTATTTTCTCTTGAAGATAACCTTCGCGGATTTTCCAATCAACTGGATTAATCGAAGTCGCAGCAATTTCTATCAATACATCATTGTCTTTTAACGCCGGTTGATCCATTTCAGTCATTTTCAATTCATCAGTTCCTCCATACTGCTCAATAACAACTGCTTTCAATGATAGACCTCCTCAAAACAAGCTTTACAGGAAGTATTCCCGCTGACTGATATTAAAAAACAAGACATTAAAAAAAGACCTGTGCGAATCGAATCCGCACAAGTCCTAAGTTGAAAATTTATCATTCTATTACACAAAGATATTTAATATCAATACACAAGCAAATGCTGCAAAAGATAGGATTGTCTCCAACACTGTCCATGTCTGAAACGTTTCCTTCAAACTTAAACCGAAATATTCCTTTACAAGCCAGAAACCACCATCATTCACATGGGATAACATTAACGACCCGGCTCCCGTGGAAATAACGAGTAAGGCAGTGTTAACATCAGTCATTCCTGCAACAGCTGGTGCCACAATCCCAGCCGCTGTAATCAAGGAGACAGTTGCGGATCCTGTTGCAACACGAACAATGCCAGCGATTACAAACGCTAACACAATCGGTGCAATATGAAGGCCTTGGGAGATATTCCCGATCGCCTCGCCGACACCTGCTGCAGCTAATACCCCTGAAAATCCTCCGCCTGCGCCAATGATAAAGATAATAGCAGCCATCGGCTTTAAGGAATCGTCAGCCACAGACCGGAATTTTCCTTTGTTGACCTTTTTGTCGAAATCCAGTGTGAAAAATGCAACCAGGACGGCAATCAACAGCGCAATCGTAGGATTACCGATAAAAGAAATGAAGCTCGTAAATCCTGGCCCAAAAGGCAGATACTGTCCGAAAGTAGCCAGGATAATCAAGATAATCGGCAAAAGAATCGTGAAAAAAGACCAACCGGTTGATGGCAAATGCTGCGCTTTCTCACCAAGAAACCCATCTTTGGAATCTTCATCTTGTGAAATCGTTTCATCAGCAATAGCATTTTCGCCTACATTAGGCGTTTCAGACGCCGTCACACGTTTGGAAATCCATTTTCCGAAAAGAGGACCGGCTACAATAACGGAAGGAATCGCGACAATCAAGCCATAAATAAGGACTTTTCCTATATCGGCGCCATAAATTTCGATCCCTGTCATCGCGCCGGGGTGGGGAGGGATGAGGCCGTGGACGATAGAAAGACCGGCAACCAAAGGCATGCCCACCAAAATAATCGATTTTCTTGCGCTTTGTGAAATCGCTACCACCAAGGGGATAAGTAAGACTACGCCAACTTCAAAAAAGACGGGCAAACCAATGATAAAACCGGAAATCATCATCGCCCAATGAATATTTTTCATTCCTAGTTTTTTCGTTAGGGAATTGGCAACTTGCAAACCTCCGCCTGATTCAGCCATCATCCCCCCAAGCACTGTACCTAAGGCGATAATAATGGCCAAACTCGACAAAGTACCGCCTACCCCTTTTTCAAAGGCACCAACCATTTCATTAAGCGGTACAGCCGTTACAATGCCGAGGAATAGACTCGCAATGAGAAGACTAATAAAAGGGTGGAGTTTCAATGCAGTAACTCCGATAATAATAACGATAATAGACGCCACTGTGGCTAGAAGCAAATACCAATCTGACATAATGATCCTCCTCCAAACTTTTTAATATCAAACCTTACCACAAAACTATTTATATAAAAGGGAACTTCTCATTATGGAAACAATTGAAAATATGACACCTATTAGATCTCATATTTTCACATATTTGAGTTCCCAATTATTTCTCTTCTTCGCTTTTCTCCATTTTATGACCGCCAAATCCATGTCTCAGGGCTGCTACAACCTTACCTGTAAACGTGTCATTCTCCTGTGACCGGTAACGCATCATCAGTGACAACGCGATAACGGGGGCGGCAGTTTCAAAGTCGAGCGCCGATTCGACGGTCCACTTCCCTTCACCCGATGAGTGCATTACGCCACGAATATCATCCAACTGCGGATCCTTTCCGAATGCTTCTTCCATCAATTCCATCAACCAACTCCGGATCACAGAGCCATGATTCCAAACCCGGGCGACTTCCTTATAATCATAATCAAACGGGCTTTTTTCAAGGATTTCAAACCCTTCTCCGATGGCAGCCATCATGCCATATTCAATCCCGTTATGAACCATTTTCAGAAAATGACCACTACCTGCTTGGCCCGCAAAATAATAACCATTCTCCACCGAAAGATCACGAAATAACGACTCAATTTGCGGAAAGAAATCCTTATTGCCGCCAATCATGAAACAAGCACCGTTTCGAGCGCCAGACGTTCCCCCACTTGTACCTACATCGAAAAAATGAATACCATGTCGCCCAAGATTCTCATGACGTTCCAACGTTTGTTTATAGTTCGAATTTCCACCGTCTATCAGAATGTCGTCTTTCGAGAGCAATGGCGTTAGCTCCGAAATTACATTATCGGTAATCTCACCAGCCGGTACCATCATCCAAATCACCCGGGGTTCCGGTAATTGCTGTACGAGATCCGCCAACGAATCAACTTCGGAGGATCCATGTTCCACCAATTGTTTAACCGCTTCTGTGTTAACATCGTAAGCGACAACTTTATGTTTTTTTTCCAACATATGCAAGCCGAGATTGAATCCCATTTTGCCTAATCCAATTAATCCAACATTCATGATCTCTCACCTTTACTTTAAAAATAAGCCTTATAATGCTGCTTTCGTGTTATTTAACTTCTTATTAACATCCGAGAGTGTTTTGAACTCCGATTGAAGCGACTTTGCCAACCGATTGAAAATTGGCTTGAATTCACGATAGACCCGCATATTTTCTTCATTTGGTTCGTGTCGGGAACTGATTTGCACCATATCCTTAACGGAAGAGAAATCGGATAGGATACCAAGCGCATTCATTCCAAGTAAAGCTGCTCCAAAACATGCACTGCTGGACCCCTCGGGAACCAAAATCTCTCTTTCGAAAATATCCGCCATAATCTGTCGCCATAGACGGGACTTCGTAAACCCTCCGGTCGCTCGAAATTCAAGCGGTTCCACGCCGGTTTCCTTCAACGCTTCTACAACGGAATCCATCTGATACATGACGCCCTCCAGGACGGACCGAATCATTTCATTTCGGTTATGGTTCAACGTCAATCCGAAGAATACAGCCTTCGTATCCGCATTCCAATAAGGCGCCCTTTCTCCTGTCAAATAAGGCAGAAACAACAATCCCTGTGCACCCGGCACTACATTTCGTGCCCTTTCTGTCAATAAATCATAGGGATCTTCTGAGTCCTTCAATTTCATATCGTCAAATACATTATCGCGAAGCCATCTAAAGGCAATACCGCCGTTGTTGATTGGGCCACCTACAACCCAATGGTCTTCAGTTAATGCGTAACAAAAGGTCCTTCCTTGTGAATCCGTTACCGGCTTTGGAAGCACTGTCCGTACTGCCCCGCTAGTGCCAACAGAACATGCAACAGAACCTGTTTCAATGGCACCGACCCCCAGATTGGCCAGAACGCCGTCACTGGCACCGACGATAAACGGGATCTCTTCGGATAATCCAATCTCGCGGGCATAATCAGAATTCATCCCCTTAATCGTTTGGGTGGTTGAAACTGGGCTTGACAGCTGTTCTCGTGAAATTCCGGCAACTTGTAAAGCCTCGTCATCCCAATCAAGCTTCTCCAAATGAAACAAACCTGTTGCCGAAGCAATGGAATAATCCACAATGAATTCATGAAATAACTTGTAAAAAATATACTCCTTAATGGAGATCCATTTATGAGTTGCCTTGAAAACTTCAGGATCATGCTTCTGAAACCAAATTAATTTAGTTAATGGAGACATAGGATGAATCGGCGTTCCTGTCCTTCTGTATATAGAGAGCCCGCGCTCATCTGATTTCAGTTGAGTTGTTTCCTCGGTTGAGCGTTGATCCGCCCATGTAATAGAACGCGTTAAAGGATTGCCTGATTTATCAATTGCAATAAGGCTGTGCATCGCGGCACTGAAAGACACGCCAGAAACCTCATTACCCATGTCAGTTACCGTTTTCACGATTTGGGATAATGTATCGATCATAGCTTCGAGAATTTCATCAGGGTCTTGTTCTGCACGGCCGGCAGGTTCTGAATAAAGAGGATATTCTCTGGACGTTTCAGCCAGAATATTTCCCGACAAATCGAAGGCTGTCGTCTTTGTGCTCGTAGTGCCGATGTCGACACCAATGATTGCGTTTTCACTCACGCTGTTCACCTCCCTCTTAGGTTTGACGATTTTTGTCATCCTATCCTACAAAGGATATGACAGAAGCAACGGAAATAAAAATTATTTCCGTATTCAATATTATATTATCGAAAATATTTTCTTATGTCTATCAAAGCTTCTTAAATGGTTCACAATCTCCTTGTTTCAAGAAAAAAAGCATCCGTATCAACGAATGCCGGAAGGGCTTTTTTTAATATCTTTTCATCGCTATAGCCTCACGGATTTTTTCCAATCCCGCCAGGGTTTCTTCTTTTCTTCTTATAGCAGTGCCCACATACAAAACGTCAATCACCGCCAGCTGAATCAATCGAGATGATAATGCTTCCGAGCGATACAGGGTCTCTCTTGATTTTGTATACAAAACAAGATCACAAATTTTGGTGATAGGGGACCTGGCATACTGTGTTAACCCGATTGTGAACGCACCCGTAGATTTCGCTATTTCCAATGCCTGCAAAACATCCTTGTTACTACCGCTGTGAGAAATACCAAAAGCTACACACGATGAATCCAGCATTGAAGCCGACATCACTTGCATATGCCCATCTTCAAACGCATGGCACAATAAGCCGGTTCGTATAAATTTATGAACGGCATCATATGCGACAACAGCAGAACCGCCGGATCCATAAAAATCAATTCTGTTCGTTTCCGCCAATCTAGCGATCGCCTTCTCGAGAATCTCGAAATCGTACAGTTGCAAAGTATCCTGTAAACCCTGGATGTGACCATGAAACACTTTGTTCATTAGGTCACCAGGCTCATCCCCTTCGTTTATTTCCTGATAAATGTTTTCCATTGGTTTGACGACATCGCGTGCAAGCGAAATTTTGAATCCTTGATACCCGTCAAACCCGATCCGTTTGCAAAGACGAAAGATTGTGGATTCCGCTACTCCAACATGGTCAGCCAGTTCTGTAATCGATTGGTGAGTCACCTCACCGGGATTTGCGAGAATATAATCAGCAACCAGCTTTTCTTTCTTGGAAAGTTGCGAAGCCACAGCTTCAAGACGCAAAAGTGATCCGTTTTGTTGAGCCATCACCATTCCTCCTTGCTTATGTCTCTTCCATCTTACCAAAAAAACAACCGCCCGCAACATCATGCGGACGGTTCTGTCATGCAAATGCGCCTTGGCGTATGTGCGGCCAGATTTTACTGCGTTTAAACGAGACCTTTTGGGTTGGTATGTTCCATAAAAAGTTAAAATGCCCAATTCCCTTCTCTGAATATCGGGTCATTCTTCCCATCTTTCGTTTCGCCGTCAATATCAAGCTCTGCCGATCCAATCATGAAATCCACATGAACAAGACTGTTGTTGGCTCCTCGTTTTTCAGCTTCCTCCTGGCTGATTTTCATCCCGTCTTCGAAACACGGATAGGCTCTGCCTATTGCTAGATGACAGGAAGCATTCTCATCAAATAACGTATTATAGAAAATCAAACCGGATTGGGAAATAGGAGAATCATGCGGAACCAACGCAACCTCGCCCAGAAAGTGAGCCCCTTCATCCGTTTCGATTACTTGTTTCAAGGTTTCATAACCTTTCTCAGCCTTGAAATCTATGATCTTCCCATCTTGGAAGGTGAAAGAAAAATTCTCAATCAAATTACCACCATGATTAAGAGGCTTTGTACTGCTGACTGTCCCGTTAACCCCCGTCTTTAAAGGAAGGGTGAAAACTTCTTCGGTCGGAACGTTGGGAATGAAAGAATCTCCCTTCTCGTTCTTTGCTCCACCGCCTACCCAAATATGGTCTTTCGGCAATTCAATCGTTAAATCGGTTCCCGGTCCATGATAATGCAACTTGCTAAAGCTTTTCCCATTCAAGTAATCAAGTTTCTCATTCAACTGATCTTGATGGGCGCTCCAGGCATCAACAGGGTTTTCCTGATCAGCTCGAGTCATAGCGAATATAGCATCCCAAAGCTTGTTAACAGCCTCTTCTTCTCCATGTTCCGGAAAGACTTTCTCTGCCCACTCTTTTGTCGGGACAGAGAGAATCGTCCAACTGACCTTATCCGACATTTTGTAGGCGCTGAAATTCTTAAGGGCCTGGGACGCTGTTTTACTGACTGCGGCGATTTTCTCAGGATCAATATCTTGCAACAAATCCGGATTCGGCGCATAGATGGACAGAAAGGCCGCCCCATTCGCCGCCATCTCTTCCATCCCTTGTGCCTTCCACATTGGAAATTCCTTAAATGCCTCGTCAGGAGCATATCGATACTTTACAAGCGTTAGAAGGTCATCGTTCCATTCTACATAGACATGCTTGGCTCCAACCTTATAAGCTTTCTCTGTTAAATTCCGGACAAAATCGACTGCGGTAATCGGTGAGGTAATCACCAAAGTTTGGCCTTCCTGAATATTAATAGCATTTCTGATTGCCAGTTCCGCATATTTCTCTAAATTATTTTCGAATCCTGCCATGTTCATACCTCCAATATTAGATGTCATAACGTCTGTTTGCATTGCTGCGATATTTACCTCTTTATATAGATTTCGAGAAATTCTTGAATTTTCCTCCATTCAATATGAGTTCACGCAAAAATACCGTCCGCGGCTAAAGCGGACGGCTTGCACTTAAAAGGCCCAATTTCCTTTTCTGAATACAGGCTCGATCTTTCCATCTTGCGTTTCTCCGTTAATATCAAGCTCTCCGGAACCAATCATAAAGTCAACGTGAACCAGGCTCTTGTTGACCCCATGTTTCTCCTGTTCTTCCATGCTCATCTCGGAACCACCCTCCAAGCAGGAAGGATAGGCACGGCCGATCGCCAAATGACATGAAGCATTTTCATCAAACAAGGTATTGAAAAAGATCAGTCCCGATTGAGAAATCGGCGAACTATGTGGCACAAGGGCCACTTCACCCAAATAATGAGACCCTTCATCGGATTCAATCAGGCTTTTCAACGTGTCATAACCTTCTTCGGCCTGAAAATCGACGATTCTTCCGTTCTCAAAAGTAAACGAAAACTCATTAATGAGCGTACCGCTGTAATTCAGGGGTTTTGTGCTGCTTACAGTTCCGTTCACTCCGGATTTCAAAGGTAAGGTAAATACTTCTTCAGTCGGGATATTCGGGATAAAGTCCGTGCCGGAAGCGTTTTTTGAACCGCCGCCAACCCAATGATACCCTTTCGGGAATTCTATTGATAAGTCTGTTCCCGGACCACTGTAATGTAATTTTTTATAATTTTTCTCATTTAGATAGCTGGCCTTATCCCTTAATTGCTCTTGATGTTGTTCCCATGCAGCGACCGGATCTTCACGGTCCGCCCGAGTCATTTGAAAAATCGTATGCCAAAGCTTTTCCACTGCTTCTTTCGAATCCATGTCGGGGAATACTCTTTTCGCCCACTTTTCAGTCGGAATCGACACAATCGACCAGCTTACTTTATTCGACATTCTGGATTCCTTGTATTTCTCCATAGCCCTAGAGCTCGCTTTGTTGGCGGTTGCGACTTTTTCCGGATCAATATCTTTCAGCAGATCAGGATCCGGTGTCCGTATGGACAAAAACGCCGCTCCTTGCTCAGACAATTCTTCCAGACCTCTCACTTTCCACATTGGAACCTCTTCAAATGCTTCATCAGGTGCATATTTAAATTTCGTCAGTTTCAGCTCGTCATCGTCCCAATCGAAATAAACATGCTTGGCCCCGGTTTTATAGGCTTTTTCCGCGACCTTGCGTGCAAATTCCACCGCGGAAACCGGTGCATGAACCATTAAGGTTTGTCCTTCTTGAATGTTGACGCCGTTTTTGACGGCGAGTTCCGCATACTTTTCCAATGTTTCATCAAATGTTGTCATTGTATCCCTCCGTTTCTCTGACCCTATTTTACCATTCAGCGACGGTTCCGTCATCGTTTCGCCAAATGGGGTTCTTCCACTCGTGTCCTTTTTCGGAGGCGTTTCTGACGTGTTCTTCATTTATCTCTACACCAAGCCCAGGACCATCAGGAATCGCCGCGTATCCTTTTTCGTACCGGAACACCTTGGGCTCGATTAAATAATCCAGAAGGTCACTGCCCTGATTGTAATGAATCCCGAGACTTTGTTCCTGAATGATACAGTTCGGCGTGCAAGCATCCAGTTGAAGGGAAGCGGCAAGATTAATTGGACCGAGCGGGGCGTGAGGAGCAACAGCAACATCGAAACTTTCCGCCATCGTCGCAATCTTCTTCCCTTCGAAAATACCGCCGGCATGGGACAAATCCGGTTGGATGATATCAACATACCCATCCTGTAAAATTTGTTTGAAACCCCAACGTGTGTAATTCCGCTCACCTGTCGCGATTGGCGTTACCGTATGCCTCGCAACCTCCCTAAGAGCCTCAAGATTTTCCGGTAAAACCGGTTCCTCGATAAACATTGGCCTGTAGGGCTCCAGTTCTTTTACAAGAATCTTCGCCATTGCCTTATGAACCCGACCATGAAAATCAATCCCAATCCCGAAGTCGTTACCTACGGCTTCTCGGATCGCTGCTACCCTGTTTACTGCGGCATCGACCTTCTCATAGCTGTCTATGTAATTCATTTCTTCTGTTCCATTCATTTTGATAGCGGTAAAACCGGCTTCCGATTTCTCTTTTGCAGCGTCTCCAACGTCTTGCGGACGATCTCCGCCAATCCATGAGTAGACACGGACTTTGTCACGGGCCGCTCCTCCAAGCATTTCATAAACAGGCATATTGTAGAATTTTCCTTTAATATCCCACAAGGCCTGCTCAATCCCCGAAATCGCACTCATCAAAACAGGACCACCGCGGTAAAATCCGCCACGATATAACACTTGAAAGTGATCCTCAATTCGCCGTGGATCCTTTCCAGTCAAATAAGTCATCAATTCCTCAACACAGGCTTTAACCGTATCCGCACGGCCCTCAACTATCGGTTCACCCCAACCGGAAATCCCCTCATCGGTTTCGATTTTCACAAACAACCAACGCGGGGGGACCTGGTATAGCTTGAAATTCGTGATTTTCATGTATGGAAATCTCCTTTAATCCTAATTTCAGCTAATTTTCGCCCTGAACTTGGAAGCCTTCTCTGTCAATTCTTTCAAAGTGGATTCATTGACCTGTTTTTTTGTATCCACAAGCGCGCTCCCAAGACCGGCGGCAACCGCGCCGTTTTGAAAGTATTCATGAATATTGTCCAGATTCACTCCACCTGTAGGCATAAGAGGAATATGCGGTAGAGGGCCATGAACATCTTTCAAATACCTTGGTCCCATAATATTAGCAGGGAATACCTTGATAATATCCGCCCCGTTCTCATAAGCCGTCAATATTTCGGTCGGTGTCATTGCACCCGGAATGCTGACAGCGCCGTATCTCTTGGTCATTCGAATCGTTTCCAAATTGACAGTAGGTGAAAAAATAAATTTCGCCCCCGCCATAATTGCGGCTCTCGCGGTCTCCGGATCCAATACTGTACCCGCTCCAACAGTCACTTCGTCGCCAAATTCAGATGAAACCTGTTCAATCAGGGATAAAACCCCCGGCGTTTCAGCCGTGATTTCCAGGATGTTTACACCACCTGACTTTAGGGCCTTTGCGATTTGCACTACATCATCGCCTTTCGCCCCGCGGATGACGGCCACCAGCTTATTTTCATAAATAGATTGTATCGTGTTCATGATCTCCAACCCCTATCGATTTACATCTTCACTATTTTTACCGTCAACGAACGATTCCAGCCTTGGCCTGTCCGGCAGGCCTTCAACATCACCTTTCACCATTGTGACCAAAGCACCGACGGCCGAGGCTCTTTCCACAGCTTTTTCCAGGCTGAGATCATCCAACAGCCCTGACAAAAATCCGGCCGCAAAACCGTCACCCGCACCAACGGGATCAACTACCCGCTTCACCGGAAAGGCAGAGACGTACCCGCTTTCACTCTTTGAGCAGTAATAAGCTCCATCTGCTCCTAATTTCAGAACAACGGCTGATGCCCCGTGATCATAAAAACGTTTCGCCATCGACTCTGGTTCATCTTCGCCGAAAAGGAATTTCCCTTCATCTATTCCCGGTAAGACAATGTCCGCTTTAGATGCCAATTCAAGCAGCACTTGGCGAGCCTGATCCTCTGACCAAAGTTTCTTCCGCAAATTCGGATCGAATACAACGGTAACGCCATTCTCCTTTGCCATTTCAATTGCTCGCATCACGGTCTCGCGGCAGCTCTCACTCAACGCCGGAGTAATTCCGGAAAGGTGTAAATAATTTGCCTTGGCGATATAGGATTCATTCAAATCCGACGGCGCCATCCTACTGGCCGCCGAACCTCTCCGATAATACTGCACGCGCAACTCATCTTCCGTCAGCATTTCCTTGAAGTAAAGCCCTGTCGGGGCCGCCGAATCAAGCATTGTCTCACTAACATCCACATTTTCTCCACGAATGAACGATAAGATTTTCCGGCCAAATTCATCATCCCCAACTCGGCTGATCCAACCGGGACGATGGCCAAGCCGTGCAAGCCCAATGGCCACATTCGATTCAGCACCAGCCACTTTCGCTGAAAAGTCCGTCGCGTAACGCATATACCCCGTGGATTCCGGGGTAAATAACACCATGGTTTCTCCTAATGTTACTACGTCCATATTTAAGAACTCTCCTATTTTTCGATTTAACTGTATATTTAACCATACCATATTTTCTGACGATTATGTTGTGAGATCGCGATATAAAATACCCCAACTGATGTTTCTACGTTAGGGATATATGAAAACCAAAAATAAATGAAAAACTTCTTTAAAAAGAGCCCAACCACTATGGTTGAACCCTCTTTCTATGTGAATTATCTCCATTTCCTAAGCTCCGCGCTGATTTCTTTCGTTTGGCCATACATCTTTTGGTAAATCGCAAACAAAGACCGATATTGTGCCACATGTTCCGGGATCGGGTGGATCACCCGGCTCCGTTTCACGAACGCTTCGGCACAGGCAGCCAATGAGCCGAACCAGCCGCAGCCGTAAGCCGCCAACATGGC
>DASTWO010000091.1:0-28177 GCA_035776675.1 Caryophanales bacterium
CCGAACATGGCTTTCTTCGAATGCAACGGGCTCCGCTTGCTGCTGAGCATTCCGGAAAACGATCAGTTCGATCACCCGAGTTCTACGCTTTACTTCCAGGTCGAGGATATTCAAGCATCTTACCGCGAATTGGTTAACCGTGGCGTAACAACTCTCGGAGAGCCGCATATGATTGCGGAAATGGACGGGATCGAAACATGGATGGCTTTCTTCAAGGACCCTGACGAAAACATTCATGCGTTAATGAGCGAAGTCCACGCGAAATAAGCTTTTTTCCAGCATAAAAGTTCAAAGCATCGATCACCTTATAAATACGGAGGTGGTCCTGATGAAAGAAGAAGATGTGAAGAAAAATGAACAGTTCACCCAGGCCGGAACCAATATTGACGCGGTTAAAAGGCAAAATGAACGTTCCGGAATGTCCTACAACGAGGTTGAAGAACTCCTGGCCAAAACAACCGGTGGCCACGGAACAGGAATCTACAGTGATACAAATGTCGAAGCAGTCAAAAGGAAAAACCAAAAGTCCTCGAACAAATAATTTGTTAAAAAAGAACCGGACAGTTCCGGTTCTTTTTACATATCAATAATCTCTTGAACCCGGCCCACCTGGCCATCTTCCAGACGAACCTTTATGCCATGAGGATGATGGCTTGAATTTGTCAGGATATCCTTGATAATGCCGCGTGTCCTCTTGCCAGTTGGTTGATCTTTCTTCAAAACGATATCCACTGTTTGCCCGGGCAATAAGTTTTTTCGATTTTTCCCATCCATATTGATCGTTCCTCCGCTATATTTTCGAATGCCTTACCAGATCCAACGATGAACCACCACGGCGAGAATAATGCCCAGGATAGCCCCTGAGTAGACCTCCGCCGGTTTGTGGCCAAGCAATTCTTTCAGGTCTTTCTGCTTTTCATAACCCGATTTCTCCTGCCAGCTCTTAAATTCAGAAACAAAAATGCCAAAATCCTTCCGCAGCTGGTTCAGCAGAGATGCTTGTTCCCCCGCCTGACGCCGCACGCCTGCCGCATCAAACATTGTAATAATGGCAAACATCGCCGCCACCGCAAAAATCGGTGAAGCAAAACCGACCTCCAAACCCACCCCGGTCGCAAGTGCCGTTACCGCACAAGAGTGGGAACTCGGCATCCCGCCGTTACTGATTAACAATCCCCAATTCAGCCGCCGCGCGGCAATCAAATGAATCGGAACTTTGGCTACCTGAGCCACCAAAACGCCCAATAATGAAGTCATAAATGCAAAATTCTCAAATAAAGCCAATCAAAGCGCATCCTTTCAATTATTCTGGCTCCTCTTATTATAACAAATGTATCATGAAAGCATTTATCGGCAAACTCATTCATTGAAATGTCTTTTTCCCATGCATAGATTTCTCACAATCGAGAACGCTATATCTTGAAGGGGAAAAGAAAGTGATTTTTGGAAATCGGATCTTTCAAGGGGATGGTTCCGTTGGAAAAGGAAACTTTGACATCGAACAACATTCTTTAAAAAGAAGGTGTCTCCGAAAGATAACTTACCGAACGACCTAAAAAAAGCTTAAATTTCCTTCTTCACAAGAAGAAGGGCTCTGTCTTCTGCGACAGGGCCCTTTTCCTTTTTTTATTGGAGAGCAGGCAAAGTGACGGTGACCTTAAATAAATCCCCATCTACTTCGATATCCAGCATTCCTCCGTGAAGATCGACAATCGACTTCGCAATAGCCAGGCCAAGTCCTGATCCATCCGTATGACGGGAGGTGTCTCCACGTTTGAACCGTTCAAACAATTCGTCAATATTTTCACTGAGCTCGTATTTCGTGATGTTCTTGAAGGTCATGACGGCGCGGTCTCTTTCGGTTTTCACCGAAACAAATACCCTCGTATGCTCCAGAGAATACTTCAGGATGTTCCCGATCAAGTTATCGAACACGCGCCAGAGCTTCTGTCCGTCCACAATGCAGTACACTGGCGATTCCGGCTTCGATACTCGAAATTGCAACGAAGATTCATCAATCATCTCATTATTCTCCGCTAGTGCCTGTTGCAACAGCTGGTTAATGTCCACTTTTTCTTTGACAAGTTCAATGCTGCCGCTCGCCATTTTCGAAGCCTCGAATAAGTCCTCAATCAAGACTTTCAATCGTTTGGACTTGCGGTCAATAATTTCAATATAGGCCGCACGGTCCTCATTTGCCAATTCAGGTGTCTTTAACAACTCGGTATATGTGATAATCGATGTCAACGGGGTACGCAAATCATGGCTGACATTCGTAATCAGTTCCGTTTTGAACCTTTCACTTTTCGCCTGTTCGGCCTGTGAACTTTCAACGCCATGCTTCAACGTATTCACATTCCCAGCCAATTCTGCCAGCGGGGACTTTCCTTTCACAGGCAAATCCGGTTCGGCGTTCCCGAGAGCCAGCCTGGTTGTGTTATGGACTATCCGGTTGAAGTAACCCACACGTTTGAAAATGATAAGCAGCACGGGAAGAGTGATGACGATAAACAAAGGCACATAAATAATGATCGCCGCAGGCTCCCACATCACAACCGGAATCCCGAAACCTGTAGCTAAGATCACCCCTAGGAACATGACCATCCGCATGCCGGTGCCCGAGCTCATGAAAGCATCTCTTATTCCTGAAAGCAGCCGATTCAGCAAACTGTATTCCCATTCCCTTTGCAGATCGTCCCTATTCTTCAACCTTTCATAGAGAAATTTCACCTGTATGATCGTAAAGGCGGTCAAACCTGCACTTATGACAAGATCCTCCATGATTTGCAACAGATTATAGTAAAAATAAGTAAAACCTACTGACATGCTCGTATAGGCGATGCCTCCAATAAAGAGAAGAGCACCCAGACAAACATCAACAGGCATCCTGTTATAATAGGGCTGCCATCTTCGGATTTCGACGAATTGAAAAACAGGTATCCGCTTTAACATGAAAAGACTGGCGGCCAACGCCAAAATGCCGGCTAATGAAAAGATCCAATAAAAAATTTGTTGTTGATGAAAATCACTGTAGCGCCTGTTAATCACACTGTTTGCCGGAAGAGGATCAGGAACTGCGATCATTCCGCTATAGGTGCTTTCCGACATTGGCAATTGAGCGATAATACCCGGATAATCCGGCCGTTCTTTAGTCAGAAAACCAGTATTTGATGAAGGATATCTCTGGACGAAAGACATGTCATGATTTGACAAGAATTCCTTTAATGATTGGCCCTTTTCCATATTCATATCTGTATAGATTTCACCGGTTTGATTGTCTTTCAAATAATACAGGAAGGACGATTTCCTGTTCACAAATTGGGAACGATCTTGCTCCCGTCTTTGGAAATATTCATCGACCCGTCGAACTTTGTTCGCCAAGATCTTCTTTCGAATGGCTTCTTTTTTTTGTTTCGATTGTTCCTGTGCAACGTTGGGATCCCCATGATCCACTCTGTAATCAAACACTTCATCTTCGTTTACGGTTAATGCCGATTTGGCTTCTTCTTTTGTCAGCGGATCCAACTCATATTTGCTTAAATCACTTACATATTCATCTACTTGATAGTGGAACCGGCTCGTCTCATAGTAGCTTTGGGTGAACCGCCCCAAATCTGATAATAAAGTAAATACGCCGCTGATCCCAAAGGTAAATAAAAGCAGCCAGCCAATGGCTGTGAGTCTACTTTTCCATTTTGTATCCAATGCCCCACACCACCTTTAAATACCTTGGATTCTTCGGATTGATTTCGATTTTCTCACGGATCTTACGAATATGGACCGCCACTGTATTTTCCGCATTGTAGCCCGGCTCTTTCCATACTCGTTCATAAATTTCCGATATGGAAAAGACCCTGCCCGCATTCGTCATCAACAACTCGACCATTTTATATTCAATCGGGGTCAGTTTCACAATCTCCCCGTGCACCTTCACCTCTTTAGCCGATCGGTCCAGGGTTAAACCATGCAGGTCAATCAGCATTTCGTTGCCTTCATACGGGCCGAAGGATACATATCTTCTCAGCTGTGACTTCACTCTCGCGATCAGCTCCAACGGATTGAACGGCTTCGTCACATAGTCGTCAGCCCCGATTTGCAGCCCCAATATCTTATCAGTATCCTCGCTCTTAGCACTGAGAATGATGATCGGGATATTCTTCTTCTCCCGTATTTTGAAGGTCGTCGCAATCCCGTCCTGACGAGGCATCATAATATCCAAGATGATCAAGTGAATGTCATGCTCATTTAACTGTTCAATTGCCTCTATGCCGTCTTTCGCTTTGATCACCGTGTAACCTTCATTCTTCAGATAGATCTCAATAGCATCCCGGATTTCCTCTTCGTCATCGACGACCAATACCAAATGGTTATCCATGGTCCACTCTCCCATTTTCCTCCATACGGCTTTTCAAAAGGCGCAAGGCATAGAATAATCGGGATTTCACCGTTCCAATCGGACAGCCTATAACCTCGGCGACTTCATACAGCTTTAATTCGTTATAATAGCGTAGAATTACAATCTCCCTTTGCATTTCGGGAAGCTCATTCAGCAGGCTAAGCATTTCCTCTCTTGTTTCCCGGCGTTCACATAATTCCACAACCTGCATTTGCTCATCCTTCTGATCCTTTAATTGATCGAGAACCTGCTGCTCCTTTTGATAACCGGCGCTTTTCCAGTAATCCCGGCAAAGATTGGCCGCGACCCGATATAACCACGCAGAGACGTGATCGGGCGTAGAACGATCCCTTAACTGACGCAATAATTTAACAAAGGTTTCCTGAACCAGATCTTCAGCCTTTTGCCGATCTTTCAAAAGACGCTCAAGATAGCCGAGAATCGCAGGATAATATTGATGAATGGATGTCTCGAATACCGTCTGATCGCCTTTTACGCTTTCCTCGATCATGATCTTTTCCGTGATCATTTGCTCCCCTTCTTTCCAAAGTATATCAGATTCCTTTACTCGATGATTCCAAGTATAGGGAACAATTCTTAACATAAAGGGAGCATAAAACTTAAGATTTTCTTAAATCTGTGACGGCCGGCTAAAGAGAATAGCTCAAAAAATAGTCAAAAACAAAGATACCCCGGTCATCAGGGTACCTTTGAATCAGTTTTCATTTGTTAATCAATGACTAGTTAAGTTCCTCTTCTTCCTCTTCTTCTTCGTCTTTACGCTTTCTGCGGAACAGAATGATAAAGAAGAAACCGGCTGCGATCACTACACCCAATAGCCATCCCCAGAGATGGGATGAATTCGTTTGGACACTTTCATCCACTACGGTATCATTTGGGCCGCTCGCTTGTTCATTTGAGTCATTGGTGGTCTTTGTCTTTGGTTCGTCCTCAGCCTGTTTCGATTCAGTTTCCGTATCATGATTCTTGATGTCGTCTTCTTCCCCGATGTGAGTGGCATCTACAATTTCTTCAACGGATTCTGTACCCGCATTTTCGGATTGGCCATCTGGATTATGACCATCATTTGAATCGTTCTCCCCATTGGTCGCCGCCGGTTGGTCAACCGACTCTTTCGGCGGATTGATCCGAACAATAGTGAAGGTACTGAATTTCTCAACCATAAATTTGATGCCATAGGGTTTACCGGATTCGTCATAGACGATTTCCCCTTTGACCATCTTATTCTCCCCATCACTGTGTTCAATGAAGACTCGCAATGTATCCAGGTCAATATCAGGATTCTCAATGAGAATATTTCTTAATGGAAGAACGATATCCGTCCGGTACCCTTTGTAATTCGTCTCGATCTCCCGCGGTATGCCCAACGATTGAATCGATTGATTTTGTTGAGTCGCCTTTTGCTTCACGCGTGTGAAAATACCCTGTTGTTCCGCTTCCTCACGTACCGGAACAATCCTGAAATATAAGCCAATTCCTCCGGCTTTCATGTTTTCAATGGACTGCTCAGACAGAATAATCGTGCCTTGAGTGGTTCGAATTTCAAGGGACTGCCCATCAAAAGTCTGTAACACATCCTGCGGAACTTCAACCGCGTATTCATCGGCTATATCCTCTGGATCGTCCGGAATAAAAATGCTCATATCCCCGTTTCCGATCATTTCATCTGTCACTTTCACCTTGTCAATGGTGTTCTTGATCACCTCACCCGTCAATTCTCCGGAAGTTCGCAACACGATCCGTTGGATCGCGGCAATCATCGACGGAGGGGTCTCTCCTGCCTCAACCTGAACCGGACGCAGGTTGTCATGAATGACCTTTTCAATGAATCGGTCGCTCTTCACAACAAGCAAGAATCGTTTTTCTATGGTCAGGTCGCCTTTATGAATCGTTGCTGTTAAAATGACATTTCGATCTTCAGCAAGCCGGTGAATATCTCCTGTGATCTTCCCATTGACATTTACAACATTTATTACCCCGGGTGCGCTTGATTCCCACGTAATTGAAGTGTTGTAATCACCGGACGAAAGCATAATAAACGGTGAAGTGATACTTTCCCATGTATCCCCTGCCGCAAAGGCAAACGCCTTTTCCAATGACAATGAAAGGGAAACGACTCGTAATTCGTGTTCTGTGGAAAGCCTGGTTCTTTTCTCCCCTGTAAAAGTTTCTTTAATAAAGTCTGCCACCGCTATGTTTTCTTGTTTTTGGAACCTGCGGTCTTCGGTTTCTTTATCTGATCTTGACAGATCTTGTATCGCTTTCTCCGCAACTTTTTCATAATAGGCCTGTTTTTGCGGATTCGGGAGTTCTGACTCCTCAACAACTTCTTTCAAGGATGTAAGATCCTCCGAGTCGCTTAAACGGATTTCGTTGTCCAGATTCGTGGCTTGCTCCAGCAAGTCTTCTTGAAGTTCTTGTTTCGTGTTTTCCCGAAGCTTACTATTCCCGATATCCTTCGCCACGTCCTCAGCTTCAGGCACGCTGTTCACATCTTCAATCCTTGTCTCAATCTCGTTTCGGATCTCCTCTTGTTGATCGTCATCATTTAAGACAACCGTCACTTCATCAAGTTGATTGATTTCACTTTCCAGTTCCTCCATGGCCCCTATAATGTCAACGGGTACCTGAGGTTTTGCCTCTAATGCTTGATTCAATGCCTGTGTCGCTTCATCTGTTTCTTGATACCAATCATCTGAATCCGCTCCACCGGAAGATAAGTAATCTTCCCGGCTGCTTTCGGCATTTTGCAAGAGGCTGGCGACCTTCTCTTCATCAAGCGGTTGGGCAATCACATTGACTTCAAATATTTTGGTTTCGGTTACTTTGCCATTGGTAATCGTCGCAGTCAAGGTTACTTTTTGATTCGCTTCTCCATAGTTCGGCCTTGTAACTGCTCCCGAGTCGGGATCAATCACACCTTCTGGACTAACCGTCCATGTAATCGAACTCTTATTTTTCCCTGTCGTTTTAAGTGTGATATCTTGAGTGACGCTGTCCTTATTATCTCCATCTGCATAGCCTATTTCCAATGCCGTTTTATCCAACTGGACAGCTTCCGCTTCTGTTATAGGCAACGACTTAACAGTCAAATTAAATATCTTGGTTTCGGATGCCTCACCGTTCGTGATCGTCGCGACCAGGGTAACCGCTTTGTCTCCTTCAATGTAGCTAGCCCGCGTCACTTTTCCTGTTTCCGGATCGATGACATCTTCCGGATTTACCGCCAACGAAACCGAGCTTCCGTGCGAACCCAAGTACTTAATCGTTATATCTTGAGTCACGCTGTCCGCACTATCCCCGTCAGCATATTCGATTCCCAATGAACCCATATCAAGTTGAACGGCCTCTTCTTCTGTTATCGGAAGTGCCTTGACCGTCATCTTAAATATCTTCGTTTCGGTTACCTCGCCATTAGTGATCGTCGCGGTCATCGTAACCTTTTGATCTCCTTCTATATAACTCGGACGCGTTACCTCTCCCGTAGCGGGATCAATCACATCTACCGGATTCACGACCCACGAAATCAAGCTTCCATGGGTGCCCGGTTCCTTAATCGTTATATCCTGAGTAACACTTGCCGCACTATCCCCGTCGGCATACTCTATTTCTACCGAATCCTTGTCCAATTGAACCGCCTCTGCCTCTGTTATCGGCAAAGCCTTGACAATGAGAACAAATTCCTTCGTGTCAGTTACGGTTCCATTTTCGATGGTTGCCGTCATCGTGACCGTTTGATCGCCCTTCGTAAAACTTGGCCGCGTCACTGTTCCATCGTCCGTAATCCAAGTCTCGTCTGAGGAAACCCAGGTAATCGTGCTCTCATTTTCTCCGATGGTTTCAAGCGTGATGTCTTGCGTAACGCTGTCCGCACTATCCCCTTCGGCATAGCCTATTGCCAGTGAATCCTTGTCGAGTTGAACGGCCTCTGCATCTGTTATCGGCAAGGCTATGACAGTTACAACAAATTCCTTCGTGTCAGTTGCAGTTCCATTTTCAATAGTCGCGGTCATCGTGACCGTTTGGTCGCCCTGCGTAAAGCTTGGCCGTGTAACTGTTCCATTGTCCGTAATCCAAGTATCGTCTGAGGAAACCCAGGTAATCGTGCTCTCATTGGCTCCGATGGTTTCAAGCGTGATATCTTGCGTAACGCTGTCCTTGTTATCCCCTTCAGCATAGCCTATAACCAGTGTAGCTTTGTCGAGTTGGACAGCTTCTTCACTAGTGATGGGTAAAGCTTTGACGGTTAAATTAAATATCTTTGTCTCTGCCGCCTCTCCATTGGTGATGGTCGCGGTCAGAGTAACATCTTGATCTCCTTCTATATAACTCGGGCGCGTCACTTTCCCCGCGGACGGATCAATCACATTGTCCGGGTCCACTTTCCAGGCAATTGAACTTCCATTTTCCCCTGGAAAATCAATCGTAATATCTTGAGTGACACTTTCCGCACTATCTCCCTCGGCATAGCCTATCGCCAATGAAGCTTTGTCGAGTTGGACTTCCTCTGCATCAGTTATCGGCAACGCTTTGACAGTCACCTCGAATATTTTGGTTTCAGATACCTCTCCATTGGTGATGGTCGCAGTCAGAGTAACATCTTGGTCTCCCTCTATATAACTCGGGCGGGTCACCTTTCCTGTGGCAGGATCAATTACGCCTTCCGGACTCGCCTCCCAAGAAATGAAGCTTCCATTTGCGCCGGCAAATTCAATCCCGATATCTTGAGTGACACTTTCCGCACTGTCTCCGTCCGCATAACTTAGCGCTAATGAAGCCTCGTCTAAATCCACAGCTTCGACATCCGTCATGGGCAACGCCTTAACGGTCAAATCAAATTCTTTGGTTTCAGAAACTGAACCATTTGCGATAGTCGCGGTCATGGTAACGGCTTGATCACCGTCGGTGTAACTCGGACGCGTCACTGACCCCTCATTCGTAATCACTGTACCATCAGAAGACACCCAGGTAATGGTTGAGCCGTTAGGACCAGCATCATCCAGTCCAATGTTACTTTTCACATTGTCACTATTCTCTCCTGGTTCATAAACAATCCCCAGATCTTCTTTATCCCGATTAGCCAGCGTATGATCGCTCGGCGCATCAAAATTAAATTCATTAGACGTTACGTCAGCTGTTGCTCCATTAATCTTTATTTGTGAAATCGTAACGGAAGCGTGATCAGATGCACTAATTTGATTCACAGCTTCCCCTGTAAAGGATAGGGTTAATTCCGTATCACTTACTCTGGTAACCTTGATTCCAACACCTTCCGGCAGGTTATGGACAACGACACCCTCGCTCATGTCCGCGGCAAAGGTTCCATTTTCCAACGTAACGGTAAGCGTTTCATCAATAGAGCCATCAAGATTGTCGCTAATCTTGGCTGGGCTCGCCTCAATTACTGGTGGCGGATCCTGAAACACAACCGAGAAGGAATTCGATTCAACATAGTAAATCCCCCGTTCAGCCAGATCTATCGTCTCTTCAGGATCGGTTCCGGTTTTAGTTGCTGTAGGTGCAATTTTGCTTGCAGAAACACCTATTGTTGCATTATAAATACTGTTGATGGCCCTATGATTTTCAGCAGTTCCGGCGATGTTTAGAGTAAGTTGGGTCTCACTATCTTTAACTACACTTCCTATACTTAAGTCTTCCGGTAGATTCGTCTTAATATCTTCAACACCAATTGCGGAGCTAAACGTACCATGCTTCAGTTCTACCGTTAGAGAGCCTTCGATACTCCCATCATTCGTATCGGATTCAAGTAATTTTTGTGACAGCACAGCTATAGAAGGCTCCGGTTCGTTGAAATTAATTTTGAATGTATTACTTGTTAAGGCTGTGTCACTTCCGACAATGGCATCCGCAGAAACCACCACTGAAGCATTGTACGAATCATTTTCATTATCATTTTCAATGGCGGCATCATCTGTAAAGGTTATGGTGATGCTTGTATCGCTGTCTTTTGTTACAGTGTCTATTGCCAAGCCAAGAGGAAGATGGTTAATCGAAACATCAGCTTTTGAGATCGAGTTTGAAAAAGTACCGTTCTCAATAGAAACCTTTAAACTATCAACTAATTTACCTGTGTTATATTGCCCACCAACCTCTGTCGATTCATTAACAGCGCCTTGAGCCATGGTCAGCTTTGCCGGATTCGTGAATTCAATTGGGAAAGAAGAAGTCGTCAAGTCAGTTAGGCTGCCTTCGATTTGATCCTTCGCTATCGTAAACGACACATTATCAACAGAAAATTCACTGCTGTGTTTGGCAGCTTTGCCTTCAAACTCGATTGTCAGGGTTTTGCCGTCCGCACTTCTTACTGCGGTAATCCCGACTCCTGCAGGCAAATTATTCGCCCGAACTCCCTGAATCCCACCATCCGTTGTAATAATGCTGTCTTTAAAAGATCCACCTGATAGGGTAATCACCTTACTGCCGATAAGGGAACCATCATTATTCGGTGACTCAGTTATCGTCGAATTCGAATCCGTAAAGGTCAATTCGGGTGCCGCGTAGGGCAATTTTTTCACATATACGATGAAGGTTTTCGTTTCAGTAACTTCATTCTTCGTAACCGTCGCGGTTAAAGTGACCAACTGATCTCCTGTAAAATAATCCGGTCGGGTGACATTCCCATCAGCATCAATAATAGACGTATTGTCTGATTCCCAGATGACCGTGGTCCCATTCGTGCCTGACCCGGGCAGCGTGACATTTTGAGTTACGCTGGATTGGCTGTCACCGGGAGCATATTGAATCTCAAGATTCTTTTTGTCAGTGGCTACTGAGTCTGTATTGTTTAAAATAAGACCGATCACCGTCAGCTTATCGTAGGCACCGCCTCTGGCAACGGCTTTAACCTTTGCATCTCCGCTTTCAACGGCAGCATCCAATGAAGTCGTGGCCTGACCATCCGCATTCGTCTCGACAATGGTCGAGCCCAATACTCCTCTTGTTGTACTGAATGTCACAGGAACTCCCGCCACTGTCTCTCCGTTATTATTTTTTACAATAGCCGTCAATGTTGTATGATCTGTATTTGAAGCTGCGGAAGCCGTTAATGTGACTTCGGACGGCAACTCTTTGTAACTGTAACTTCCCGTATCGATAGGGTTATAGTTATTGGTGAAATACCATTCCTGAATAGCATGGCGCTGACTTGCTCCCCCGGTACCCGCTGTAAATCCGACGAATACTTCATCTTGATCCAATATTTGCGTTAAATCGATATCCGTTGCAGTCATTTTCGCATTTACCGGCCTGGCGGAGGAATCACTTAAACGAACCTCAATGGTTTTCGTTTTCCCATCGTAATCGATCCAGGCATAATACGTACTTCCATCCCGGAAATCAACGGGATCGGCTAGTTCTGTTTTGACTGACTCCATATTTCCGTTCACGTCAAGGCCAATGTGTGGATCTGCAGGGTCCTCGTAATAGCTGTTTGTCCAGGAATCAAATTCTATCGCAATGGAAGGCTGTATGCCTGCATACCCAATGCCCCCGCCCGCTGATCCCGCAGTATTGGAATCGGTCTGAATCGTGAAGGCTAGCCCGTCTGCTTGCCCAATTCCGCCGCTGCCACTCATCGTAAATGAAAAGAAGGTTGAAAAAGAACGGCCGTTGGCTAAAGACACACGATTTTTATAGAAGGTACTCCCGCTTTGAAATCCTTTATTCGGCGTAAGAACAAGTTCATCGCCTTCTATGGTTGCATCATGATTGATTTGCAAGGAGTCAGCACTTTGGGAAAAGTCATTATATACAAGAGACACATGATCCCGTGCCAGCACCTTTAGGTTATAGGTTTTCACTGTTGTTCCGTCTTGAGCCGTCACCTTAATGGAAATAGAGCTTCCGGCTGAGACAGCCACATTTTGCAAAACCCCGCTCGTTGCGGAACTTCCGCCCATTGCGATCGACGCATCACTTTGCTCAACAGTGGGGGTGATCCCGACACTGGTGGTATCTGGATCCACGATAAGATAATAATCTGTTAAATCTTGATCGAAGGCTGGAGAAAGCTCGCCTGCATCGACGATCAAACTTAACAAATTGGCATTGGATGACTCTTCTCGGGTCACATTGACAGTGTATGTCTTGGAAGTTCCATTTTGGGCAGTCACCACAACTGTAACTGTGTTATCCCCGACCGAAAGTGGAATTTCTTGTGATTTGTTCCCGGAAGTGACAGATTCCCCATTCACCTTTACGGAAGCTTTCTGATCTTCCAATGTTGGGATGAACTTTAGGCTGTCCACTTGATTCTCAACAGTCAGTGTATATGCCGTATCACTACTGTTAAAGCCCGACAAAACTCCTTCAGTCGGAGTCAGATTTGCCAAATTCGCGTTTTCGGAGGCCGCACTTAACAGCGAAATCGTATAAGTCTTCGTAAAACCATTGGCACTCACAACAATTGGAATGTACGTGGTATGTCCTCTGCGCACGGGGAAGGCATTGGTCGAAATGGTTCCGCTATCAACTCGTTTCCCCCGGATTGTAATGGTCGCATTGGCAATATCTGTTGTCGGCTTTATTTTGACAGCATTGCCGTGATCAAGGTCTACAAAGTAATCTAATGTATTTCGATCAAAAGGGGATGGCGTTAATGTCAAAGGATTCGCTAAATCACTAGGTTTAAAGACTTGAATGCCTGTTAAATAAACATCGACGACGGTAACTTCACATGTAGCTGTGTTTCCGCCGTCAGCCGTTGTAACTGTAATCGTTGCCGTTCCCGCACCGACTGGCGTAACGTTTCCGTTTGCATCTACAGTAGCCACACCTACATCATCACTGCTCCAAGTGACAGATTTGTCATCTGCATAGATGGGCTGAACCGTCGCCGTTAGATGAACCGGGTCGTCTTCCATTGATAGTTTAAGAGAATGTCGGGATAAAGTGATTCCGGTCGCAGTTGAAAAGAAAGAAATCGTTTTGACTGTTCGAGGCGTGATAGGATCATCATTTGGCATCCCGCCGTATTCGACTATATACCCCTGAATCGCAGTAGTATCGTTGGGGAAATCATTCCATTTCCCTTGTTTATCTCCCTCTCCCGGCCCGTACATATGGGCATAATATTCATGAGTTGTTTGATAATTGTTAGGTTCTCCTGCCGACCAATTGGTATATACGCCTTCTGCCGGTTTAAATGAATCGGTCCCTTTGTTAAAACCCTGGCCCAATACCATGCCTGTATTCCCATTTTCAAGTCCTTCGGGACCAGTCACCCATCTCCAGTCTCCGCCGTCATTATCAATGGATCGACCGCCAAGCCACCCGGTACCCAGAGCCTTTTGTGCAATAAAGTCATTCTCTTCTTGAGATGTAATCGTTGCCAAGTAGCCTTGACGTCCATACAGCGTCCTCAGTTCCGAAGCGGCTTTTGCTTCTGACCAGGTATCGCCGGATGCAACAAATTCATAATAATGGCCGTCAAAATAAAGACCACTGCCTATCGAGAAGACAATATTTCTTTTGGTACGATCTTCAGAAGTTGTGGAAAAGGACACTCTCCTGAGGGCCTGCTGGTATTCCGCTGTTGAGGCAGCCCCTTTCAGCGTTAGGATGCCATTACTCGCTTCATAAGTTCCAGTGATGCCAGATTGATCGGTGAAACCAAGGAGATCTCCAGCCCTGACGTTTTGAATCATGACTGTAGCCTGTTGAATTTCCCCAAAGTTACTAAGGATAAGACCATTATCGATGATCTTATTGCCTGATGAATACAGGGTCTCACCATCGGAAGACTGAATGAGTGATGCTTCTGTACCTGCAGCACCTGCTTCATTGACAAAAGGAACCCACGGTAAAAAATTTGAAGCGACTAAAATAAGACAAAGGAACAAAATCGTAGTTTTCGACCTTGCCGCTCGCTTTGCGATCACGCCCATCCATCCCCATCCCCTAAAAATTCATAATGTATATCGTTTTCAACAATAAAGGACAAAATTCCACAAATATAGCCTATTGTACATAGGACTTTAGTCCTTTACAAGTGACTTTAGTCATGCAATATAAACAAATATAGAAAAAAGAATGTCTAATAAACCGTTTTGATGGATCAAAAAACTGACATTCCTTTTCTCAGAGAACGATCTGGTCAGAGATTGAGTAGGCGTGGCTATTCCTAACCACGCCTCTCACAGAACCACACGTGCGGGTCATCGCATGTGGCTCCTCCCAGTTATCCCTTCAAGGGGTAATGTTCATCGAATCTGATCCGAAAGAAATACAAGCCCCTTTCCACGAAAGAAGGCAAGATCCAGAGCCGCATGAATCATGGGGCTCTTGGAGCTCCTCCATGCAGTCATACGCTGGCCTCGAAGATTTTCCACTTTCCAGCCCTTCTTCCGCAACATTCGGTGTAGATGCTTGATATATCGCCAACTTCGCAGTTGGACCATTCGTAACCGTCTTCGAATCCACGCATCCAGTTTCCGGAACAGGCCTTTCACATTTCCATAATGAAAATAATTCGCCCATCCCCTTAAATACGAATTCAGCCTTTCCCTAATGAGCGTCTCTAGGTTTACCGTCTGATTTCGTTTCGTGATGCTTTTCACCTTCTCTTTGAATTTCTTCAACTTCTTCGGATCCACCCACCGATACATTTGAAAAAATTCATATCCTAGAAAGGTAAAAGATTCTTCCCTTGCGTCCACGATTTTCGACTTCTCTGGGTGTACACGCAGTCCCAACTCTTCTTCCAGGTACCTTGTCACACTTTTCATGACACGACGTGCGCCTTTTGGACTTCGATAAAAAAATCAAGAAGTCGTCCGCATACCGAACTATCCGGTGTCCTCTTTCTTCCATCAGTTGATCCAACTGATGAAGATAAACGTTGGATAGAAGCGGACTTAACACGCCACCCTGCGGGGCTCCCTCATCACTTTCCACGAGGTTGCCTTCTTGCATAATTCCCGCCTTTAGGAACTGCTGGATCAATCTGATGACGGAACCATCCACTACTCGTTTCCGCAGTTGTTGCTCCAGCTGATCATGTGGAATCGTGTCAAAGTAGGACTTCAGGTCTGCATCAATGACATTCGGATACCCTTCTTTCAGGTATTGACTCACTTGATCAATGGCCATGTGGGCACTCCGATTCGGTCGAAAACCATAACTACAGGGGAGAAAGTCCTCTTCAAAGATCGGTTCTATGATGTTTCTTATGGCTGCCTGCACAATGCGATCCTCAACCGTCGGAATGCCTAAAGGACGTTGCTCTTTCCCATTGTCCTTCCTGATCATCGTCCTTTTCACCGGCTTTGGTCGATACGTCTTTGTTCTAAGCCCTTGATGGAGCACTTCTAGATTGTCCTCCAGCTTGGCTTCATAGGCTTCAATCGTGATGTTGTCAATGCCGGGATTTCCCTTGTTTGCCTTCACCATATTAAAGGCTCTCCGTAAGTTCTTCCTCGCAAACACCTTGTCGTACAGGCTGTACCAAACGCGCCCTTTCATCTCAGACTCTCCCTTACGTCTACGCTTTCATCTTCCTGCATCCACCGTTTCTCCTTTTGTTGTAGCCGTCCAAGAATATTAGCTAACGCATTTCCTTCTCCCGCCACAACGGCGACAGGCGGTCTACCGTCTGTTCGACCCCGGCTTCGGCTCTTCTTGGCCTTTATCCGGCTTTCTGCCTGCTTCTACAGCGATGCAACAACCTACTTACGCAATGCTTTGTGGGTCACGCCCTTCGCAAGAATCCCCGCCTTTTGGGTCGAGGTTCTCAACCGTATCCTTGTACGATTTCACTCATGTGCTGTCCTCGCTTCCGTTGCCGGCAGGTCTTTGGCATGAGCTTCCTCACTACTATGGCGATCTATGACTTCTTCCCTTTAAAAGCCCATCTTGCGCTCTCGGCTTTCGCCTTGAGCTACAATACCTCTTATTCCGAGGAGGCAGGAAGATCTCAATGGGTCATACCACACACTTTCACCCTAAGCCAGCCCTCATAACACTTTGGGTACCTAGCTATTTGGATTTCCTGATCTTTTGCACAGTCATCCAACCCTTGTGCCAACATGGGATACAGCTCTGTTCAGGGATTTGCCTTCAAGTCCTCCGCACAGCACCTCACGGTCACCGCACTACCTGTCAGCTACTGCTTACCGGCTAGTATCGGCGCAGTCGGGACTTTCACCCTGTAGCGTGTCATACTGCCACTCGCACAAAAGGCGCACCCAATTGAATGGATGCGCCTTCTCCTGCCCTATTGGGCCGGTTCTTTCTTCCGGTTTCGAGCTTTGGCTTTTTCCTTTTGAATTTGCTTACTCCTTAACTGCCCGCATGCTGCATCAATATCGGTTCCATGTTCCGTTCGGACTCCGCATCTGATGCCTTCCTCCATCAACGTTTCGTAGAAGGCAAGGATTGACTCCTTGTCACTTCTTTCATAATCGTTATCACCCACTGGATTATACGGAATCAAGTTGACGTAGGACAAATGCCGTTTGTTTTTCAGCAATTGAGCAAGTTCCCGTGCCTCTTTTTCATGATCGTTGACATCTTTCAATAGAATATATTCAAACGTGATCCTGCGATTGGTTTCATCCAGATAGTAATCGACGGCTTTCATGAGTTTATCTACCGGATAGGCTCGGTTGATCTTCATAACTTTCGTTCGAAGTTCGTTGTTTGGCGCGTGCAAAGATATCGCCAAATTCACTTGCAAATGGGCATCAGCGAACTCATAAATTTTATTAGCCAAGCCGCTTGTCGACACCGTAATATGTCTTGCCCCGATGGATAGCCCGTTTTGATCATTGACCACACGAAGAAAAGCCATCAAGTTCTCGTAGTTATCGAAAGGTTCACCGATCCCCATCACAACAATGTGACTGACCCTTTCGGATTGACCTTTGTCATCCAGATGCTGTTGCACGTTCATGATCTGCTCAACAATTTCGCCGCTGGACAAGTCGCGATTCTTCTTCAACACACCACTCGCACAGAAGCTGCAGCCAATGTTACAACCTACCTGCGTAGTGACACATACCGACAATCCATAATTGAATCGCATCAATACGGTTTCAATCACATTACCATCCTGCAATTGGAACAAAAATTTAATCGTACCGTCTTGCGACTCCTGCTTAATCTGCTCATTCAACGTCTGGATCGCGAAGTGATCTTCCAACAAATCAATACAAGCTTGATTGACATTGCGCATATCGGAAAAGGACGTGACCCGCTTCTTGTACAGCCAATCCCAAACCTGAGTGGCACGAAACTTCTTCTGTCCGCGTTCCAGCAGCCAATCCTTCAGTTGTTCATATGTTAATCCATAGATGGATTCCTTCATAAAGTTACCCTCACTTTATACAAAACTTGGCTTGCGCCAAGCCTTTTGGCGCAATCTAGCCTTAGTTGCTGTTATCTCTCTACCTAATCGTGTCTTCTGCCCGAATTTTCTTCCTGTAAACACGAGATCCTTACCTTCAGATTCACTTTCTGATACGGCAAAAACTGCATATAAGTCTATCCTACGTGAAAGGATGCCCATATCGCAACCTATTAGACATTCAGCCAAAAAAAATGAACCGCAGAGTCCATCTGCGATTCCCTCAGCCTTATGAATCTTTCTTCATGAAATT
Organism: Caryophanales bacterium; assembly: GCA_035776675.1. Classification (GTDB taxonomy): domain Bacteria; phylum Bacillota; class Bacilli; order Bacillales; family DASSOY01; genus DASSOY01. The sequence goes on from DASTWO010000091.1 coordinate 18,034, forward strand.
CTTCGGCATCACCGCGGCGATTACTTCCCCGCGAACACACATAGTCTCGCCAGCAAAGATTTCAGTCGCCACTCTCCATTTCTTCGGATGAATTTCAGTTACGGTCCCAACCGCTTTCAAGGTCGTATCCTGGGGAGTCGGCTTCAAAAAATCCAGATTCAATGAGGCCGTCACAAATCTCGGCGGTTCCGCCCCGTCCCCCGGTTCATGCCCGTTCTTCCGATGCAACGCCAACGAGGCCGATCCTGTTCCGTGGCAGTCCATCAACGACGCTATCAATCCCCCGTATACAAAACCGGGAATCGCCGTGTGTTCCGGAAGCGGCGTATATTCCGTGACCGTTTGATCGCCTTGCCAGTTTGTCCGAAAGTGATGCCCCTTCTCATTAAGCCGGCCGCACCCGTAACACCACGAGAAATCCTCCGGATAATCATCTTGAATCGCTTTCATTCTTCTTCACCCTTTCTTTCACAGTTCCCAAAGATCTTAAAGCAATCCTCTTTATGAACCATTCGACAAAGACAATCATTCCCCTTTGGAAAAATCGCCACTTTCAGATGAAATATAATACTAGTACCGCGAACAGCATAGAATGAATGCATCATAATCTCTTCTAAGAGGAGCGAATGAAAATGACTTTACTATGGCTTTTGATCGTCGGCGGAATCATTGGTTGGCTGGCTTCAATTATTGCCGGAAAAGACGTTCCTGGCGGCATCATCGGAAACATCATAGCCGGTATTATCGGCGAGCGGGGTGCGTTTCGTACCCCGCTTTGTCGTACTTGCTAAATTGTGGTAAGATGATCAGGATTTAAAAACGCTCCTGGCCAAGCGTTATAAAATTAAATTAAAAGGGAGAAGGGGAGAGCTTACATGAAAGAAAGTACGAAAAAACCACACAAACCCTTGTGGAACTTCATCTTACTGTCAATGTTTTTGGCGGTATTGTTAGCTGGGTGCGGTGGCACATCTGGAGCTCAAGAGGAAAGTGACGGAGTTGATCAGGCGGCTGCCGAGAAACAGACAGATACGAACAGCGAAAGCAAAGAAGATCAAGAAAGCAAAGAGGACTTGCCAACCGAAGAAGAACTGGAAGCCGAGTATGGCGGGGATATTGAACATCCGGAATCCGAATTGATCGATATTACCGAAGAAGTAATCGTCACGAAAGTTATTGATGGGGACACGGTCGTTGTCGAAGGGGAAAATGGCGAGGAAACGGTGGATTTGCTCTTAATCGACACCCCGGAATTGACCCTGCCCGATGGAAGTCCGGATGAATGGTTTGGGGCGAAGTCATACGATTACACAAAAAGGTGGGTAGGAAGTGAAGCGCTTCTGGAGCGAGGAGAGCCCGGCAAAAACGAACAAGGCCACACGCTCGGTTACATTTGGATGAGTGACGGTGCGGGCGATCATTTCACCTTCAATAAGGTATTGCTGCAGGATGGAATGGCCCGATTGACGGATGCGTCCGGGGGTAACACCAAATACTTAGAAGTATTCAAAAAAGCAGAAGCGAAGGCAAAAGCCGCTCAGGAAGATATTTGGAGTATCGAGGGTTATGTTACCGATGACGGATTCGATTCGTCGCTTGTACAATAATGTGATATTCATCATAAGCTTCGTCCAAAGGGCAGGGAGATAGAAAAACAATTAGAGGGGATCCGGTTACAATAAAAAGAACTCCCGCCTTACGGTTACACAAGGAGGGAGCCATCTCTTTCCTGCTTCTTTATTTTGACCCAATGGGGTTGCTGGGCTCTATAAGTGAACCTGGTAAAAAACCTGATTGACTTTTTCCGCGAAGACCACATACCTTTGATCGGAGTGCCAGAGTGCCGTAAAGGGATAACAGGTAAATAACACGAGCACTTCATTAGGTGCCGTCCCGTGGATAATATTGACCTTTTCTTCCTCTACGATTTTTACAGCGTTCACCTGGTATTGAAAATCGCCATACTCCGTTTTGATTTGAACGAGATCGCCTTCCTTCAATTTCCCGATCCTTGCAAATTCAGTTGTGTTATGTGCCGGAATGACAATCTGATCATTTCCCCCGGGCAAATCGGTGTTTACATAATGGCCTGCCCCAGCGCTCAATTCCTTGTCGGATATACCTTGATAGATCGGAAATTCGATATCGGCTTCGGGAATGTCCAGTATCCCAATCACATCCCCTTTTTGATAGACAGGGATGGACTCTCTTGCCTTAATCATCTGCTTTTGATTTGAGACTGGATGCTTTTCGCTGTTCTTTAATGCAAATTGCTGTTTTGTCTCTTGTACCACATGATGAACCTTCTGATGAAACAGCCATGCCTTTCCGAAACAAACCCCTATGAGAAGAAGTCCGATTGCTATTAACACAAAGCTTCCCTTTTTCAGCATGATCTTTCTTCCTCCCATTGGTTATCTTTCATGACAGATTTAAAGGCCGAAACCTTATTGGCTATTTCCCGCTATCCGCATCACTAACGGATTTCCTTGATCGAACGGAATGGTACCCGATCATCAGTCCACCAGCGAGCAACAATATGACACCGAACAAGAACCAGGTATACAGGTTGGAGCTTGTTTGAACCAATTGCGGCTCTTGTTCCGTTGAAGTTTGTGTATTGTTATTTTCGTTGCTATCACCTAAATTGTCACCTTTTTGATCGCCCTGTACTTCGTCCGGCGTATCATTTGTGCTATTAAACACCTGCGGATCAAAGACACCGAAGGTACTGAAATGATGGGTGGTAACTCGAACATCACCATTTTCATATGTCCCGCCTACCTCTTCCCACATCCCTGATGTCTCATTCCAATAAAATACCTTACATTCATTTGGACCCTCCGCATTTTGATCGACCGCAAAAGTGAGAACAATCCCTTCATCGAACCGACTGATCGTTTGATTGCCTTGTTGCAATGTGAAGTCATAGATTGCACTGGCGGCTTGACCGGCATTCGGAAGATGCTGTTCCGTCAACCTCTCAAGAGAAATAAACAGCTTGTTATCTGAGAATATCGTCATCGGAATCGTTAATCCAGTATCCTTCTTAACGATTTTGATCGTCGCATTGAGATCCTTCAATTCTGTTACCTGTTCTTTTGTCAGCGAAACCTGACTAACAGCATCCAAGCTTCCTTTCAATTCAACCACCAGCGTACCACCGTATGCTAACTTCGCAATAGCTTCGTTAGAAATCGTCACCTGGTGGCCATTCCTCAACAACTGAGCATGAACCAGCGAAGACAAGTTGGGCTTTTGCTGAACAGCTTCTCCAAAAACGGCAATAGCCTCCTTCAACCTCGCTGTCGCCTCATCCAACTGCTTTTGGTTTTGATGCGCCGCATCTTCTGCTATCTTCTGCGCGGCATCTATCGCCGCTTGCAGATCCGCCCGGGCTTCTTTCGACGCTTCGCCGACTTCATTGCCTTCTTCATGCTCCGCCAGCTGATTTCTCGCGTTGCTTAATACCGCTCGTAAACCGGAGGCATCACCCGGTTTGACAGTTGCCTTCTGAAAGACCGCCACGGCTGCCTCCAATTCCTCTGTTGCCGCATTCAGCTCCCCTTGCGTATGGTGCGCCGCATCATCTGCTACCTTCTGCGCAACATCTATCGCCGCTTGCAGCTTCGTCCGAGCATCCTTCGGTGCGTCACCTACATCTGCTCCTTCCGGATGATTCTCCAACTGCGCTTTGGCATTCATTAACGCCCCACTCAAGCCCGATGAATCTCCGGCTTCTAAAATATTCGAGATGACGATTTCCTGAACCGCTTCATTGCCCACGCTATCTTTCGCATAAACAGTGTACGTGCCGTTGTTGACGATCGAAAAAGCTTTGCTTTCTAAAATATCCGTTCCTTCCGTTCCGCCCGCAAAATCCTCAGCATTGTGGCTGCCCTTCATCCAAAGCAGCTTCGCTAACGTGTTCCCGGACTCACTACCTACCACATCCGTCGTCACATGAACCGTTACGTTTCCGAAAGTCTCATCAACCGGACTCGAAGTCAGTGTTATTTTCGTCCCTTGCGTGACGATTTGATCAATCGCAATCGTCTTGACGATACGGTTTCCGACTTCATCTTCTACGTAAACTGTGTATTTCCCATTTTCTGAACCGGTAAATTGGCCGTCCTCTATCTTCGTCCCGTGATCTCCAAAATAAACGGCGTCTCGGTTGCCTTCCGCCCATTCCAATGCGCTGACGGAACTACCCGTGCCGTCTGCCTCCACAGAAACAACCACATTCCCGTTTGTCACCGCTTCAGGAACTTCTGATAACGAAACGGTTGGTGTAGCCGCATCCACTTTGATGCCGCTTGTATTTTGCTCCCCAATCGTTAACGATACATCGTTTCCGGAGGCAGTAAGGGTGGCATCGGAAGGCAAGTCGATTTCCGTACCGATTTCAATGCCATCGGAATCCACATCCCCTGCTTGGACCTGGTACGCAAACAATAGCTTGCTTTGATCCTCTTCCGGTTGGCCGGTATAATCGGCATACACCGTTTCATCCCCAATGGTGATGGGCAGTCTCGGTGTGCCCGTTACCTCTACGTCCCCTTCATAACTCACAATAAAATCAAGCGTGTCCCCTGTTCCATAATAACCGTTGTCCGGAACAACCAGATCCGTTAATTCAGGAACAGGAACTTCAATGGTCAGTTGGTAGACGCCTTTGGGTATTCCGTCTCCTCCTGAGATTTCTACCGTCACAATATTGTCTCCCGGATAAACCGCAACAGTATTAGAGGAATCTCCGTTAAAGGTTACGCTTGCCTCAGAATCCGCAGGAGTCGCGGAAATATCAACGGAAGTGGCATATTGATCCAATGTGATCGTGTAAAGTCCCTGATCCGAAGAAAAAGCTTGATCCCAGCTGCCCGAAGCGCCAATAGTCAGATCTGAAAGCTTTACAGCTTCAAAGTCCGATTTGAGCATCGGATAAGTGGTGCCGTTCATCATCGACCAGACCGTCGAAAAGTCCCAACCGGCATCCGAAAAGGTTGCCTTCGTTTGCATCTCTTCGGTTGATAATCCACTACCTCCATCTGACGATGTCTTCCCGCTTGTATCAATATCCCAAAAGGAATTGGTCACATCCCCTGAATTAGCAGTTGGATTCTCTCCAACCAATCCTCCTAAGTCTCCACCTCCGTTTACTTCCCCAGTGGCGAATGAATTTTTCACATTCCCTGAACTCCATCCGACCAAACCTCCTGTTGAGAGGCCTCCGGTTACTTTTCCTGTGGCGAACGAATTTGTCACATTCCTCAAATTAGCTCCCATCAATCCCCCTACACTATCACTGCCATTTACAACTCCTGTGACGTATGAATTGGCCACACTGCCATAGGATCCTCCGACTAATCCTCCTGTATATTCGCTGCCTTCTATATCAACGTTGAGAACGCCCACGCTTTTTATGGTTCCATTTTCAATAAAGCCGAACAATCCTACATAGTCTTCATCATTTCGACGGATTGTCAGATTTGTAATGACATGCCCCCGGCCATTGAATGTTCCTGAAAAAGAGGCTCCGAAGTCTCCAATCGGATCCCAGCCTTTACCACCATTGTAGCCGGCACCGCCTTCAGCCAGATAGTCGGTTAAATCAATATCATTTACCAACACATATTGATCGCTGAGTTCATAATCCCCAGTCCCAATCGCATCCAGTTGTCCCGGCGAGGAAATGCGGTGGGGGTATGCCGCTGATCCGTCTTCCTTCACAATGGTCACTGTATACGTTGGAGTGTAGGTTTCATCTTGATTACTTACCGTGATCGTGACCGTGTTTATTCCTTCTTTAATGGTGGATAATGTATACGTGTTGCCGGATGTATCTTTCGTAACTGTCACACCGTTGATAGAAACAGCCAACACCGAATCCACATCGTTCGCCTCTGTCTTCAGCTTGATGGATTCCACGGAAGCAATCACTTTCGCATGATAGTCAGCCTGATCAGGGGTAAAAACCGTGGACAAGGCTATGGCTTCATTATTACCGTCCGTCCCATCTTCCAGAGCAAGACTTGCCAGACTGACCTTTTCAAAATCGGAAGCCAATAACGGGTACGTTTGGCCATCGAAGATGTTCCAGGTATCGCCAAAACTCCAGTCGTCAAAGCTCGCTTGTTGTTTCATTTCATCTGACGTCAAAGGATTACCGTAAGTAGAGTTGATAGTGCTGTCGTCCACATAATAGTCGTTAATTATATTAGTATAGTTCTGAGCTTTCCCAACCAGTTCTCCCATATCACTATCGCCGTTAATGATTTCAATGTCCGTATACGAATGGTAGACCGTTCCACCGAGGGTATATCCGACGATTCCGCCCAGGTCGGACGAGGGATCTTCTGGCGAACCTGAAATCGTGCCGTTCACATATACATTGTCAATAGTGGAATTACTAAGATAGCCCACCAGACCGCCAACATATTCAGTTCCACTTACATACACATTAGTCAGCCCAATGTTCTTAATGGTTGCACCATCTACAATACTGAACAATCCTACTCTATTAGCAAAATAAACATTCGGTCCTATCTTATCATATACCTTCAAATTAGAAATTGTATGCCCATTCCCGTCAAACGTCCCGGTGAACGGTTCCTTAAAGGCTCCAATCGGGTCCCAACTGGCATATCCCGAGAGATCAATATCCGCCCCCAACACGTAATACGCCTGCAAATCATTGCGGACTTCGTCCAATTGTGTCGGTGTCATGATCACGTAAGGATCAATTACCGTCCCATCTCCTTCTCCGGAAAACCCGGCTGCCGACACCGTCCCGACATTCCCAAATGGCGCAACCACGCTGAACAACAGCAGGGCAGCTATTGTCAGGATTCGCGTCTTTATCCAACTTTTTTTCATTTTATCCCCCTGTACGATTAAATTCTCTCCATTTCGCCTCTCAGTTGCTTTATCCGACATGCGATACATATCTTTTTTACCTTATCACAGGTGATTCGACAGAAATCTTAAAGAATTATTAAAGGATTTTCAAAATTACTAAGAAGTCCGGGGAAAATCGATTATAATGAGAGAAAGACAAGGGATCGGAGAACGCTGATGAAAAATGCCCATATTCTAGTGGTAGATAACGAAGAGGAAATCCGGCAGTTGCTTAAACTCCATCTTCACAATGCGGAGATGCATGCTTATGAAGCCGCTTCCGGCCAAGACGCGGTATCGATTCTCGAACATTATTCAATTGATTTAATTTTACTGGATTTGATGATGGAAAATATGAACGGTTGGGAAGTACTCCGCTATATTAGGGCTAAACAGCTCCATACAGCTGTCATTATCCTGAGTGCGCGCCAACTGGAATCGGATAAGATTGAAACACTTGGCTTAGGTGCCGATGATTATGTGACAAAGCCGTTTAGTCCCGGCGAACTTGTCGCCCGCATACAAGCCACCCTCCGCCGCGTCAATCCGAACCTTCAGGGAAAGCTCATCAGCTGCGGGCCATTGATCTATGATCGGGCGGTTCAACAGTTGACGAAACCGTCCGGCACAGTTTCCCTGTCCCCGATTGAAGGAATCCTGCTCGAATTGTTAATGCGACAACCGGGACGTGTATTTACAAAGGAAGAGATCTTTAAACAAGTATGGAAATTGGATCAGGCCGACGCCAATTCAGTGAACGTGTATATTAATTATCTGCGTAAGAAAATAGAAGAAGATCCGGCAAACCCTCGTTATATCCAAACGATTCGGGGGATCGGCTACCGGTTTGTGGAAGGTGAGTCATGACATTACGAACGAAGCTGTGGCTGTTGGTGGTGGCCAGTTCATTGACCGGTATTTTTCTGTTGATCAGTATGACCTTAATCATTGGTGCACTCTTCAACAAGGGGTATACCCATGTAGAACTAAATCAAATCGGGGAGAATCTGGCCCAGGAGGCGGAACAAACGGATGGCGGGACGAATCAGGTGAAAGCGATATTTTCCCGTTATGTGAAACAACATCCGGCTATGCAATTGGAGTGGTTCTCTGAAGACGGAACCTTGCGTTACGCTACAGACGGGCAAACCGATCCCTATTCTTTTCAACAGATGATGAGCCGCTTTTTGAACATGCCCTCCAGCTTATGGGAGACGGGGGAGGATATCACCCTTGTCTTTGATTGGGAACAAAAGAATAACCGACAGTATTTGCTGATGACGCTGCCAAGCGAAGCGATGAACGGCAGTCAATTTTTCTTCTATGTGCGGGATAATCTCACATTATTTCAACTGCTCATCCCTCTTGCCCTGTTTCTCCTGACACCTTATTTGTTTGCGATGGTTTTCTTTTCGAGAATCAACCGGAGGCTCAAAAGGTTGAACCGTGCCGTTAGCCGTATGGATGCACAAGGTGAGGTGATCTCAATTGAAGATCGCTCAAAGGATGAAATAGGCCAGCTGACCCGCCATTTCAACGCTATGTCCGAACGAATTCGGGACCAGGTTACACAAATTCAAGAGTTTGATAACAAACGAAAGGCGCTCATCGCCAATATTTCTCACGACCTGAGAACGCCGATGACGATGATTATCGGCTACTCGGAAACGCTGGATGCCGGGTTGTATAAGAATGAGGAAGAACGGAAGACCTATACGGAAATTATCTTGCGCCGTTCCCGGTATATGGACCAGCTTTTGCAAAAACTACTGGAAATTGCTCAACTGGATACACAGAAGGACCGGATGAGGCGGGAACAAATCGATCTGTCTGAACAATTGAGGCGAATCACAGCAGATTATATTCCTGTATTGGAAAATCGAGAGATGGCGTTCAATATTCACATTCCCAAAGAACCCGCCTATGTTCTGATAGACGCCCACTTGATTGAGCGGGCCATCCGCAATCTGATAGAAAACGCCATTCAGTACGGCAGAGAGGGAAAATATCTGGGACTGGCTTTAATTGAAAAAGACAATCAGATTGAAGTCAGCATTAACGATCGCGGACCCGGGATTGAAAAAGCGAAGCAAACCCGGATTTTCGAACGATTCTATCGAGGGTCGGACGGACGCGAAGGTGAAGGTTTAGGGATTGGCTTGTCCATCGTCCACGAAATTGCGGACGCCCACGGCGGGATGATTCGAATGAAAAGCCTTCCCCATGAAGAAACAACTTTCACACTTATTCTTCCGAAACAATAAAAAAAAAAGGGGAGCTGGGTTCAACAGCTCCTGCTTTATCTGTTCCGATAGAGATCCCGGCTTTTGTAACCCTCACCAAGAATCATCTTCATTTCTTCACGCCGTTTGGCTTGGGTCGCTTCCTGTTTGGCACTATAGACATACCGGGCCCAATCTTTCCGGTACCCGGGGGTAAGCGATTGATAGAATGCGAGCAAATCAGGCGTATCCTGCAAATCTTGCTCCACATTGGGGATCATCTGAATGTAGTCGTCAACCCGTTGGCTCTTTTGGGCAGATGGCTTCTTTTTCCTTCGATCTTCTTTTTTAAGCCCGACTACCGTGAAAACCTCATCCAGCCCGACCATGCGCGCAAATTTAATAGAGCTTGTCCCCACATAACCATCTTCTCCCGCACCTAATCCGTCCATTAAACGGTCCCGATGGATAAACGTTGAATAAACCTTATTTCCCTTTTTCGGATAAGCAAGGAATAGATAGCCGTTCCGATCCAGATAATCGTTCTTTATCACTTGTTCGACAATGCCCTTTAAAGCATCCAGATCCAACACAAATGCGAAAATAAGATCATAGCTGCTTCCAGTAAACGCTGTATCATAGCTTTCCAATTCTTCAAAGTCATTCTTACCCGCCGGCATGTCTAACACAACAGCTTTCTTATACTTTCGCAGGTTCAACTTTTCAACAATCGTTTTCGTCTCGGCCATCTAACCATCCTCCTTATCCGCATATATTTTATCGGTTAGGGCTCAGATTTCCTATATCAAATTCTAACACAGAGGATGCCATTAATCTTCAACCGGGTAGGCATAGACAATATATCGTTTCGGAGCATGGCCAACATAGTGGAACGGGTAACACGTTGTCATAACAAGCTCTTCCTTGTCGGTAGAATGAATGACCTTCTGGTTGTCGGCCTTAACGATTTTGGTGTGATCCACGCTGTAGGTAAAGGACCCGTACGGCAGCTTGACAATGAC
>DASTWO010000092.1:0-3893 GCA_035776675.1 Caryophanales bacterium
GACCCGAAACCTCAACGGCTCGGCGCCTGCCTCCTTAACAGCGCAAGAACCATTCTATCACAGGCAAAAGAAAAGTCAACATCAATAGACTTCCAATTTAAGACAAGAAGTAATATTTAATAGCGACAAGCACACACAGCCCCGGAATGCCCAGAAATCCCGAAACCGCAGTCGTCACAAGATTAATAGGCACGTGCAGATTGATCGAAGCACCAAAAATATTCAGGAAGAACAGGAAGAGCGCTCCAATCATCAGCTTCACAATGGCTCCCCCGATCAACCTCATCGGTTTCACCGGTGCACCGACAAACAATAACAAAAGAATCAACCCGCCGATCAAGGCAATAACGTAAATAGGTTCCATGTCCAAGCCTCCCTTCACCACTCAGGTTATGAAAGCTTGTCAGAAAAAAGAACCCTCGCCTCTCTCAACAGAAAAAAATAGCGCGCCTCCGCCAACTTCAGTTCATGCAACACCACATCATGCGGCTCAATACTTTTTTCAACAATCTCTTTCTGGCGAAGCCAATCTTCCTTTGCCCGATTGACCGTCTCCATCAATGAACGATTGACTTGCTTGCGTAAACGCCCTTTTCTTTTGAACACCGCGGTCTCCCTCCCCAAATATCAAATACACTCTGTCGTATTTGCGCCCAGATCTCCATAAAAATCTGTGACATCCCCCGAAAGCTTAATACCTCAAAGCCCACTGAAGAAATTATAGCTCCCGACGGCCTTCGAGCGCCTTGGACAACGTTACCTCATCGGCATATTCAAGATCCCCGCCGACCGGAAGCCCGTGGGCAATCCGTGAAATTTTTATCCCAACTGGTTTCACCAGACGGGCAATATAGGTAGCCGTCGCCTCTCCCTCAATGTTTGGATTGGTCGCCAGAATAATCTCCTGTACGGTTTCATCCTGCAAGCGTTTAATGAGCTCCGGAACCTTAATATCCTCAGGACCGATTCCATCCATGGGGGAAATAGCCCCGTGCAGCACATGATAAAGCCCTTGATAATCCTTCATCTTCTCCATCGCGATCACATCTTTCGGATCCTGGACAACACAAATCACAGAACGATCACGACTGCTGTCATCACAAACGAAACACGGATCGCGGTCCGTAATATTATGACATTCGGAACAATAGACAAGGTCCCGCTTGGCATGGACAAGAGCCCTTCCAAAGTCATAAACGTCATCTTCATTCATTTCTAACACGAAAAAAGCCAGACGAACGGCCGTTTTCGGGCCGATCCCCGGCAGTTTCATAAAGCTGTCGATCAGCTTTGCTATCGGTTCGGGATAATGCACGTTTCATGGCCTCCATCCCAGTAATTTGCAGCTCGGTATCACATCAAGCAAAATACGTCTTGGCGTAGTTGCGCCAACCCGGGATTCCCGAAAAGCGTTCTTTGCCAATCGAGGATCCCGGAGTGGTTTACTCAGAAGTTGCCGCAGGACGCGGCGTTCTTAGTCTGAATTCCTCTATCTGCTTGATTAAATTTTAAAACGGCAAATTCATGCCTTTCGTAAACTTCCCAAGACGGTCATTCGTCAGATCGTCCACTTTCTTTAAAGCTTCGTTCGTCGCGGCAAGCACAAGATCCTGAAGCATATCCACATCATCGGGATCCACGGCTTCTTCATCAATTTTTACATCGAGAATTTGTTTCTCACCGCTTGCGACAACAGTCACCATGCCGCCTCCGGCTGTTCCTTCAATCTTTTCTTCTTTTAACTTCTCCTGTTCCTTCGCCATTTGCTTCTGCATCTTTTGCATTTGCCGCATCATATTGTTCATGTTGCCCTTCATTGTACATTCATCCTTCCATTCCTCTATTTTTTGATTTCAATCAAATCGGAGCCAAACAGTTTCTTCGCCTCCGCTACAAGCGGATCTTCTTCGTCTTTCCCGTTTTCTTCCGACTCGCCCCGTTGCTTCTGAATATAGGCGGTCTTTAGTTTCTCCCATTCCGCCGAAGGAACCGTCAGCATCTCCATCGGATGGCCGCAAGCCTCGGCCACGATCTGTTCCACAACCTGACGGTGTTTCTCTTCATTAATCATCTGGCAGTGAATATCATATTTAAAAGCCAACAAAAACGACTTGTCGGAACAAGCTACAGGCTGACTCTCAATCAGGCAGGCATGGGCGGAGATTTTCTGCTTACGAATTTTCTCCATGATATCTCCCCATTGCCCTTTCAGCTGCTGCAATGCCTGTTTGGACGCCTCATCAAGCAAATGCTTGATTCGAGCGGTTTCCACTTTCACCCCGCGGCTGGATCCCCCTGCGGGACGCCGCTTTTCCTTCGGGGCCGACGCCTCCGTTTGCGAAGCGGGAACCCCTTGCTTTTTCAATTGCCGCAATTCACCCTCGAGCTTCTGAATCCGCTCGACAAGCGATGAATCCGGTTGCGGCCGTTCCGCCGCCTCTCGTGGTTGAGGCTCCGCCTTCTGCGAACCCGAATCCGGCTGGCACAGCTTCACAATAGAAAGCTCAAGGAAAATCCGAGGGTGGTTCGTCCACTTCATTTCCTGCTGGCTAGCATTCAAAGTTTCAATAATACGGTAAATGTCCGGCTTTTCAACCGTTTCGACCAAATGGCGAAAATGATCGTCTACCTTGGCGCGTTCCAACACACTCTCAAGACCGGATGACGTCTGATACAGCAAAAGATCACGGTAATAAAAAATCAAATCCTGTAAAAAACGAACCGGATCCTTGCCTTTCTCGATCAGGGAACCAATCGCCTGAATTCCGCGCGAAGCGTCTCTTTCCGCAACCGCCTGTGTGACATCGGCGAGAAACTCCCGGGATACCGACCCTGTTACAGCCAGTACATCCTCAATCGAAATTTCACCGTCTCCAAAAGACAATACCTGGTCGAGCAAGCTCAAAGCATCACGCATGCCGCCTTCGCTGGCCTGCGCCACCAACTTCAACGCTTCCTCATCTGCTTCCGATTCATTTGCGTCAATGATCCGTTTCAATCGCTCGACAATGGCCGAACCGGCAATCGGGCGAAAATCAAAGCGTTGACACCGGGAAATGATGGTCAACGGAATCTTGTGCGGTTCCGTCGTCGCCAGAATAAACAACACATGTTCAGGAGGCTCCTCAAGCGTCTTAAGCAAAGCATTGAACGCTCCCTGTGACAACATATGAACCTCGTCTATAATGTACACTTTGTAACGAACGGCGCTCGGGGCATATTTCACCCGATCACGAATATCGCGAATCTCATCTACACCGTTATTCGAAGCCGCGTCGATTTCAATCACATCGGAAATCGAGCCATCCGTAATCCCCCGGCAAGCCGAACATTCATTACAGGGTTCAGCCGTTGGCGCCTTTTCGCAGTTTACGGCCTTGGCAATGATCTTAGCGGCACTTGTCTTCCCTGTGCCTCTCGGCCCTGTAAACAAATAAGCATGGGACGATTTCTCTTTCAACAAAGCGTTTTGCAGTGTTTTCGTAATGTGTTCCTGGCCGATGACGTCGGCGAAAGTCTGCGGACGCCAAACCCGATAAAGCGCCTGATAACTCATCCCATACCCTCTTTTCGCTAAAGTTCCTCTTTCATTATAAACGATTTAAGAATATAAAACAACCCGCTCACTGCGAGCGGGCCCTTCTTTTGCGGCCATTGACTTTCGGCCACTCAAATTATGTATGCCGTGCACCTTTTGTTGGTCAAACCGTCCATAAGCGTACCCAAGCAGTTAACTCGATTCGGGCACTCCCGCGGCACACGGAGGAGCCCACTTACTGCTGCTTCCTTCCGGACCTGACAGGGTTCATGGGTGTCCGTTGCGCAGGACCCGAATGTCAACATCACTTACTTGAGCCAGACCTTAAAACGATTTGATCTCGAAAAGGGATTCA
>DASTWO010000093.1:0-3583 GCA_035776675.1 Caryophanales bacterium
CGTCGAAGTTTTCTTCTTCGATGGCTGTTTCCATAGTCATGATATAGAGTGGCTCTTGTCTCCGCACTTACTGGCCTTATCGTCCGCAAACAATGGCTCAAAAGTCCGCACTGCTGGCTCATTCTGTCCGCAATACTCACGCCTCAGATTGCGAAAAACCCAGTTCCTTAAATCGGTGACGGATGACCTTGCTTTCATTTCGAAAAAGATTGACCGCCCGGCTGCCCAGACTATCTTCTTTTAAATCCATCTGGTTGGCGTTTGTCTGATTCGCTATAGCCTTCGCCAAGTTTTCATCTCGGGCCATCACATATAAATCTTTCTTCGTCTCACCTTGCTCGGACAACCTTGAGATTTCCTCTTTTAACGGCTTTTCATGCCGAAATTCCTTGACATTGGGTTTCACTTGTTCTCCCTCCTCAAAGAAATGGCAAGTCCTTTGTTATGTAGCATTCCCTCTTCCTCGAATGTGATAAACATACGCATCAAGCAATAATTCCTCTGGCAGGTGCTTATTTTGTTCAATAAAATCATTGACTTGAGCGACCGTATTTTCCAGCATGGGCAATTCCGCCACTCGATAGAGTTGTAACCACCTGAGACAGGCTATGGCCTCAAAAATCTCGAGATCTCTGTCCGAAGAAGGATGCTGTTGGAAATAAACATTTAGAAAATCATCATATGCCTTTTCATCAACGTAGACTTTGATTAGAAAACTGGCCCAGGCCAGGTCGTATCTCGCGTCGCCAAGCTGTGCATTCGTCCAATCAATCACAGTGTAAGCTCCGTTGCTCTCCAGAATGTTGAGCATGTTAAAATCACCATGAACCAGGCGATCTTGACGAATATCAGCCTTCTCACAAAGCGGTTTTAGGATATCAAGGAGATCCGGTGTCTTCTCAATGTCCGGGAAAAAATAAGGAAGAAAATCATAAGTCCGAAGCGAAAGGTCCCCACTCACAGGAAAACGATGAATTTGTGCCAAAATCCCGGCCAGCTGATTCACGTTCTGTGACTCCGTATAATCAATGGGTTGGCCATCGAAACTTGTAACCAAAACCTTGTGGGAAGCTTCGTCATATCCCCAGCCAAGCGGCATGGATACAGAAATCCCTTGCGCTCTTAACGCTTGAAGCACGGAAAATTGATAGCCGACATCCGGACTGGCGCCCTTGTTCCAAGTCTTCAACGCCACACAAAATTCATCCGAGCAAATTTTGACCACATCCGCCTCAAGCCCGGCTCCCAACGGAACCTCTTGCAACAGGTCGGTTTGTTCTAACAATTGATCAAGGATTGGTGTTTTTTCCATCCAATCGATTTTGCTAAGTTGCGTTGCTATGATTTTTCATCCTTCCCTTGTGCTTTTTAGAATTCTATTAAAAAAGGTTGAGATTCTTCGTTCAGGCAATATTCGATTCTTTGCCTGAAGTTTTTCCAGGTGACGATCTTTAGAGCTTCTTCAATCGGAAAATACCGGGTTTCCAGGCTTTCCTCCGATGTTGTAGGTTGTCCTCCAATGGGTTTTCCCAGAAACAAGGTATTGCAAATAGAACCACTCACATTCTGAAAGATCCCGCAAAATTTCACGACTTCGATATCGATTCCGGCTTCTTCTTTCGTCTCCCGGACTGCGGCATCCCTCAACGATTCGCCTTCTTCCACCTGGCCGCCGGGCATTTCCCAGCCTCTTCTCGGCCCTTTAATCAGTAAAATTTCATTTTCATCATTGACAACGATCACAGCCGCGGAAACGATGTGTTTGGGTGGGTTCATCTATGAATCTTCCTCTCTTTATGACAGTTTTTAAAGATAGTGCGCTTTTTTTAAGATCGCTTCATTCAACGGGTTCAGATTGGGAATCGGTTCCGCTAAAGAGAAGAATTTCAACTCAAGCCCTTCGTCATCGTTGACGGTCGGACGGCCGGTAACTCCTTCAGCCTCATAAACCGCCGCGACGTGATAGATTTCATCCCCATGAAGGTAGATATAATGCATGTCTTCACCGGAAACAATTGTCTTGAAACGGAATGATTCAGCCTCCAGTCCGGCTTCTTCATACAGTTCACGAGCCGCCGTCTCTTCCAGAGTTTCACCCGGTTCCATCATGCCGCCAATCGTTCCCCAATCTAAACTATCCGAACGCTTTTGCATTAAAAGATGCCCTTTGTCATTGAAAACAATGACGCAGGCGCCCACCGTGATTAATGGTTGGGTTCCGATCATTTCACGAATTTCTTTTATGTAATCCAAATTTGATCCTCCTTGCCCAGGGCAAAAAAAACGTACCCAGAAGCCCCAATTTCCCGGGGAATTCTTAGGATTTTCGGCTTTTTTCTTTAATGCCGATAAACACTTTTTCATAGTATGAACCTTTTCCCACAAAGCTGTCTGTATTAACAAGTTGCTGGTGCTCATCATCACCAATTTCAAGTAAAGATATCTCCGTTACCTTGCCTTCAAACAACTCAAGTAAATCATCTAATCTAGCTTTATGAAGGCTGTCGACCTCGTCCTTTTGGAGATGGAATTCCGGCAATGACTGGCATTCATAGAGAAACACGTGGCAGATTTCCCGATCCCAGATTTGATCCAGTTTTATTTCGACTTTTTGGATTCCGAGTGGAATTAGGTCATCAAACTCAACAGATATCCCCAATTCTTCTTTGACTTCCCTTACTCCCTCCTCAACGCCCTCATCCGCCAACAAATGCCCGGCCGAAGTGATATCGAACAGACCAGGATAGTCTTTTTTTATTTCCGCTCTTTTTTGTAGCACCACATAACATTCATCGTTTTCGATAGTGGTCAACCAGCAATGAAACGTTTCATGCCAATCGCCGGTTTCATGGATTTCGTCTCTGGTTTTCTGGCCGATCCTATTCATCTTATCATCAAAGACACTTAGGACTTCACTACTCACTTCATCACTCCTCAACCCATCCGATCAGCAATAGGCCTTTATTCAGATCGCCACTCACTCCGTTGGTTGACCCAGGGGAACGGCTTATCCGGAACAGGCAGGTCCAATGCTTGACAAATCGGCTCCCATCCCTCCGAAGCATGCCATTCCAGCAATCGCTCACTGGGCACAGTCTTTCTTACTTCCTCGTTGTGCCGATCATAAGCAGCCATCATTGTGGACGGATCATCCCAATGGGTTGTGCCCGTGAACCGTTCCAGCATATCCTGAAAATCTCTTCCTCCCTGCCAGTCCGGAGAAAGCGCCATACGAGCAGGTTCCATGATGGTGGCATCAACACTTTCCCACCATTCCTGAGCATTGGTTCGAACTGACATCAGCACCAAAGCATCCGGATTCCTTTCACTAAGGTCGCGCCAAAACAAAGACGCCGGCCAATCCAACGTCGCGACGAAACCATCAAGGACCTGATCCCAGTCGGTTGGTTTTCCCGCAATGGCTCGCTGCCACCCTTCGCCAAGATCAAAAGGATGACCGGGAAGAGCACTCATGTGACAACATGGCCCGTCCAACAAATATTCAAGCGCTTTTCTGAGAGAACTGGTTCCCGTCCGCGGCAGGCCAGCTCCTACGACTTTTAGATTCATTTAGGTTCCCCTT
>DASTWO010000094.1:0-12177 GCA_035776675.1 Caryophanales bacterium
ACCAGGCTGTTTTCTTCGAAGGCAATTACGATCAATACATGAAAAGCAAGGAAGAACCCGAACCTTCCGCCGATAGTAACGAGCAAACGATCATGAAACTGGAAAACGAATTGGCGGAGGTTATCGGCCGCTTGTCCATGCCGCAAAAAGAGGATTTCAAACAAGAGTTGGAGGAACGGTATCGAGAATTGTTGAAAGAGTTGAAGAGGATCAAGCAATAGGTTTAGTAATAGAGGAGGGACAACAGAGGGTTGTCTCTCTTTTTTTCGGATTCCACATGATTTGCCCGTTTCCCGCAAAAACTAGGGTCGAAATCATTTTCTTTTTGTCGAAAGTGCGTTAAAATCATTTGACTAGAGTCGGCCTTATGATTCGGCAAACGGGGTGTTATTGACTATGTGGAAGAAGATGCTTTTCACAGCCGCTTTTCTAGCGGGGATGTTGCTGCTTGGCTTTGTCGGGTACCTTGGCATTTTGTTTGCCGGGGACTACGTGATAGACAAAGAGGATCTCGTTCTGGATTCAGCGACGAAAATTGTGAATGAAAAAGGCGATCTCATAACAAAATTATATGTGGAAAATCGCGATCCGGTCGATATCAAGGAGATTCCCGACTCCGTTCAACAGGCTTTCATCGCTGTGGAAGACAGCCGCTTTTATGAGCATCACGGTATTGATATTCAAGGCATCTTAAGGGCTGTGTATACGGATATTCTGGCTGGCGCGAAAGTTGAAGGCGGAAGCACAATTACCCAGCAATTGGCGAAAAGAGTCTTTCTATCTGCGGACAAAACATGGCTTCGAAAGACAAAAGAAGCGATTATCGCGATCAATTTGGAACGCCGCTACAGTAAGAAACAGATTCTTGAAATGTATTTGAATCAAATTTATTTTGGCCAGGGAGCTTACGGGATTGCAACAGCGGCGGAGCTTTATTTCAACAAAAAAGTCAGTGATCTTACGGTCCCGGAGGCTGCATTGTTGGCCGCGATTCCGAATGCGCCGTCGACCTATAACCCAATCGAAAATCCGGAAAATGCGAAAGAACGGCGTGATCTCATCTTGAGTCTAATGGCGGACCAAGGGTATATCACCGCGGAACAGGCAGTTACGTACAAACATGAGACACTGGCTGTTAACCTTCATAAGATGAAAAAGAACAAGGCCTACTGGACTTACATTGATATGGTGTTGCATGAGGCAAAGGAAAAATACAATTTGACAAACGAGGCTCTGCTTAAGGGTGGCTATACGATTGAGGTACCTATGAATACGAAAGCGCAGGAAGTCTCGTATCAGCTCTTTAAAGATCCTTCTTATTTCCCGGGAAGCGACAAGGAACATCCGCCACAGGGGGCACTTGTGTTGCTCGATTCCGAAACAGGTGGTGTTTTAGCGGTTCAAGGAGGCCGGAATTACGTACGAAAAGGAATCAATCGCGTGACTGTGAAACAACAACCCGGCTCAACCTTCAAGCCGTTGGTGGTCTATGGTCCTGCTCTGGACACCGGGAAATATGAACCATATTCCTTGCTGAAGGACCAAAAGGTTGTCTATGAAGCATCCGGACAAGACTATACTCCGGAGAATTACAGTGGAAATTATCGCGGGAAAATGACGATGTACGATGCATTGCGTGTTTCCGCAAATGCGCCGGCGGTGTGGCTGCTTGATCAGATCGGCATCAAAACCGGAAAGCATTATTTAAAGCAAATGGGCATCCAAATTCCCGACAATGGGTTAGCCATGGCGCTTGGCGGCTTGAAATACGGAGTAACGCCGTTGCAAATGGCGAAAGCCTATAGAGCGTTCGCGGAGGGCGGTAAGATTATTGAGCCGCATTTCATCACGGCAATCTACAATCGTGAAGGCGATTTGGTTGGCCATGCCAATCCGCAAGAGAAGCGAGTGTTTTCACCGCAAACGGCGTGGTATATGACAAAGATGCTTGGAGCTGTTGTAGACAATGGAACAGCGACAAAGGGGAAGGTGGCAACGGCGTTAGCCGGCAAAACGGGAACAACTTCTTTTCCACCTATACCGGGAACAGACGCAGATGCATGGTTTGTTGGATATACACCCAAGGCTGTAGGGGCTGTCTGGATGGGATACGACAGTACGTCGAAAGCTCATCATCTAACAGGCGGAAGCAGTTATCCAACTATGCTTCTTAAAGATTTGCTGAAACGATTGCCGAAGCAGAAACATCTCGCTTTCACCAAGCCCTCCGGTGTTGATGATTTGGAATCCCCGATTCGATTGGTGAAGGTTGAAGATCTAAAGGCGAATCTTACATTGGGCTCCTTTGGGCTGCCGGCTGTTAAACTCGAATGGACCCCTTCTAAAGACGAAAGACTTGTGTATCATATCTACGCTTTGGAGAATGGTAAGAAAACTAAGATCGGAGAAGTGACGGGGAAAGGGGTATTTGTGGATCAAAGAGTCAATCCTTTTTCGGTTCCGAATTATGTAGTTGTCCCTTACAATCCTCAGACTGAACAGGAAGGAAAGATCTCTGACAGCGCATCCTCCGATTGGGTTCCGGACTTTCTTAAAGGGTTTGCCGGAAATGTAGACAAAGCTGGATAATGTGTATTTACTTCTTAAAATAAGAAAAGGGATAAAAGTTCAAGGTTGCCATAATATTTTGTGGCAACCTTCATTTCGTTGCAATCGAATGATTTCGATCGTTTGACATTTAATTTCCAGAGGGATTATCCTGTTCATTGCAACTTCGTAAAATTAATAAACTATGTGGGGGCTTTTGATTCTGGTTATAGGTCTCGTGTTTCTTATTGCCGGGTTTCGTCCCAGGAAAAAGCAAGGAGGAGAAGAAGATTAAAAGTGACCCGGGCGGATATTCAAAATCTGTCCGGGAATTTTCATATTTCCTGGTTTTAAAGGGCGTCAGGAGCCCTTATACTATACACATAAGCCCATAATCGTTATAGTAGTTAGTGGTTATGGAAAAGCATTTGACCGTTCATAAAGAATGCCGAATCGATGACAGGTTCTGGCAAGTTGCGGACAACAATGAAGGAGAAACAATGATGGAATTCAATGACACATTCTTGAAAGCATGTCGAAGGCAACCGGTAACACATGCGCCAGTGTGGTATATGCGTCAGGCCGGACGGTACCAACCGGAATACAGAAAAATTCGTGAGAGTTATTCTTTGTTTGAAATTACCCATCGCCCGGAAGTGTGTGCAAAGGTAACACGACTCCCGGTTGAACAGCTTGGAGTCGATGCAGCGATTTTGTTTGCCGACATTATGACACCTCTTGTACCGATTGGTGTTGATGTGGAAATTAAATCCGGTATCGGACCGGTAATTGATAACCCGATTCAATCAATATCCGATGTGAATAAGCTCGGGGAACTTGATCCGGTTAAAGATGTACCTTTTGTCACGGAAACGGTTGGTCTGTTGAATGAACAGCTGAATGTTCCGCTGATCGGTTTTGCCGGTGCTCCTTTCACATTGGCCAGTTACATGATTGAAGGCGGCCCTTCGAAGAACTACCATTTAACAAAAGCCTTCATGTACGCTCAACCTGAAGCCTGGCAAGCGTTAATGAAGAAGCTCGGAAACTTGACGATCACTTACCTGAAGGCCCAAATTGCCGCGGGAGCGTCAGCGGTTCAAATTTTCGACTCGTGGGTTGGCGCATTGAATAGTGAGGATTACCAAACCTACATTGTGCCGGTTATGAAACGAATCTTTAATGAGTTGAAAAAAGACACGGATGTTCCAGTTATTTACTTTGGTGTAGGTGCGGGCCATTTGTTGGAAGAATGGAACGTACTTGATGTCGATGTGATTGGATTGGATTGGCGAACCAGTATCAGGAATGCAAGAGAGCGCGGCGTTGAAAAGCCCGTTCAAGGAAACCTTGACCCATCCATGTTGTTGGCGCCGTGGGATTTGATCAAGCCGAAAGTGAAGGCTATTCTGGACGAAGGAACGGAACAACCCGGATTTATTTTCAATCTTGGACATGGTGTCTTTCCGCAGGTAGAAGCGGATACGTTAAAGCGGTTGACAGATTATGTCCATGAGTACAGCGCGAGGTGTTATTCGTGATGAAAAAGAAAGTCGGATTATTGCTAATGGCGTATGGTACGCCGCGGAAACCTGAAGACATTGAGCCTTATTATACCCATATCCGTCACGGCCACAAACCGCCTGAAGATCTGCTGCAAGATTTGAAACAACGCTATGAAGCGATTGGCGGGATATCGCCTCTTGCCCGAATTACGGAAGAGCAAGCCGCCAAATTGGAAGATCGGTTAAATGGGTTATATGAAGATATCGAATTCAAGTCGTACTTGGGCCTGAAGCACATAAGCCCGTTTATTGAGGATGCAGTCGATCAAATGAAGGCGGATGGAATCGAAGAGGCGGTCAGTCTTGTGTTGGCTCCGCATTATTCAACATTCAGCGTGAAGTCCTATAATGGGCGAGCACAGGAACAAACAGAAAAGGTGGGCGGCCCCGTCATTCATTCGGTTGACGATTGGTATGATGAGCCGAAGTTTGTGAATTATTGGGCCGGTCAAATTAAGGAGACGATGGCTGAGATCCCGGCTGATCGGAAAGAAAAGACGATCGTGATTTTCTCGGCACACAGCTTGCCGGAGAAGATTATTCAGGCTGGAGACCCCTATCCGGACCAACTGCAAAAGACAGCTGACCTCATTGCGGAAGCATCCGGGCTGAAGAACTATACCATTGGCTGGCAAAGTGAAGGCAACACGCCTGATCCATGGATCGGACCTGATGTACAGGATTTGACCCGCGATCTGTTTGAACAGGAAGGCTATACTTCATTTGTTTATTGTCCGGTCGGCTTTGTTGCGAAACATTTGGAAGTGCTTTACGACAACGATTATGAGTGTAAGGTTGTCTGTGACCAGTTGGGCGCTGATTATCATCGTCCTGAAATGCCGGATGCGAAAGATGAATTTATCGATTGCCTGGCGACCGTAGTGACGAAAAAGTTGAATGAAGGGAAAGGCGAATGAAGCATCTTGTCATTCTTGGCGGCGGCATTACCGGCTTGACCGCCGCCTTTTACATAAACAAAGCTATACTAGATGAGCAATTGCCTTTGAAGATTTCATTGCTAGAAGCAAGCGGCAGGCTCGGCGGTAAAATCAAAACTGTACGTCAGAACGGTTTTGTGATCGAACAGGGGCCAGATTCGTTTCTGGAAAGGAAGAAAAGTGCCGCCCAGCTTGTAAAAGATGTAGGGCTGGAAGAGGAGCTTGTGAGGAATCGAACCGGCCAGGCTTATGTGCTGAATGACGGGCAGTTGTATGAAATTCCGAAGGGGACGTCGATGGGAATTCCGACTACCTTCTCAGCTTTCACTTCAACCGATCTGTTCTCACGTGGCGCAAAATTTCGGACTGCGCTTGATCTTGTTCTCCCCCGCTCTGAAAGAGCAGGGGACCAGTCGGTCGGCAACTTCTTTAAGCGCCGCCTTGGCACGGAAACGGTGGAGCGTTTGATTGAGCCGTTGCTTTCCGGCATCTATGCGGGAAACCTCGATAAGCTGAGTTTAAGGGCCACCTTTCCGCAATTCTACACGATGGAACAAAAGAAAAGGAGCCTCATGTTAGGCATGCGGGGAAGCGGTTCAAAACGGAAATCCGCGAATGACAAGAAACAAGGCCAGTTTCTGACTTTGAGAACCGGGCTGAAAACATTGGTTGATGAAATCGAGGGGCAATTACCTGCAGGAACAATACGCAAAAATTCAGTTGTAGAGGAACTCGAGAAGAAAGAAGACGGCTATGCGCTTCGGCTTGCTAACGGGAAAACAATAGAAGCGGACGCTGTGATTTCAACGGTTCCACATGTGGAAAGCCAGAAATTCCTTCCGTCATTTCCGTTTTTACAACCGATGGGCGGGGCTGATCCGACTACGGTAGCCACTGTTGTGATGGCGTTTCCTGCCGATCAGGTAACGCTTGATCGTGACGGTACGGGGTTTGTAGTATCAAGAACGGCCGGTTTCACCATAACGGCTTGTACGTGGACACATAAGAAATGGCCGCATACCACACCGGAAGACATGGTGTTGCTTCGGTGCTATGTTGGGAAACCTGGGGATGAAGAGATCATTGAAAAGTCGGACGAAGAGTTAACGGACATCGTATTGCGCGATTTGAAACGGGTGACAGACATTGAAGGCGAACCCGGATTTGTGCGAATTCAGCGGTGGCGGCAGGCGATGCCGCAATATATTGTCGGCCACTTACAATGGTTGGAGAACCTTCGGGAGCAAACCGCGATTCATCTTCCCGGCTTGTTCTTCGCAGGAGCCTCTTACGAAGGGGTCGGGCTTCCAGACTGTATTGATCAAGGAAAAAAAGCAGCGCAAGAAGCGCTGCAATTTGTGGGGAAAACATCGGAGTGATCCCGAACTCCGGTGTTTTTATTTATATATCTAGAAAGATTTCCGATTCGCCGTTCAATGATTTTGTAACGGCTTGAATCAAGTCCTCAGGGATGTTTTCCTTCAATTCCTCTTCAGAGTCGTAAACATCCAACTTGTATTTATTGGCTTTCATTCCAATGGCGAAATCCTCATCCCAGTCGAAGTTCAATTTGAAATTGAGTTTGTCGCGAATACGATCCGACAAGAACTTCTCGGATAAGTCTTCTGTCTTCTTGTTCATGTTGTTCATGAATTCACCCAGAGACCAGTTGTTGACTTCTTTAGTGTATAAAGCGAAACGATGTTTAGCGGTTTGATAAACGATTAATACCGTTACTCGTTTTAATTCGCGATCGACAATGTGTGTTCTGGCGAGTTCTTTCCCAATGAATTTCTTGTAGGTGTATGTCCCTTTTTCTCCTTCTTTGATACGAACTTCGTCGAATCCCTCGTTTTTCGCTTCCTCCGCTTTGATAAACTTGCGAAGCGCTTGCGCAATCGTAGCAGACAGGTTATCCCCGGCTAACTCTTGTGCCCGCTCGAAAGTAGGCAAATCAGCATCCGTGACATAAATGGTCTTATTCGGCATTGCTTTCAACTCCTTATGTGAGCTTTTGACTACATTATATTATATGTATACGTATAATGTCAATATACGTGAAACCTTTACAAAATATGAATCGTAGAAAAAAAGAAAGGAGTTGGATCAGAATGAATGTGAAAGAGGAAATTCAATCAAGATTTAAGTGTGACAAGTGCGGGCATACAAGTTGTGTTGCAAAGGATGTGGCGATGTCCGGTACCGGTCTAAGTAAGATGTTCGATATTCAGCATAACCATTATTTGTTCGTGTCATGTGAAGGTTGCGGTTATGTCGAGGTGTATAACCCGGACATTTTGGAAGGGAAACAAGGAAAACTCGGCTCGGTTCTCGATATCTTCTTTGGTTAATCATCCAACAATAAACCATACAGGTTTTCGGAAGGGTTTATTGATGCTTTAAGATGATTTGTCGAGATGGTTCGTAACCAAAAAAAGCCGCTGAAACCAATCAGCGGCCGTGTTTCATTTTTTTTATAAAATTTTGCTTAAGAATGCCTGGGTTCTCGGGTTTTGCGGGTTGGTGAAGATTTCATCAGGCGTGTTTTCCTCCATAATGATTCCTTCATCCATGAAGATTACGCGATTTCCCACCTCACGGGCAAAGCCCATCTCGTGAGTGACAACAACCATTGTCATGCCCTCTTTGGCAAGATCCTTCATGGTTTCGAGCACTTCTCCGATCAATTCGGGATCGAGTGCTGATGTCGGCTCGTCGAACAACATGACCTTAGGGTTCATCGCAAGGGAACGAGCAATTGCCACACGTTGCTTCTGGCCGCCGGACAGGCTCTCAGGGTAAACATCCGCCTTATCGGCCAATCCCACTTTTTTCAAAAGATCACGGGCCGTTTTATTGGCTTCTTCTTTACTAGCCTTTCTTACTTTCAATGGCCCGAGTGTGACGTTATCCAATACGGTCATGTGCGGGAAAAGGTTAAAATGTTGAAACACCATCCCGACTTCGGAGCGAACCATGTTGATGTTCGTTTTCGGGTCGGTTAGATCATCGTCGCCGATGATCACTTTACCGGAGGTGATATCCTCGAGCATATTTAAGCAGCGCAGAAAGGTACTCTTTCCGGAGCCGGATGGCCCGACTACACAAACCACTTCCTGTTCCGCGACTTCCACATCAATGCCTTTCAAGACTTCGAGGCTGCCAAAGGATTTATGCAAATCCTGAACTTTAATCATACGTCAAGTCTCCTTTCAACCCGTCGCAGGAGTAATGAGAACGGGATCGTGATCACCAGGTAAGCGATAGCGATGGTGATATACGGTTGAGCGATAACAAATGTTGTCGTAATATACTGGCGCCCTTGATATACAATCTCGTGA
The DNA here is from genome assembly GCA_035776675.1 of Caryophanales bacterium. Classification (GTDB taxonomy): domain Bacteria; phylum Bacillota; class Bacilli; order Bacillales; family DASSOY01; genus DASSOY01. The sequence goes on from DASTWO010000094.1 coordinate 8,392, forward strand.
AGGGCGATAATCGAAAATAAAGAAGTGTCTTTCAAGCTAATGATAAATTGGTTGCCAAGGGGCGGAATCATCCGTTTGATTGCTTGTGGCCAAATGATATATCGCATTGTTTGCGTCTTTGTTAGGCCAATGGATCGCCCTGCTTCTGATTGTCCTTTTTCAATGGAATAAACGGCGCCGCGGACAATTTCCGCGATATAGGCACCCGCATTGACTGTGATCGCCATAATACCGGCTGTCAACGCACTGAAATTCACATCAATCATTGCGGCAAGTCCGTAATAAATAAATAAGAGCTGTACCAAAATCGGGGTGCCGCGCATTACTTCAACGTAAACAGAAGAAATGCCGTAAATAAATTTGTTGTTCGAAAGGCGGCCCAGTCCGAATATTGAGCCCACAATAAATCCGAAAAAGAAGCCCGCGATGATGACTTCCAGCGTCACCCAAAATCCTTCAAGGACGATCGGGATAATATCCGTAAACGGGGCGAACCAGTTTTCCGCTAAAATCAATCCAATCATCAAAATTCCTCGTTTCCATTAAAATTTATTACACTTGCCGAATCAAGTTAAAAAGCGTGACAAGACCGGCTTGCCACGCTTTAAAAACAAACCTTTTTTTTATTTCGGTGGTGCTGTACCAAACCATTCTTTGTAAATATCCGCATAGGTTCCGTTTTCTTTTAAAGTGCTCAATGCTTTGTTAACTTTATCAACCAGTTTGGAGTCTTCCTGGAAAGCGATTCCGTAGTTCTGCGCTTCCAATACATCTCCGACAGTCTTGATTTTTCCTTTTGCTTTCGTCTTAATAAAGTATTTCAAGTTCGGAACATCATATAGAGTAGCATCGACGCTTCCTCTCATAAGTTCCTGATAGGCTTGAGTGACTTTTGGAAAAGCCTTTGCTGTTGCCTTAGGTAAATTCTTCTTTATATAAGACTGGCTTGTTGATCCCTGGCGTGTTGAAATGGTTTTGCCGGCAAGATCGTCAATTCCTTGAATTTCTGTGTTGTCTGCCTGAACACCAACCATAAGACCTGATTGGTAATAAGGATCAGAGAAATCAATGGATTTATCTCTTTTCTCTGTAATGGAAATTCCTGCGATTCCCATGTCCCAGCGTCCGGATTTCAAGCCCGGAATGATTCCAGGAAAGTTCATGACTTTGAACTTAATATCGATTCCGGCTTCTTTGGCAATAGCCGTCATAAGATCAATGTCAAACCCTTTGATGTCACCGGATTCTTTGTCAACGAACTCAAACGGAACAAAGCTATTGTCTGTGGCGACAACATAAGTCTTTCCGCTTCCTTCTGTTGTTCCTTCATTGCTACCTTCGTCTGTGCTGTTCTCGCTGGTGCCTTCACCGCCGCTTCCGGCAGTTTCACCGTCGCCCGAGCCTCCGCTAGACCCGCATGCTGCTAAAGCGGCCACCAGAAATACCATTAGAAAGATGGATAAAAAACGTTTCTTGTTCATGATTTTCCCCTTTCATTTTGTTTGTACTCAATGCAACCCCCTGATTGGAAACTATCAATATGGATAGACGTCATTGAGACTTGTTCTATTATGACAAAAGTCCCGGTAGAAATGAAACACTGAATCAGAGAAAAATTCGGTCAAATTTCGGCAAGAATCCCTTTCAAGCTTTCTATCCGGTCCTTTTTCTTACAATAACGTGCGGAACGTATGGATAACGTTGAAAGTGGCCGATTTATTACCGAATGCATGAGATGTCATTCTATTATAGTTGAATTCCACATTAATGGCAATTCTAAATATTGTGTGATTTACCTTTTTGTTTTATATCTAATGATGAAAAAGAGTGTTCCTGACTGAGAACTTGTCATAAAACGTGGTCATAATGAATTTAATATGAATAGAAGGAGGGGTGTCTATGGAATGGAATAGGCCGAAGGGCCTTAAAGCGTTTTCATTGACCCTTTTCACAAACTTTCTTACTATTGAAATATAATTACTTGAGGAGGGATTTTTGGATGAATGCTATTTGGTTGGCGGTTTTCGGTCTTGTTGCTTTCTTCTTTGCCTATCGCTTCTATTCCCGTTTTATCGCTGAAAGAATCTACCGTCTTGATCCGGATTTTACGACTCCAGCTCACGAATATAGGGATGGAGTGGATTACGTCCCGACGAACAAATGGGTGTTGTGGGGACATCACTTTACCTCTGTAGCGGGTGCAGCACCGATCATCGGTCCTGCGATCGCCGTTTTTTGGGGCTGGCTTCCCGCGCTTCTATGGGTTGTTCTTGGCACGATATTTGGGGCAGGTGTCCATGATTTTGGGACGCTTGTCTTATCGGCAAGAAACAAAGGTCATTCTATCGGTACCTTGGCGAACCGGCTCATTGGACAGCGTGCGAAACTTTTGTTTCTGTTTATCATATTAATTCTATTGTTAATGGTAAATGCCGTATTTGCATGGGCGATCGCGAATCTGTTTGTCACCTTTCCGGCCAGTGTTCTTTCGATTTTCATCCAGATTCCATTGGCTGTCTGGATTGGTTATACGGTTTACAAAAAAACCGGCAATATGTTAATGCCTTCAATTGTCGCTTTGATTGTGATGTACGGAGTGGCCGTACTGTCCACTTATGTTGATCCGTTGCAAATTGATCTTGTCAGTTATTTCGGCGGCGCGGATAATCCGGTCGCACTAGGATTGGATGGCCATTCAATGGCTTTTCTGATCTGGATTGTGATCTTGATGATTTATGTTTATATTGCTTCAACCTTACCGGTATGGAAGTTGTTGCAGCCACGTGATTACATTAATTCTCACCAACTGGTCGTAGGCCTAGGCATTCTGTACTTGGGATTATTGTTCTCGCATCCTCAGGTTACAGCTCCGGCTACAAACCCTGGTGCCGATGTATCATGGTTTCCGCTGTTATTTATCACAATTGCCTGCGGGGCGATATCCGGATTTCACGGGCTCGTATCGTCAGGGACTTCCTCCAAACAGCTGGCCAAGGAAACAGATGCCCGGATGGTAGGCTATCTTGGGGCCATCGGGGAGGGCTCACTTGCACTCGTTTCCATCATTGCAGTAGTTACGCTGTTTCCGTCAACCTCTGCCTTCAAGGAGTCATACAGCAGTTTTTCGGCAGCAGGCGCCAGCGGTCTCGGCAACTTTGTTGAGGGGGCGGCCCAACTTGCTACAGGAATCGGTATTCCAGCAGCTGTTGCCGGAACAATTGTAGCGGTTATCGTTGTCAGTTTTGCAGCTACAACATTGGATACTTCGGTACGTTTGTTACGTTATATCATTTCGGAACTTGGCGATGAGTTCAAAGTCCATTCTTTGACTAAGACTCATGTGGCTACGACGATCGCCGTTGTAGCTACTGCAGCATTAACCTTGATTCCACAGGGCCCGAAAGGATTCGGTTCCGGCGGTTATCTGATTTGGCCGTTGTTTGGAACCAGTAACCAACTGTTGGCCGGGATCAGTCTGATGCTCATATCGATCTGGTTATATCGACAGGGCAGAAGTGTGATATACACACTCGTTCCTATGGTATTCTTGCTATTCATGACGGTATGGGCGATGGTTCAGCAAGTGTTCTTCGATTGGATTGGACTTGGTACAGGAGGAGATTTCAAACCATTGCTGTTTATCTTAGGTGTGATCATTCTTGTGTTCGCCCTATGGGTTATCGTGGAATCGATTATCGCTTTCACCGGAAGATCGAAGTATGATGATTTAAGAACAGATTAAAAAGACAGGGAGTCGGTACAACATGATGCCGACTCTCTTTTTCA
>DASTWO010000095.1:0-4155 GCA_035776675.1 Caryophanales bacterium
TGGTGTAATCATTTGGGTTATACCGTCAACACTTCCATCTTTTTGTCGGAACTTCTGGCATTTCATTCTCCTTTCGGTACCACGTTCAATCACTGCCCAAGCTCATCTGATTCGGAAAATCCAAATTCCACAGTTCCTCAACCAAAGGATCATCCGTCCAAGTTTCATTCGTTTTCTCTTCCAACAGCTGAAATCCATACTTTTGATAGAGATAGCGGGCCGCTTCCAAGGTATTGACCGTCCATAAAAAAACTCTTTCATACCCTGATTCTTTGCAATAGACTATCGCTTGATCCATCAGTTTCTTCCCGATCCCCAACCCCTGGTGATGTTCAGCCATGATGAACCATCGAAGTTGAGCTTGGCGTTGGTCATACTGTGTGATCGCAATAGAACCGGCGATTTCACCGTTCACTTCGGCAATCCATAATCCTCCGCCTTCCGGGCTTTCCAGGAACTCTGTCAACCCTTTCAATACGTAGTATTCAAAGGTCTGGCCAAATCCATAAGTTTCTTCATAGATTTTCCCATGGAGGTAGGCAACGTAACCTATATCTCCTGGTTGATAAGAACGAATCTTCACATTCTGATCATCTGCTTTTTCATTTCTCTTCACTTCCGAGCCTCCCTTTTCTATTCCATTAACGAATCAGACAACCACTTTTTTCTCGATCAAGTTTCTCACGATCTCTCCGTTTTTCATAACTGCCGCGTCCGCCACGGGTTGTCCGCCATTACCGTCTATCAAGGTTCCGTTCTTAATTAGTGTATAAACCATGTTGATGCCCCTTTCCGAATATCCTGATCCCCTGGTCTAAGTTAGAAATCGACAAAGCGTTCTTTCATGATTTTCTCTTCCTGAATCACCCTGACCATCACAGTAACCGCGTATAAAGGGAATAAAATAATCATCGCATACCAGGCATGGCACAAGAGACCGATTCCAATCAATTCGGGAACAATATTCAAAAAATAGTTCGGGTGCCTGACATACTTAAACAGAAAACTTTTGTTGATTTTCTGATCCTCGGCAATGTACAACTTCACCGTCCAGATTTCGCGCAATTGAAAGATCACTGCCAACAGAACGATGTATGAGCAAATGAACAAAACAACTCCCGTAAGACTCCAACCATCAAATGCCACTCCCCTGAGGGCTGCTTCGAAAATGGCCGACAGGTAAAAAATCACATGCAGGACAGCCATGGCCAAACTGTTTCGCTTTCCGAATTCCTTTGCCCCGTTTTGGTTAAGTCTCTTTTCATTTCGAATCGACACGGCCAGCGTCCCAAGCCGCAAACAAAAAAACAACAAGAACAAGACCCATATCGTTTGCTCCACCCGATTTCTTCCTTCCTATTTTGTTTTCATTCTCAACATTCGACGTGGCTAAGAATAATCCTTTTATAAAAGAATCCTATGAATAAGTTTTCAATACATGAAAATCACAATCTCCCTAAAACTGGTACAGCATAACCAGCGCAACTATCTGCCAAGAGTGGAAAAACGCAATACGAATAGGATAAAAGAGTTTTTGTGACAGAATCCATTGAAGAAGGTGGACTCGGGGATCGGCCGTATGATCCTCGAAACAGCGGCGAAAAGTGAGCTACGGGGATCATAGAGGCCGTATGATCCTCGAAACGGCGATGAAAAGTAAGCTTCGGGGATCATAGAGGACGTATGATCCTCGAAACGGCGATGAAAAGTAAGCTTCGGGGATCAGAAGAGATCGCTGAAACATAAACTAAATTGTGCTGCCCTGTACACACAGAAAAACAAAAAACCCTCAAACGGCCACAAAACAGCCGCTCGAAGGCATTTGAACCTTAGTTTCTATCTATTTTTATGCCGAAACGCCTATGGCGCTTCCGGTTTCTTACATTGCTTTCCCGACAGGCAGCAATTCGCGGCCAGCCGTAAACTTATATTCGAAGGGAGAGGGCGCCTCTCTCCCCGCTTCCGTTAAAGCTTAATCTTCCTGATATTGATCCTTCAATTGCTCGACGACACTGGCATCTTCCAGCGTGGTCGTATCACCGAGAACATTTCCTTCCGCAATATCACGCAACAGGCGGCGCATGATTTTCGCACTGCGGGTTTTCGGAAGGGACGCCGTGAAGATAATTTCCTCCGGCCGAGCCATCTTTCCGATCTTCTCGGAAACTTCTTCAGTGATCTCCTTCTTCACTTGATCCGTGCCATCCACGCCTTCTTTCAACGTCACGAACGCGACAATGGCCTTCCCTTTGACCTCGTCGTCACGGCCAATAACCGCTGATTCGGCCACACCCTGGTGGTTGACGATCGCACTCTCAATCTCCATCGTCCCGATCCGGTGGCCGGATACATTAATAACATCGTCCATCCGTCCGAGGATCCAGAAGTAACCGTCCTCATCTTTGTGTGCTCCGTCTCCAGGCATATAAGTCCCTTCGTATTTTCCGAAATACGAGTTCTGAAAGCGCTCATCGTCGCCCCATACCGTACGTAGCATCGAAGGCCAGGGCTGTTTCACAACTAGGGTTCCGCCGTGTCCCGGATCAACGACGTTTCCATCATCATCGACAACATCGGCGATGATACCTGGCAACGGTTTTGTTGCAGAACCCGGCTTTGTCGCCGTAATTCCCGGCAACGGCGCGATCATCGCGCAGCCGGTTTCCGTTTGCCACCAGGTATCGACAATCGGGCAATTTTCATAGCCGATATGCTTGTGATACCACATCCAGGCTTCCGGATTGATCGGCTCCCCAACGGTTCCGAGCAAACGGAGACTACTGAGATCGTGCTTCTTAACCGGCTCTGGCCCCCATTTCATGAAGGTCCGAATCGAGGTTGGTGCCGTATAGAAGGTAGTCACACCATATTTCTCAATAAGATCCCAGAACCGGTCCCGGTTCGGATAATCCGGTGCGCCTTCATACATTACCGTTGTCGCTCCGGCAGAAAGCGGTCCGTAAACAATATAAGTATGTCCTGTTACCCATCCTATATCTGCGGAGCACCAGAATATGTCTTCTTCTTTCATATCAAACACACTTCGCATCGAATGATTCACACCAGTCATATAACCACCGGTTGTGTGTACAATTCCCTTCGGCTTACCCGTTGTCCCGGATGTATAAAGCAAATATAAAATATCTTCGGAGTCCATTTCCGTGGCCGGGAAAGAATCGTTCGGCACCTCCGCCTTTAGCTCGTGCCATATAACGTCGCGATCGGGATCAATCGACGCATTTGATTCGTCTCGCCCAATATTTTCGACAACAAGGACTTTCTCAATCGTCGTATCCTTTACCGCTTCGTCCGCATTTTCCTTTAGCGGAACTTGTTTCCCGCGGCGCCAACCGGCGTCAGCCGTGATCAACAGCTTCGCTTCGCAGTCAACGATTCTTTCACGTAATGATTTGGCCGCAAATCCGCCAAATACAACGTTATGAATCGCGCCGATCTTCGCGCAGGCAAGTAACGAGATCGCTAACTCCGGAATCATCGGCATGTATACAGCTACTCGGTCTCCCTTTCCAATTCCGAGCTTCTTAAGCATGTGGGCGGCTTTGTCCACCTCACGACCAAGCATGTCATAGGTATATACCTTGCTGTCGCCGTGCTCACCTTCCCAGATGATGGCCGCCTTGTTTTTGCGCGGACCTTCACGATGACGATCCACACAGTTGTAAGCCGCATTCAAAGTTCCTCCAACGAACCACTTGGCATGGGGAGGATTCCATTCAAGAACTTTGTCGTACGGTTTAAACCATGTGATTTCCTTGGCCTGTTCGTCCCAGTACCCTTCAGGATCCGACGCGGCTCTTTCATAAACCTCCGGATCATTGAAATTAGCCTGGGCTTTGAATTCCTCAGATGGTTCGAAAGTCCGATTTTCCTTCAACAGTGCATCCAAATTTTCTGCAGACAAAATCATTTCTCCTTTCCCACTGAACTAATTGTAAGCGCCTAATCAATATTTTAATACGGCTGGCGCTATTTTCTACTTCATTTTGTTTAACAAGTCGGTTAAAGATTTCGATAAATCAAGACGAAATTCCTGCCGCCTCATAAATTCCCTTCTTATTCCTTAGCTATAATCCATGTCATTCCCTTTAACCTAACCCGTCAACGTGTTGATCCTACTTTTACTTCTACAATGAT
>DASTWO010000096.1:0-15608 GCA_035776675.1 Caryophanales bacterium
CTCTTCAACAAATTGCAATCGATGGCGAACACCGCGAAACCTTCTTAATACCGAGGCAATGGCTTCATTCTCCACCCCATACAATTTTGACACGGCAACGGCAGCCAGCACATCTTCAAGGGTATGTTTCCCCCGAAGCACAATATCCTCAACTGCAATAATTCTTTCACTGCCGAAACACACTGATTCTTTGTCAATATAAGCTCCATTTTCAAGTCGATGATGAACTGAGAAAGGAATGAGCTTCGCCTTTGTTTTCCGCGCCAGATCCATGACATCCTTATCCTCAGCGTTGACCACAGCATAATCATCAACTGTCTGATTCGCGAATATCCTCGCCTTGGCGTTGGCATACTCTTCTCGAGTCCCATGGTAATCAAGATGGGCATCCACCAAATTTAAAAATACCGCGATGCGAGGATGGAAAGTTTCAGTTCCGAGCAACTGAAAACTCGACAATTCAACCACAATGACATTTTCAGAGGCGGCATTTGCTGCCACATCACTGACCACCGTTCCGATATTACCGGCCACAAGCGGGTTCTTGTCACCCTCCTTCAACATTTCACCTATTAAAGTAGTGGTCGTTGTTTTTCCATTGGAGCCAGTGATGGCAATGAATGGCGCCCGGGAAATAATTCCCGCGATTTCCGGTTCGGTTACAACGGAAATTCCGCATTTCAAAGCCTTCTCAAGAACCGGATTGTGATAAGGAATGCCCGGATTTTTCACGATCAAATCAAAGGAACGGTCCAATAAATCCGGAGGATGGCCCCCTCCGATCACCTCGACACCTGCAGCCCGCAACTCCCGGGCTCCGGAATCTTGTTCAAGTTCCTTTTGATCGTTTACTACAACTTCCGCTCCTAATCGCTTTAACAATAACGCTGCAGCAAAGCCGCTTTTGGCCAAACCGAGCACAAGACATTTTTTCCCTTGAAAGGTTTCCACGTTTTTCAAACTAGATCCACACCTCAATGTATATTCCTAACGCGGCAAGCAGAAATCCGACCAGCCAGAATGTCACGACGATCCGCCATTCCGACCATCCTGATAAATCGTAGTGATGATGCAGCGGACTCATTTTAAATACCCTTCTTCCCGTCGTTTTAAATGAAATCACCTGAATGATGACAGAAAGGGTTTCAATAACGAATATGCCGCCAATGATGATCAAAATAATTTCCATCTTCGTCAAGATAGCCAAAGCCGCGATTCCCCCGCCAAGGGCAAGTGAACCCGTATCCCCCATAATTACTTTCGCCGGATGGGCGTTAAAAACAAGGAAACCGAGGACAGCGCCAACAACCGCTGAAGCAAATATCGCGACATCCAGATCAAGTGAGTTCCATGCCAAAACAGAGAAGGCACCAAATGCAATGGCAGCGGTACCGGGGAGCAACCCATCAACGCCGTCCGTTAAATTCGTTCCGTTGGAAGCGCCAATTAGCATAAAAATCACAAGTAGAAAATAAAATGAATGCAAATCATAGACCAGGTCCGTTCCCGGAATCGAGACTGTGGTCGCGACATTCGCTTTAACCATTCCTAAATAAAATACTGCTGCTACGATTAACTGGCCCAATAACTTTTGTTTGGAAGTCAGACCGAGATTCCGCTTCTTCGTCACTTTGATGTAATCATCAAGAAAACCGAGGATACCAAAAGCGACCGTCACAAATAACAATAAATATAACTCCAAAGACATGTTTGCATATTTCAAACTGACAACAACGACTGTTATCAACAATGAGATTATAATGATCAAGCCACCCATTGTAGGGGTCCCTGATTTTTTCAGATGGGATTTCGGCCCATCCTCACGGATAAACTGGCCAAATTTCAACCTTCGCAAGATCGGAATGACCATCGGCGATAACAAAACCGCTATTATAAATGAAGCAAGAATGGTTATAATGAGAACCTTGCCAAACATCTTCTGAACTCCTCCCTTTCCAACACCCGCAGCGATCCTTCAATGAATCCCCGGCCCATGACTATTCTTTATAGGTCAATTGATTCACAACCGTTTCAAGCCCGACCGCGCGCGAAGCTTTAAACAACACAACTGTATCCGTTGACATTAGTGCCTTTACATCTGAAACGATTTCTTCTTTACTGTCATATGTGGAGACACGAATGGATTCATCTGCGATTGCATGTGCAATCCAACGAGCACGATTCCCAACTGTAAACACATCTGTAATAGGTGGTTTAATCACTTCTGCAACACTTTCATGAAACGTTCTTTCATCAGTTCCTAATTCATACATATCACCAAGTACCAATACCCTTCGATTATACCCCTTTATATCACAGATTGCTCCAATTGCAGCCTTCATCGATGTCGGACTGGCGTTATATGCATCATTAATCACTAGCGTACCGTTCTGTCCTTTCAATTGCTCAAAGCGCATTTTCGTAATTGATAAATGCCTTAAGGCATTGGATATTTCACCCTCCGAAAGCCCCAATTCACGGGCTACGGCAATCGCAAATGAGGCGTTCTTTACGTTATGCCTGCCAAGCACAGGAATTTGGAATTGAGTTTCCTCACCTCGCAAGGAAAAAGCGAATCCGGTTTTCACAGATTCAACAGATGCGATCTGCAAAAGATTTTCTTCAAAGTAGCCACAGGAAACAGAAGAAAGATTCTTCAAAGGAGACAACAACGGCTCATCCCCATCATAAATCACTTTTCCTGTCGGTTTCAGTCCTTCAACAATCTCCATCTTAGCCTTTGCAATTCCCTCACGGCTGCCGAGGAATTCTATGTGTGACTCCCCAATATTGGTTATGACTGCTGCGTCCGGTTGAGCCAACAAACTTAAAGCAGAGATTTCACCAAAATGATTCATCCCCATCTCAAGGATAACGGCCTCACAATCTTCAGGCATCGCCAATAAGGTCAGTGGCAATCCAATATGGTTATTGAAATTACCATCGGTTTTATGGGTTCGATAACGTTCGCTCAAGACAGCATCGACAATATCTTTTGTAGTCGTTTTCCCGTTACTTCCAGTAACAGCCACAACAATCGGAGACACCTTTTTCAGGTGGTCTTTTGCCAGTCGTTGTAAACCTTCAAGCGTGTCATCAACAAGCAGTAAAGGGAAATAATTTGGAATGTCATCCGGCCTGGGACGATTAATTTGCCACAACGCAGCCGATGCCCCTTGTTTGATTGCATCCTGCAGAAAATCGTGACCGTCAAAACGTTCGCCAACAATAGGGATAAACAGTCCGTTTTTCGAATGTTTTCGACTGTCCGTAAATATGTCCGTCACCGCGCTGATGGATGTGACATCACCATGGTGGGATGGAAATAGCTCCAATAATTCATTTCGTGTCCATTTCATAAGGATGAACTCCTCAATTCTGGAAATAAGAAATCGGAGAATATCACAAGTATGTCATATTATTCATAGTCTCCGGTTCTTCATTTCCGTAATATTCGCCGGTTATGGCAACTGAATTTTTCGGATGGCCTCCCTGGCCTTTTCCCGATCATCAAAGTCAATTACCCGGTCACCAAGAATTTGATAGGTTTCGTGGCCTTTACCGGCAATCACAATAATGTCACCGGGATCGGCTTCCTCAACAGCGTAATGAATCGCTTCCGTTCGATCTGAAATCGAAACAAACCTTTCTCCCCTTACCCCATCTTCCATATCGTGAATAATCGCCTCGGGCTCCTCACTGCGGGGATTATCCGAAGTGAAAACCGATATATCCGCATATTCCACTGATTTTTGGGCCATAATCGGCCTTTTTGTTCGATCGCGATCCCCTCCGCAGCCTATAACCGCAAATATACGGCCTTTGGCAAACTGCTGAACAGTAGCCAGAACATTTTCAAGACTATCAGGGGTATGAGCATAGTCGACAATTACCGTAAACGGCTGGCCCTCGTCGATAACCTCAAAGCGACCGGGAACACCGCCGGCTTCTTCAAGGCTTGCCTTCACCTGAGACAGTGAAAGGCCTGACAGCAAGGAAGCGGCCGCGGCTGCAAGTGCATTATATACGTTAAACAAGCCTATCAATTTCAATTGAATATCAGTACGGCCAAACGGCGAAACAAGTGAAAAACGGGTACCTTTCTCGGAAAGTTCAACTTCTTCCGCGCGAATATCCGCTTTCCGCTCTATCCCATAAGTAACCACCTGGGCAGCAGTAACCTTTATCAGGTCATCCGCCCGCCTATCATCCGCATTGATGACAGCCGCATTTACTTTGTTTCTATCATATGTATTGCCCAATTGTGAAAAAAGAAGACTTTTCGCCCGGAAGTAATCTTCCATCGTTGAATGAAACTCGAGATGATCCTGCGACAAATTAGTGAAAACGGCCACGTTAAAATCACAACCATGTACACGTCCCAATTCCAGTGCATGGGAGGAAACCTCCATAACAGCTGTGTCAACTTTTCGGGAAACCATTTCCGAGAATCCCTGTTGCAAAGTAACGGCTTCGGGAGTGGTTGGTGTTGTGGACTGCATTTCCAATGGTTGTCCTGAGACGGTCATTCCGATCGTTCCAATCATGCCTGTTTTCTTCCCACTGTCCGCAAAAATCTTTTCAATCAAATGTGTGGTTGTCGTTTTTCCATTGGTTCCGGTGACTCCGACCAAATGGAATTGTTTCGTTGGTTGCCCGTAGAATGCATCTGCAAGTACAGCAGACGCCCTCCTTGTATCAGATACAACTACAACGGGAATAGAGGTTTGAACAGGGTGGTCAGTCACAACTGCGGCAGCACCGCTTTCGGCAACCTGATCAACAAATTGGTGCCCGTCAAAACGAGCTCCACTGATACATACAAATAAACTACCCTTTCTGACATTCCGTGAATCTGTTTCCACAGATGTGATCACCGGATTATCCTGAAAATCCATTTCACAAGCAATTAAAGAGTGCAATAACGTTTTCAGCTGCATACGATCCCGTTCCTTTCCTGACGACGCTGAAACAAGCCAAGCTTGTTACGCTTGGCCTAGTTTCACATAAATCCTTTCCCCATTTTAATCTTCTTTATCCGATTTGTCACCTTTATCACTAAAGTAAACGCGAATGGTCTTCCCTTTTTCCAGTTTCACACCGGCTTTAGGGGACTGAGCGATCACCACATCGCCTTGACCTTCCGCTTCAATGGAAAGGCCGCTGAACAACGAGTTGTGTAAGTCGCTTCTTGTCAATCCGACCAGCTGCGGAACTTTGACCATCACGGGATCTGTCCATTTCTTTTCATATTCTAGCTGGTTTTTCCTCTTCTTAACATCCATTACACGGAGACTGTCCGCAATAATGCTTCCAGCAACCGGAGCGGCGACCTGCCCCCCGAATTGCGGAGCGTTCTTCGCATTGTCGATAGCAATATAGACAAGAATTTGTGGATCATCGGCAGGGGCGAAGCCTATGAAAGACAAAATGTAATTGTTCTTCAAATATACGCCGTTTTCTGCTTTCTGGGCTGTCCCCGTTTTTCCGCCGATTCTCCAACCTTCACGGAACGCACCACGACCAGTTCCTTTCGCCACAACGGATTCAAGTGCATGGCGGACTTTCTTTGATGTTTGCCCAGTTATCACTTTCCGTCTCAAATGGGGAGTATTTCGTTGAATGACATCACCGGTTACCGGATTCACCCAGGCTTTGGCTATATATGGTTCATAAAGATAGCCGCCATTGATTGCCGCTGCAACGGCCATGACTTGCTGAATAGGCGTCACAGAGACACCTTGCCCAAAGGCAGTCGTTGCAACTTCCAACGGTTTGGCATCGTCTCCAAACAAAATCCCCTTGCCTTCACCTTGTAAGTCGATCCCTGTTTTCTCTCCAAATCCGAATTTCTTTATATAAGAAAACAATTTCTCCTTCCCCAGGTTCAATCCCAATTTCACGAACCCGGGGTTACAAGAGTTTTGCACAACTTCAAGATAAGTTTCCGATCCGTGTCCGCCTCGCTTCCAACAATGCAAATCGGTTCCATTTACGTCAATGTATCCGGGATCATAGAAATTATCGTTTTTCAAGTTGACAATTCCTTCGTTGAGTGCGGCAGAAAGAGTGATAATCTTGAAAGTCGACCCCGGCTCATATGTTTTCCAGACTGGCAGGTTGTGATTATAGACTTCAGCCGGAACGTCCTGGTAATTTTCCGGATTGAAGGTTGGCCGACTCGACATCCCCAACACTTCTCCGGTGTTTGGATCAAGAGCTATCGCCAGCGCTCCATCCGGTTCATATTTCACTTCAACTTGATTTAATTCGCGTTCGATAATGGCCTGTATTTTTTTATTGATTGTCAGTTTCAGGTCCAGTCCGTCTTTCGGTGGAATATAATCATCAGACAGAAACGGCATTCGTTCCCCTCTAGCATCAGAGAAAAAAGCCAGATATCCTCGTTTCCCTTGCAGCAAAGTGTTATAGTTTGCCTCCAGGCCCGTCAACCCTTGATTGTCAATGCCCGCGAACCCAAGCACATGTGATAAGAAACTTCCGTACGGATAATGGCGCCTGTAATCCTCGGCGATGTATACACCGGGTATTCGCAAATCCGTGATTTTCTCGGCTTTTTCATTGCTGATTTTCTTTCCTTCCGGCCGGATTTCAACGGAAGATTCATTTTTTGTGATTTTTTCATATACTTTTTTCGGTTGCATGTTCAGAATTGAAGCAAGCTTTCTTGATACCGAGGACGGATTCTTGATTTGTTTTGGCACAACAAATACTGACGGTGCGCTTACATTGGTCGCAAGCACAACTCCATTTCGATCGAGAATTTCTCCACGCTCCGCCTGGTAAGTAATGTTACGGCTCCATGAATTTCGTGCCATTTCATACAACCAATCTCCCATTACAAACTGAACATACGAAAGCCTTCCAATGAAAGAGGCAAATACAAATAGTCCCGCGATAAAAACAATAACCAACCGTCTGCGTACCGTTACATTGGAAACGCGCACAAAGGTCCCTCCGTTCCAGATGCCAGAGTCCGACAACACATCTTGAGTATGCTGTGGGCTGTAATGATAAGAGGCCAGGAACCGAATGTAGGTGAATTTGAAGAAGCTTGTCTTGGATCACCCGAAAGAGTATCCACGATCTCCTCGATAAACTTTCAACCCGGCTTCGGCTTAGACCTCTGGCTTCTGGTTACACTTTATGCTTGTACGCAAGCGGTTATGACTTGTCTTATTTGTCGTTATCCTTTTGCTTGACGGTATCCGCCGACTTTGGAATTTTCAATTGAACTTTAAGAGTCTCCCCTTCCTTAAACGATTTACCTGGTGCAATGCTTTGATCTACAACGTACCCGGCCCCTTTTACCTCCGGATCAAGATTACATAAACGAGCCAATTTCATGACCTCTGCAAGTGACCACCCGGAAAGATCAGGCATTTTCATCTCGCCGCCGGTCCTTAGAAGGACCTTTTCACCAGGCAAGATGGTATCACCGGCAAATGGAACCTGTGAAGTTACCGAACTTCCAGAGCCAACAACAATCACATCCATGCCCTGGCTTTTTAAAGTTTCTTTCGCGTCTGAAACCGCGTTGCCCTCATAACTGTCCAGTTGAATTGAAAGATCATCAGAGACGTCTTGATGACCCTCTTCAGGATCAATGTTCAAATATTGCAGGCTATGTTTCATAACGAATTGGAATATATCCGCAACCGGCTTTGAACCAAGCACAGAATACTTCACATCCGGACGATCAACAGCGACATACATGAGCAATTGAGGATCATCCTTAGGCGCCATTCCCATAAAAGAATGAATGTACCCGTCGGTCATATAGAATCCGTCCGGTCCGACAATTTGGGCGGTACCGGTCTTTCCGGCTACCTTATATCCCTCAATGGCAAACTCTGTTCCAGTCCCATGCTCGGCAGTAATGACTGTCCTCAATAAATCTCGAACCTTTTGCGCTGATTCCGCTGAAATAGGGGTTCCTTCAACCTTAGAATTGCTTTTCATAACAACTTCATCAGTATTGGGATTAACAACTTTGTCAATGATATAGGGCTTCATCATTTTTCCGTCATTTGCCACTGCTGTGGCCGCCTTCATCATTTGCATAACGGTTACAGCTGTACCCTGTCCGAAGGCAGTCGTTGCTTTTTCAGACGGGTAAGTATATTGAAAGTTACTATTCTTTTCATTTGGAAGTGCGATTCCAGTCTTTTCCTTGAAATCAAACTTCATTAAATAATCGTAAAGACGGTCAAAACCTAAATATTTCTGGGCCAGAATGACAAAACCGACATTTGAAGATCGCTGTACAGCCTGATTGAAGGAAATTCGGCCCCAGCCGCCATTTTTCCAGTCATGAATATATCTACCGCCTATGCGATATTTCCCGGACATATACGTATCGTCTCCGTCATAGACTCCCGCATCAACTGCAGCTGCAAGTGTGAAAATTTTCATGACTGAACCCGGTTCAAACGGAACGGAAACAATATCATTGGTGTAATCATCAATTTCCCGATTATTCGGATTGAAACTGGGGCGATTCGCCATCGCTAGTATCGCTCCTGTGTCAGGATCCATCACTACTGCCATAATCCTTTTCGGATCATATTCCTTATTCGCTTTCGTTATAGCATGCTCCAAGAAGGTTTGAATGTGATTGTCTATCGTTAAATAAACATTGTTCCCATTCTTAGCGGGTTTTTCTACCTTTTTTGTTCCCGGCAGTTGTACGCCTCCAGGTGTGGTCATATATTTTACAGAGCCATCTTTGCCGGTCAGCTTCTTGTTTTTACTTTCCTCGATGCCCATTACACCTTTCAGTTCACCGGTTTCCGGATCCCTTGTCGTAAAGCCGAGCACATATGACGCAAACTTTTGGTTAGGATAATACCTTTTCGATTGCCGGATAAACCCGATGCCGGGCAAATCCAGTTTTTTGATTTGTTCTTTCTTCTCATAGCTGATTCGCCGGCCACCTGGGCCAAGTTCAACTTGAAAAGCGTCCCTTGTGAGAAGGTCAACAAGCTTGCTTTCCTCCATATTCAGGATCGGTGCAAGAGCCTCAGCCGTTTTCTCGGGATTCTTAACGTAATGCCCCTTCATTTTCTCACTCAATACCGCAGTCACGGTAAAGGCAGGGACATCTTTGGCAAGCGGATTTCCGTTGCTATCGTAGATCGTACCGCGTTCCGCCTTCAGCTGATCTTCTTCCGTCCATTTGGGAACCGCGAGATTCATAAGTTCTCTGCCCTCAGCCGTTTTCGTCAGCCCAACATAGCCAAAACGTGCGATTAACGCGAAAAAGAGCAGCAAAAAGACAATCAATAATACCGCTGCTCCTTTGTTGATATTAGTATTTTTCCGAGAATTCATGAGAACCACCTATTTCCCGATGACCTTAACACTGTCTTCCTTGATCGTCATACCCAAATCATTCTTCGCGATGTTGAAAATTCTTTCGGGACGGCTAAGCTTGGAAACCTTTTGTTCCAACTCGCTGTTGACTTTGGTCTGTGTGTCGATTTTTGATTGTAATTGCTCGATGTCACTGTTCAAGGCATAGACGGAAGCATATGTCGACACAAGTAAAACGGATGCCGCAAGGAGGCCGATTAAGGCAAAAGACCATAGAACTTTCTCTCCTTTTGTAACTTTGCGCTTGAACATTTTCTTTGGTGACGGTTTCGGTTGTTCCACATACCTCTGTTGTTGTTGAATTTTGTAAGCGAGATTACTCACTTGCCGTTCCCCCTAACCTTATGATTTGTTCTTTGCAATCACACGGAGTTTAGCAGATCTTGAACGTCTATTTGCTTGTTGCTCTTCTTCCGTAGGTATGATCGGTTTCCGCGTGATCAATGTGAAATCCGGTTGATACTGATCCGGAATAACCGGGAGTCCCCGTGGCAGTTCCGGCGTGCTGCTTGCTTCTTTAAAAAGGGTTTTGCAGATTCTGTCTTCTAAAGAGTGAAAGGTAATAACGGAAATTCTCCCCCCCGGTAAAAGAAGTTCCATCGCCTCTTTCAATGCAGATTCAAATGCTCCTAGTTCGTCATTCACAGCAATTCGAATAGCCTGAAACGTCCGTTTTGCAGGGTGCCCGCCTTTACGTCTTGCAGGTGCCGGAATAGCTTCTTTCACGACATCAACCAACTCGGCAGTCGTTTCAATTGCTTGCCGTTTCCGGCGTTCTTCGATTTTTCTCGCGATTTGTTTGGAGAATTTCTCTTCCCCGTAACGAAACAAAATCGAAACCAACCGGTTATAATCCCATTCATTTACCACTTCTCGAGCGGATAAACTGGCGTTGCGGTCCATCCTCATATCAAGAGGCGCATCGGTTTGATAGCTGAATCCCCTTTCCCCTTCATCAAATTGTGGGGAGGAAACTCCCAGGTCAAACAAAACGCCATTGACGCCATCGACACCTTGTTCATGAAGTTGTACAGACAGGTTTCTAAAGTTTGCATGAATGGCGGTGAATCTTCCTATGTAAGGAGCCAGCCTTTCCTCCGCAGCCATGATGGCGGATTGGTCCTGGTCAAATGCAAATAACCTTCCTTCATCGGAAAGCTGTTCCAAAACAGCTTCACTGTGTCCGCCTCCGCCCAGCGTACAATCGACATAAGTGCCATCCGGCAAAATGTTCAGAGCGTCAACCGCTTGCTTTTTCAATACTGTCGTGTGTTCGAACATAGCCGTTCCTTTCGGCCACACCCCGGTGGCCATACAAGCATTATTTTGCTTTTTGAGGTGGTATTGACGTAGCGCCTTAAGGTCTAACATCCTTTAATGTGCTTATTTTGAATATTTCATCCAAAATCATAAATCAAAATCCATAATGCTTTCGGCAATTTCGCTGAACGATTCTTCCGATTCAGTGTAGTATTCGTCCCAAACCGGCTTGCTCCAGAGCTCCAAACGGTTCGAAACCCCGATGATGACGCATTCCTTCTCCAGCTTGGCGTAATTTCGCAATGGAGTTGCGACATTGACACGCCCTTGCTTGTCCAATTCACACTCGACCGCACCGGAAAAGAAAAATCTTGTAAAGGCACGGGCGTCCTTCTTAGTGAAAGGGAGTGCCTTCAACTTTTGCTCAAGTTGTTTCCATTCATCCAAAGGGTAACCGAAAACGCACTGATCCAGCCCCCTTGTCAAGACAAAGGAGGGGCCGAGTTCCTCTCGAAACTTCGCGGGCACAATGATCCGCCCTTTTTGATCAATGTTGTGCTGGTATTCCCCCATGAACATGGCGCGTCCCTCATTTCACAACCTCAGTTTACCACATCCCCCCACTTTCCACCACATCTTTTTCAAAAAAAAATACCAGGTAACAAAAACGTAATAAAAAAATCCCTTCCGAAGCGGAAAGGATTACTGAAAACACCTGATTTAGAGCCATTATTCCTATAAGAACACAATTTTATGCCTGCCGTTAAACTCGAATGGCTCGGTGGTGAGCCGTCCCACTAAATCGGATCCATACTGATTAAGAAATGGGAAGACGCTCCACACACGTTCCTGAAGTCCATTTTTCGGATGAAGGCACGCTTCAATACGATCAAACTTGGCCAATTCCCTTTCATATCGCCCGCGATAAGAACGTTCAATTTGATCAGCGAAATAATCGATTTGCCTAAACAGATGGCCGATATTCTTTTCGCCAATAGCGACTAGGTGGGGATCCACTTGTGCCGCCAAAGAACGCATCTGCTCATGCGCACGGTTTATTTCATTTTTAACCTGTGTAGTCTCCAGATCGATATCCCGCTCTTTCCGGGAAGCCAACCAACGCTCTTTTTTGGATTCGGTTCCGTCCGTTAACACCTCCGGAACGGAAAACCCTTGATCCTTAAGCCATTTCTCCGTTCGTCTATCCACGAGTGTGATATTCAGCCTTGGCACAAGCAGCGGCTGCTGACAACCGAACAGATGAAAAACGCTCTTCAACGTCCCCCAATAAGCGATTTCTCCCGGTCCGGCTATGAAAGCCAGTGTGGGAAACAACAACTCCTGCATTAGGGGACGGGTAACTACATTATTACTCACACGATTGGGATGGGTCTCCACTTCGGAAAGAAACTCTTGCTCACTCATGAAACATTCATTGTTCTTGCCGCGGAAATTCCCTTCCTCATCACGCTCTAACAGGACGCGCTCACCGTTCAGATGGTAAAACAGATTGGCGCTGTTCGTTTCTGCATCAATCGCCGAGTCCAAACCGGCCATCGAAAGCTTGTGAATTTGGTTCAATAACGTTTCGTTTAGTTCCCGGTTGTTTTCAATCATTTTCTTGAAGAAAGGAATCTCAACAGTCCTTAGTCGCGGATCCCCTGAATCGAGAAGGACAAGCCCCTGCTCTTTAAATAAATGCATAATAATGGCAGCGAACCAGTCCACATAGGTTTCAGAATCTCGTAAGGATTCATCCAATAATCGCAGGATTGATTTTGTATGTTTTGTTTCACCGTACGATCTGATGATTTCCTCAACCCATGACCTGATTGGGTCTTTCTCCATTTTAATTTCGGTTACCGACTGTTTGGTCGCTATAGATTGAGGGACCGTATGTTTTTCAACCCGATTATGGTTCAAGACATGTGTATGATTCACTTCGGCAAAATCATGATCCTCGCCGGCAATCCAGAAGATCGGAATGACCGGTACTCCGAGGCGTTCTTCTTTCTCCTCAGCAAGCCTTAGAATGGAAAGACATTTATGTATCGTATACAACGGGCCAGTTAGGACACCCGCTTGTTGACCCCCTATTACAGTAACACTTTCAGGTTTCTTGAATCTTTCGATATTGGAAACAACAGCCTCACTGGGAGAAAATCTGCTGTTGTAATCATGTAATACTTCTGCAAGCGCCTCCCTTGGAAAAGTACGCTCCTGTAACTCCATAAGCCTTTTATGATAGTCACCTTGATCATTAGAAGCATAGTCAAAAAAAGAAAGGACGCGCTCATCGCCTTCCATGTAACCTGAAGCTAAAAGATTCTTTTGCGGCAAATTGATTTCATTTATTTCCATGGCATTTCGTCACTCACTTTCTTTGATTAGAGCCTTCCTGAGTATAGCAAAGGTTCAAGAACCGCCCCAAAAAAAGTGCCTATACCCGATTATTCAAATCTTGTTTCTGTGAATTAATAAGTAGAAAACTTAAAGATGATACAAAAATAAACCTTCTTATACTGACATGCCCTTTATTCCATTATAGACAAACCTTGTGTAAGGCATAGGAATGTTTGCAGATTCACCGCGCTCCAAAAGGTAGCCGCAAATTGCATCAATTTCCGTAGATCTTCCCGATTCAATGTCCGTTAGCATCGAAGATCGATTAGTAGCAGTTTGTCGGCATATATTGACCACGTACTCCCACTTTTGGGGTTTATCACTCAGACCAAGAGACTCAAAGGCTTCATCAAACAGATTTTGCATGTTTTCGAGAAAATAATCATTTCTTATTAATGCGCCATTTTCAATATGGTACAAAGCTGTAAGAGGATTAATGACCGCATTCACCAACAACTTCTCAGCAAGCATAGAGTACCAATCATTACTGAACTCAATTGGAAATCGTGTCGAATCCAGATTTTCTAACATCGGGGATACAGCTTCGAGCTTTCCGCGAAAAGCAGCCAATTTCATGATTCCTTTTCCGGAATGCTCAACCTTATGTTCTGCGATCTTTAAAGCACCATGATTGACCATTCCAACATAAATGCAAGTTTGCGGCAAAGTTTCCAGGAAAGCTATGTGACCCATCCCATTCTGGATAAATAACAGCTTGGTCGTTCGAGCCAATCGACGGCACAATACCTCAGATAACTTATTTAAGTCATACTGTTTCACAGCCACAATCACGAGATCGGCGATAATTTGATCCTCTTCTTCGAGAACTTTAGCCTGCACTTTCACCTCACGAAGTGTACCTTCCTGGTATAACTTCAGACCCGCTCTATTAAGTAACTGAGCTTGTTCATTACGGCGAACATAAACAACTGTATCTTCCACACTTTTTGAGAAATAATAACCGAAGAGCAAACCGACCGCTCCTCCACCAATAATCGCAACCCTCATCCCTGGTCCCCCTTATCACAATGCATTGGCAATCATCTTCTAATCATAAAGGAAGATGGAGGGCCATACCAGTATATGGCTGCCCTCCATCTCCATAGGAATTCCTCGGTTCTTACACCGGATAAACAGGATGTTTCCTTTCACTGAACGTTTTGTCCTTTGTCTCGTAGACATTATAGCGATTGATCAACACATTACGCAGTTGTGATCCGGGAATGATATCGTCCACAATTTGTTCAGAAGCCAGTTTATAAATATCGATATGTTCCTTGTATTCCTGTTGTTTCTCTTTCACATAAGCCATTCTTTCTTTCGGATCCTCAATCTCGTTGATTTTGTTCGAATAAACAGCGTTGACTGCCGCCTCCGGACCCATGACTGCAATTTGTGCCGTTGGTAACGCTATACAGCAATCAGGTTCAAACGCCGGCCCGGCCATTGCATATAATCCTGCACCGTAAGCCTTTCGCACAATGACACAGATTTTTGGAACAGTTGCTTCACTGACAGCTGCGACCAATTTCGCCCCATGGCGAATGATGCCCGCCTGTTCCACCTTCGTGCCAATCATGAAACCGGGAACATCAGACAGAAATAATAGCGGAATGGAAAACGCGTCGCACAGTTGAATAAACTTGGCACCTTTATCGGCAGAGTCAACAAATAACACGCCGCCTTTTGCCTTTGGCTGATTGGCTACAATGCCGACCGCCCTGCCGTCAATTCGCGCAAAGCCTGTCACGAGTTCAGGTGCGAACAGTTTTTTCATTTCAAAGAAGCTGTTTTCATCAATAACAGCGTTAATCAATTCTTTCATGTCGAAAGGCGCATTTTGGTTTTCCGGTACAATATCCGTAACCGAACGACCTTTTTTCGGCCGCACAGCTTCCAACTTTTCCGGTATCTCTTTGTAATTCATCGGAAAGTAACTGATGTACTGTTTCGCCGCTTCGATCGCTTCTTCCTCATCGGCTGCAAGATAATCACCAACACCGCTTTTCGTGCAATGCATTTTGGCTCCGCCCATTTCCTCAAGGGTCACCTTTTCACCGATTACTTTCTCGGCCATTCTGGGAGACCCCAGATACATAGAAGCATTGCCCTCCACCATAATATTAATGTCGCAAAAAGCCGGAATATAGGCTCCGCCAGCCGCAGATGGACCGAACAACACACAAACTTGCGGGATCATCCCTGAAAATTTCACTTCGTTATAGAAAATGCGTCCAGCGCCTCGCCTATTCGGGAACATGTCGATCTGATCTGTAATCCTCGCGCCTGCAGAATCTACAAGATAAAACAATGGCACCTTCAGGCGCTCCGCCGTTTCCTGAATGCGAATGATTTTTTCTACAGTCCGGGCTCCCCAGGACCCTGCCTTCACTGTTGAATCGTTTGCCATAACACAAACGGTCCTGCCGCCTACTTTACCTATTGCAGTCACAACACCGTCCGCTGGCAAATTACCGGCTTCGTAATTGGCAAATTGCCCGTCTTCAACAGTGTACGAGCCTTCATCAAAAAGGATTGCCAAGCGGTCG
>DASTWO010000097.1:0-3503 GCA_035776675.1 Caryophanales bacterium
GAGGAGATCGCTGAAATGGCGGTTAATGATGTGAAATCATTTGCGAACAATAACGGTTTTATAAACCTGTGTCTTTGTTATCTTGTGATTGTCGGTTTCGAAAGCCACCAAGCTTTGGCTCATTACGGGCATATGACGGAAAAGGAATTCATTTCAGGGGAGAAGCATCGACCGGGAGCCTCTGATTCATTGGAAGTTGAACTGTTTATAGGATTATCGGCTGGTTTTTATGAGAGAGTTGAAATAAACGGTGAATCTTGCATCCGGCTTACTGACACGGGTCATAAAAGAATGAAAGAAAGTCTGCAAATGTTGACTGATTCAAAGTACATGCAATTCCGGATGCAGGTGATGTATGTTTCTCAATTTGACCAACTTGATGATTTTGAACCGATTCAGGACAGGCTGTTTCCTGAAGCGATGCGAATTCGCAGAGGGTTTCTTGATTTTCTTAATCTTAAACCGGGCATGGAAATTCTGGAATTGGGATGTGGGTCAGGGTCCTTTACGATTGACTCTGGCCTTGCCGATGCCGTCGGGGAGCAAGGATGGGTGACGGCAACTGATCCTTCAGCGGGAATGTTACAACAGGCCCAGGCCAAAATTGACCGTTTGGCTTATAAGAATATATCGCTGGAGGCCGTTGCTGCCGAGCAAATTCCGTATGGCGATCAAGAATTCGACGGTGTTGTGGGTGTCTCCTTTTTCCATTTCACGGACAATGATCAGGCGTTGAAAGAAATGATCAGGGCAGCCAGGCCCGGAGGTGTGATTGGGATTCAAGGGCCGTTGAGTTTCAACTTTGACAAGCCGTTTTTTCGCGAATGGTTTGAAGAGTTTTTTTTACAGGCTCAAGATACCGGCTCTAATCAGCCGCATCATTATCTTCCGAAGGCAGGGCAAATCGGGGATTTACTTAGGAAAAATGGATTAAGAAACGTTCAGGAGCAAACCTCAACCATGCCTTATGTATTTTCAGATCCGCAAAGTGTCATTAAGTTTTTGGTCTACGGCGTAGGTTTTTTCCAAAAGGAATTAATTTTTATGCCGTTGGCAGCCCGGCAGGCACTTACCGATCGTTTGATTGAAAAAGGAAAGGACATTTGCGACCGATATTCAATCGAGGAACGGACCATCCCACTCCCAACTTATTATGTCAAAGGAACTGTCTAAAGGGTGACCGACCATGGACGGGAATTTAATTTTATGCACGGACGATCACTACATTGCTAATATGGTGCCTCAGTTATTTCGTGATCCCGGCGCGGTCTGGGTATTACGAAAGAGCGACCTGCCCATCGGCCCTCATGTGATGTTCCATTATCATCATTTTATTTTGGGCGTAGAAACTGTGGAAGAAGCAGACTGGCGGTTATGTGAGTCGATTATAGAGAGCGGTTTTCATTCCGTTTATATTATGGTCCGGAATTACCCTTCGCCTGATGAGCGGAAACGTGCTGAAGACATTGGAATCAAAGATGTCTTGCTTGATCCGTTAATGAAAATTCGGGACCTTGCAGAGAATTCAACAGCTTTGTTTTCCCTGTTGCAGGCACCGACAAGGGTTTCAGAAACAGGGGAAGAGGCGGAAAGTGAGCAGGGACTCATCTATCTGGGACGAGATACTTATTTTCACCCAAGGGAGTTTTGGGCGGGCTATGGCCAGGAAAAAATTGAGCTTTCCGAACGTGAGGCAGCGCTTCTTGAGTTGTTTGTGCAAAATGAAGGAATTGTGATAAGGACGGAAGTGATCGCAGAGGAGATATGGAACGGACAAATTGAAAAGAACAGTGTCAGGAAATCAATCAGGAGGCTGAGAGGGAAACTCGGACCCGCCAAAGAGCTGTTCAAAGGGAGGAAACAAGGAGGATATATTTTCAAAAGAGAAGGCGATTAATCGGGGTTTTCCGGAGATGTCCCCGATTTGTCCCTCAGATGTCCCCGATTTGTCCCTATGCAAGAAGCCTCCAATCCGGTATCATGGAGTTATTCAAATTGCCAGAACCTCCCCAAAAGGTAAGGTTATTTGATGAAAGGAACTGATGAATGATCAAACAGTTCTTTTGGACAGGAGTCCATTCAGGATTTTCCTGTTCTGTCGTTTCCGGCGCTCGCCTTGTGGCGGGCGTTTTAATTTTTGTCCAGCAGAAGTCTGGATAATGTCTGAGCGCAAATATTTGATTTCATTCCAATTTCATCACAATCAGCAATTTCATACATATACGAACAAACCGCGGACATTAGCCCCCTTGAATTTTCATTTGTTTTCTATTAATTTAGAATAAGAGAAGGTTGGACGAACTGGGGTGGAAACATGGTGAAGCCGTCCGATGATCTGCAGATGTTGATAGGTGAAATCAGGGGCGGATCGATTGAAGCGTTTGACGCGTTTTACGAACAGCTTGTACCGTTCGTTTTTCGAATTGCCTTGAAAACGACAGGAGATAAAAGGGAAGCGGAGGACGTGTGCCACGATGTGTTTCTGGAGGTTTACCGAAGACCCAATGGATACGAACCTTCGCGTGGAAGTGTTAAGGCATGGCTGGCAGTGAAAACGCGTAGCCGTTGCCTGGATCGCCTTCGAAAAAAGCAACGTGTTATTTTGGAAGAACCGAAAGAGCAAAAATTGCCGTTTTTTGCGGATAAAGTCGATTCCACAGAAGAATTGGTGTTTTCGAAGGTGGAACGGGAGGTTCTGAAACGAGCGTTGGAACGTATACCCGAGGCGCAGCGTCAGGCGTTGCACGGGAAGTATTTCGATTCGAGAACGCAGAACGAAATTGCTGATGAGATGAGCCGGCCGGTCGGCACGGTGAAATCGTTGATCCGTTATGGCATTCGCAACGTCCGCAGGCAGTTGCGGGAGTCAGGATGGGCGGACAGCTCACCGAAGGGGGGCGGCAATCATGAAGTGTGAACATGGATGGCACGAAGAAGAGGTTGTCGATTTCGTTCTGGGACGGCTGTCGGTCGAAAAGGAGAAATCGTTCGAGCGGCATCTTGAAAGCTGCGCTGAATGTAAGGAAGACTTTCATGAATGGAAAACGATGCTGGGTGAAAACGAGGCGAACAAGAAAAAAGCTCCGTCACCGAGGGTGAAGCATCAGTTAATCAAGCAAATTGAGCCGAAGGCGCAGCCGCGGAAGAAATGGTGGCGAAAGCCGGCGGGAGGAGCTGTTGTGGCGTTGTGTTGTGCCCTGATGATCGCCTTTTTGGGGACAGATTTATTTTCTGCAACACCGAAATCCGGCCGGCTTCAGCCGGTCAATGGGAAGGCACTTGTCACTCCGCAAAGCATGAACGGCCATATTCGATATGTGCCGGTTAAGGCCCGTAATGTGAACGGGTATGTTTGGGTGAATGGATCGACCCATGAGCTGATGCTGTTTATGAACGGATTGCCGCCTGTTCATGGAAAGGATTATCAGGCATGGCTGGTTTCGCCTCACACCAGAGCAGACGCTGGACTGTTAAAATTAGATGAAGGTATGGCCCGTTTGTAT
>DASTWO010000098.1:0-4585 GCA_035776675.1 Caryophanales bacterium
CAGGCGATTATTATGAAAAACGATCTTCGTTGGATGGATGTAAAGATGGCACTTGCATCCGGTGAAGAGCCTATGGATAATTCGGTTATTGACGGACTGAAAACGGTTGACAAAAAAGTCCAAGGTTATGACGGTATAAACTGGGGACCGGAAGTAACTGAAATGGCCAAAAACCGGGAAGGGAAGTTCCGAAACTTAAAAGGCGAAAAGATTTCAAAGCAAAAAGCGAAGCAAATCGCAAAAAGTTTTGTAGGAATCAATAAGGATGTTGAAGCCAAAGTCTCGTCATCCGGGAAGAATTCCGGATATGCTGTGTACAGTGTTTCAATGGAAAGACCGGAAAGCGATGCGACGGTCCAAATGGATATTACGAAAATCGGAGGTCATCCATTGTGGATGATTCAGGACCGAGAAACCGGGAAAGCGAAAATCAGCTTGCACAAAGCTGAATTGATTGCGAAGAAGTTCCTGAAGGATCATGGAAAAGGAAATATGAAAATGGCGCAAAGCGCTCAATATGATGATACCGGTTCATTTACGTTTGTAAAAGAACAAGACGGCGTTCGGATTTATCCGGAATCCATTCGCTTGAAAGTCTCACTTGACAAAGGTCATGTTGTCGGTTACGACGCAACTGATTTTGTCGCTTTCAATAGACAGAGGGAGATTAAGAAACCCGATCTCAACCAAAAACAGGCGTTAAAAAGCCTTAATGAAAATGTTGATGTGAAAATCGTCCGCAAGGCGATCATCACGAACGATCTTGGAAAAGAAGTTCTTTGTTATGAAGTGTTGGGAACGATTAAAGACGATACTTATCGGATCTTTGTCAATGCCAATACGGGAACGGAAGAGAAGGTCAAAAAATTGCAGAATCCTCGCCCGATCTATCGTTCGGCGTAGGAATAAAGGAGCTGTCGAAGATTTTTCGACAGCTTCTTCTGTTTTGCGGCAAAAGTTGTCATGGCAGATTTGTCTGATTCGTGAGATAATAAACGAGGGAGGAGGGATTTTTGTGAAAATCGGTACGACGGTTTTTATGAATGTGTCGGAAGACAAATATCGCAGTCGTGTTGTCGAAGAAAGAAAAGGGTTGTTGTTTATCGATTTACCGATTGACATGGATACGAGCCGGACAAGCCTTCTGGATGAAGGAACGGCTGTAAAAGTGTTTTTCACGGATGTGGACAATACGGCCTACACTTTTGACTCGACAGTTAAAGGACGCCGGTTGGGGCGTGTTCCAATGTTGGTATTGGAATGTCCCGATAGGGACCGTTTCACTCGCCTTCAACGTAGAGAATTTGTTCGCATTTCAGATTCCGTTGATGTGGCTGTCCATCCAATGGAAGAGCGATTCCCGGCCTTTACAACAACGAGTTTTGATTTAAGTGGAGGGGGAATGGCGATCCGTTTGCCGAAAAACCATGGTTTAAAGGAAAAAATGGGGTTGCGTTGTTGGGTCGTTCTACCTATGAGATCAGGTAAACTGAATTATCTTTCCCTGCCATGTAAAGTTATTCGTGTTTTTCACCCCAGGAAGGAAGCAACTGAAATTGCTTCTTTGACATTTACTTCAATTAAAGAAAGTGAACAACAACAAATTATCCGTTATTGTTTTGAGCAGCAACTGTCGAGGAAAGGGAAAACCACTGTCAGATAGTATAAATGCCATGAGCCTCCGGTAAACTATGGAAGAGAAGGAGGTCTCAACGGTGAATGATTTTGTCAAATTTGTTGAAAAGTGGCTAAAGAAAGCGATTCTTGTTCAGCTTGTGTTTCTGTTGGCAGCGCAAGTTTTATTAAGGTTTGATTATATTGTTCCTTATCTGAATCAAGCCGTTGTCTATGAGGGAGTGGTTGATCATTTGAAATCTGCTGCTGAAACTGTCATCAACTTTTTTTCGAGTTCCGGTGAATCTGGTATGTATTGAGAGGTTCGCGAACAATAGACCCGCTCGAAAGAATATGATATGATAATTTTAAATTCATAGATGTTTGTCGCCCTGTTTGATTTCCGTAATTAGATACCGTTTTCAATAAGAAAAGCAGGTCGTCCTGCTTTTTGTTTGTTGTTGAGGCATACATACCAGTTCTATTTAAGGGGCTATCGGAGGAAGAGATATGACAGATTCAATTCGTATCGCGATTGACGGGCCGGCTGCGGCCGGTAAGAGCACAGTAGCGAAAATTGTCGCCCGTCGTCTTTCTTATTTATATATTGACACGGGAGCGATGTATCGGGCTTTAACCTTGAAAACTTTGCAAATCGGTCTAGATCCTGAAGACGGAATTTCGGTCAAGAAACTGTTGGAAGATTCGGTGATTGATTTGGAATCCGGTTTTGAAAAACAAACGGTTTGGCTTGATGGAACCGATGTTACGGATTCCATACGTTCCGATAAGGTCAGCAATCAGGTCTCATTGGTTGCAAAACATAAAGAAGTAAGGGAAGAAATGGTTAAAAGACAACGCGTTCTTGCCGAGGAAGGCGGGGTGGTCATGGATGGCCGGGACGTCGGCACGCATATTCTGCCGAAAGCGGAAGTGAAAATATTCTTATCTGCCTCAGTCCAAATTAGGGCGAAAAGAAGGTACGATGAGAATTTAAAAAAAGGAATTTCGTCCGATTTGAAACAAATGGAAGCGGATATAGCACTTCGCGATCGTCGTGATTCGGAACGGGAGACCGCGCCTTTGATGAAAGCGAAAGACGCGATAGAGGTTGACACCACAAGCCTTAGCATTGAAGAGGCGGCCGATATGATCATGAGAATTGTCAAAGAAAGGGTTGGATAGGTTGAACTTGTACAAGTTCGGGCGGGCACCGGCGTTCCTTTATTATAAACTCTTTCACAGAATTGAAGTGATCGGTGCGGAAAATGTCCCGAAAGAAGGTGGCATTCTCCTTTGCAGTAATCATATTAACAATCTGGACCCTCCTTTATTGGGGGCGGTTTGCCCAAGGGATGTCCATTTCATGGCAAAAGCCGAGTTGTTCAACGTTCCTATATTGAAAACATTGCTTCCAAGGATTAATGCGTTTCCTGTGAAAAGAGGGGCAGGAGATCGTCAAGCCCTGCGCGCCGGTCTCAAAGTACTTGAGAACGGAAATGTGATGGGGGTTTTCCCAGAGGGAACCAGAAGCAAGGATGGGAAAGTCGGCAAGGCTTTCTCAGGCGCCGGGTTTTTTGCCCTTCGTTCCTCAGCCCACGTTGTCCCTTGCGCAATTCTCGGATCCTATCGGCCGTTTCAAAAGGTTACAGTCGTTTTCGGTAAGCCTATTGATTTTTCCCGATTACGCGAACAAAGGACTTCCGCGGCGGAAGCAACGGAAGAAATCATGGATGCTATTCGCCCTCTTATCGCTGAATTCGATTCAAAAGCTTGACAAATGTGCCCAATTTGTAGGAAGTTAAAGTAAGGAAATGATTTTATTTGTTTCGATGATGAAGAATGTGCCGATCTTTTTTGATATAATTTCTCATTTTGCCTAGGAATGACCGGGTTTAGTGGTCGGGTTCTTTATCGGATTTAAGGAGGTTATCTCATTGGTTGAAGAAATCAATAATGGTGTGGAAGAAACGAATAATGAGCAGGAAGCGGAGCAGATGAGCGACGTGGAACTGAAGTCTTTCTCTGAAGGGGAAATCGTAAAAGGGACGGTTACAAAGATTGAAGAGAAACACGCCCTTGTCGATGTCGGCTTCAAAGTGGACGGAATCGTGCCGATCAGCGAGCTGTCCAGTTTGCATATTGAGAAGGTGAGCGACGCTCTTTCCGAAGGAGACGAATTGGATTTGAAGGTAATCCGGGTTTCCGAGGATGAATTGGTTCTTTCCAAGAAGGCCGTTCAAGCCGACAAGGCTTGGGATGACCTTGAACAGAAATTTGAAAGCCATGAGACGTTCGAGGTTGAAATCGCAGCCGTTGTCAAAGGCGGGCTTGTTGTTGATCTCGGAGTCCGAGGGTTTATCCCGGCTTCTTTAGTTGAAAGACATTATGTAGAAGATTTCGCAGATTACGAGGGAAAAACGGTTGAAGTCAAAATTGTAGAACTTGACCGTGAGAAGAACAAATTAATTTTGTCCCATCGTGCGGTTCTTGACGAGCGTGCAGAATCAGCCAAACAAGAAACGCTTGAATCGTTGCAGTCCGGGGAAGTTGTTGAGGGAACTGTTCAGCGCCTTACTGATTTTGGTGTATTTGTCGATATCGGCGGTGTTGACGGACTTGTCCATATTTCTCAACTTGCCCATTACCGTGTAGAATCACCGTCAGAGGTTGTCAGTGAAGGAGACACTGTCAAGGTGAAAGTTCTTTCTGTTGATCGTGATAACGAAAGAATCTCACTTTCGATTAAAGAGACACAGCCGGGACCTTGGGAAGGCATTGAGGAGAAAATCAGTGCCGGTGAAGTCATTGAAGGTACTGTTAAGCGGTTGGTTTCTTTCGGTGCATTTGTTGAGGTGCTCCCTGGTGTGGAAGGGCTCGTTCATATTTCCGAAATCTCCAATCATCATATTGGAACACCGAATGAAGTGTTAGCCGAAGGGGAATCCGTTCAAGCGAGAGTCCTCGATGT
>DASTWO010000099.1:0-3957 GCA_035776675.1 Caryophanales bacterium
AATGAGATGAAAGAAGCGTTGGCTACCGTGCTGTCGATTCATACTGCAGGAGGAGAAACGACATGACGGATCTTGGATTTGAACGGCCGGTTACGGAACTAAAAGCCAAAATCGCCGAGTTGAAGTCTTTCATGGAGGATAAAGATATCGACCTGTCAGACGAGGTAGAGCGGTTGGAAGAGCGTCTGGCAACAGTTCAAGCTGAAATTTATGAAAATATGAAGCCGTGGGACCGCGTTCAGGTGGCCCGCCATGCCGCCCGGCCGACGACTTTGGATTATGTTTCTTTTTTGTTCAATGATTTTTTCGAATGTCATGGGGACCGGTTGTATGCTGATGACGAGGCGATTGTTGCAGGTATTGCCAGGTATCATGGAGATCCTGTTACTGTAATCGGGCATCAGCGCGGTAAGGATACGAAGGAAAACCTTCGGCGGAATTTCGGTATGCCCCACCCGGAAGGGTATCGGAAAGCACTTCGAATTATGAAGCAAGCTGAGAAATTCAACCGTCCGATCATCAGCTTTATCGATACAAAAGGAGCTTATCCAGGGATGGCCGCAGAGGAACGCGGCCAAAGCGAGGCTGTCGCAAGAAATTTGTTTGAAATGGCCGGATTGACAGTCCCCATTGTTTGTATTGTCATCGGTGAAGGAGGCAGCGGCGGTGCTCTCGGAATCGGTGTGGGAGATCGGATTCACATGTTGGAGAACTCCACTTATTCGGTTATTTCTCCGGAAGGAGCTGCGGCTTTGCTCTGGAAGGATGCCGGACAGGCGAAGCGTGCAGCGGAAACGATGCAAATAACCGCGCCTGATTTGAAGAAACTCGGTATTGTGGATAAGGTGATTCCGGAAATAAAGGGCGGAGCCCACCATAATCCGAAGGAGCAGGCGGAGGAAATTGACCGCGTTCTTCTTGCGTCATTAAAAGAACTTTCGCAGCTTTCGGAGGAGCAGCTTGTGGAAGAGCGTCTTCAAAAATACAAAAATATGGGGCAGTATGTAAACGAAACCGCTTCCAAAGCAGCAGAATAAAATGTGCTTCCATTGAAGCACATTTTTAACTTTATTCAGCCGGGGTTTGAACCCTGGCTGAATAAAGTTAAAGCCTCCGGCGGATGTCACAGATTTTTAATGGTAACCATCAAACAAGTTCGATAAAAATCTGGACGCAATTACGCCAAGGCGTAATTGATTTATATAGACCGTTATTTTTCGATAGATATTGAAAAGCTTTTAAGGTCCGTGAAGGCAGCAAGTCTTTTTCACGGAAAGGTTTTCTACAGTAACTTTCGTTGTTTTCGGTTATCCAAAGTGATATCGTAAAAAGAAAAATTGAGGTGACCTTTTTGAAACGGATAGGAGTTTTGACGAGTGGAGGAGATTCGCCGGGTATGAACGCCGCGATTCGAGCGGTCGTACGAAAAGCTATATACCATGAACTGGAAGTATTCGGGATTTATTACGGATATGCAGGTTTAATTTCAGGGAACATTAAGCAACTGGAAATTGGATCAGTAGGCGATATCATCCACCGCGGGGGAACCATGCTTTATACAGCAAGGTGTGAGGAATTCAAGACAGCCGATGGCCAAAGAAAAGCGATTGAGCAATTGAATCGTTTCGGAATCGAAGGCCTCGTTGTAATAGGAGGAGACGGTTCTTTCCGTGGAGCGGAAAAGTTGACGGAGAGGGGCTTCCCTACAATCGGCATACCGGGGACGATCGATAACGATATTGCAGGGACGGATTTTACAATTGGATTCGATACGGCTTTAAATACCGTAATCGATGCTATAGACAAAATTCGCGATACAGCCACTTCCCATGAACGTACATATGTAGTGGAGGTAATGGGACGGGATGCAGGAGATCTGGCCTTATGGTCAGGGCTCGCGGACGGTGCAGAATCGATTCTGATCCCAGAAGCTCCCTACGATATGGAACAAATTGTTGCCCGCCTTAAACGGGGACACGGAAGAGGGAAAAAGCACAGTATTATTATTGTTGCCGAAGGGGTAGGCAGCGGAGTGGATATTGGCAAAAGAATAAAAGAAGAAACCAATTTGGAAACACGGGTAACAGTGCTTGGTCATATCCAAAGAGGCGGATCGCCGACCGGGTTTGATCGGGTACTTGCGAGCCGTTTGGGTGCAAAGGCCGTGGAATTATTGTTGGAAGGAAACGGAGGAAAGATGGTCGGAGTGAAAAACAATCGTTTGCATGATTCCGACCTTGAGGAAGCACTCAGGCAGAAACATATGGTTGACAGCGACATGTACAAGTTGTCGCAGGAACTGTCAATTTAGGGGCACTTGACGGCGTTACGCCAACCGGAAACATAATCTTCTTCGAGTATGCTATGGGTTGGCGATACACGGTTTGATTTGAACAATGAAGGTGCTCGGCGTAGTACAAAACAAATGGAGGAAGAGAAACCATGCAGAAAACTAAAATTGTGTGTACAATTGGGCCGGCGAGCGAAACATTGGAGCAACTTGTTAGGCTAATTAACTCAGGAATGAACGTGGCGCGTTTGAATTTCTCCCACGGGGATCATGAAGAACATAAGGCGCGGATTCAAAATATCCGTGAGGCTTCGAAGCAAACCGGAAAAACCGTCGCCATTCTTCTTGATACGAAAGGTCCTGAAATTCGTACAGGCAACCTTGAAAAGGAGTCTGTTGATCTTGTAGAAGGGGAAGAATTGATTCTTTCCATGAAAGAAATCACCGGAAATGAGAAGAAAATTTCCATTTCGTACACCGGCCTGGCGAAAGATGTCCACAAAGGCTCATTTATTTTGCTGGACGACGGCTTGATTGAATTGGAAGTCACTGAGGTCAGGGACGAAGAAATCGTTACGCGAATTCTGAACAACGGAAAGTTGAAAAGTAAAAAAGGTGTTAACGTGCCAAATGTAAGCGTGGATTTGCCGGGGATCACAGATAAGGATGCGGCTGACATTAAATTCGGAATCGAACAAGGAATCGATTTTATTGCGGCGTCTTTCGTCCGCCGCGCTTCCGATGTACTCGATATTCGCCAACTTCTAGAGGAATACGACGCCGAAGATATTGATATCATTCCGAAAATCGAAAATCGTGAAGGCGTTGACAACATAAATGAGATTCTGGATGTATCCGATGGATTAATGGTTGCACGTGGTGATCTCGGTGTGGAAATTCCGAGTGAAGAAGTACCGCTTGTGCAAAAAGAATTGATCCGCAAATGTAATATCCTTGGGAAACCAGTTATTACAGCGACTCAAATGCTTGATTCAATGGAACGCAACCCACGGCCGACAAGGGCAGAGGCGAGTGACGTGGCGAATGCGATTTTCGATGGGTCAGATGCTGTGATGCTTTCAGGTGAAACGGCAGCGGGTGATTATCCTGTTGAGGCTGTTGCTACAATGCAAAAAATTGCCTGCAAGACTGAAACTGCACTGGCATATGATGATTTATTCAAAAAAACGACCAAGGAAAGCGAAGTAACGATCACGGATGCCATTAGCCAATCGGTAACCCATACTGCATTGAAATTGGGTGTTTCGGCCATCATTACGGCAACTGAAAGCGGCCATACCGCAAGGATGATTGCAAGATATCGGCCAAAAGCACCAATTGTTGCGGTGACAAATACTGAAAAGGTTTGCCGGAAGCTGATGCTTGTCTGGGGGGTTGCCCCGCAATTGGGAAAAACGGCTTCTTCAACTGATGAAATGCTGGACATTGCTGTTGAGGAATCCATCCATTCCAGTATTGTAAAACATGGTGACCTTGTGGTTATTTCGGCGGGAGTCCCTGTTGGAGAAACCGGAACGACCAATCTGATGAAAGTGCACGTTGTCGGTGATGTGATTGCCAGAGGGCAGGGGATCGGCAAGAAATCTGTCTCAGGAAAAGTCGTCATCGCAGAGGATGCTGAAGATGCGGTTGGAAAAATGGCTGAA
>DASTWO010000100.1:0-4473 GCA_035776675.1 Caryophanales bacterium
CAAACACCGTGGCAAAGACGGCTAGAATGTCAATCGTCTTTCCGATCGGGCCGTGAATTTTATCTCCAAGGATAGGGTAGAAGGCTGAACTGATCGAAGCCGGCAACCCTTTGTTGTATTGAAAAAAAGCGAGTGACAACCCAATAACGGTGTAAATCGCCCAGGGATCCAGTCCCCAGTGGAAAATGGTATATTTCATCGCCGTATTGGCCGCTTCGGCCGTATAAGGATCGCCAAATGGAGGGTTCGTATAATGGCTGACAGGTTCCGCTACTCCCCAATAAACAATACCGATCCCCATGCCTGCCCCGAACAACATCGCGAGCCAGGAAGGCGTTTTGAATTCCGGACGATCTGTTTGTTTCCCAAGCCGGATATGGCCATACTTTGAGAACAACAGAAAAACGGCAAATATCACAAAAAATAACGTAGCCGCAAGATAAACAAAACCCAGATAATCAATAAAAACGTTATAAACCGCATTGGTCACGCTGGTCAGACTTTCTGTGAAAAAAGCCCCCCAAACAATAAAAATCAGGGTCAGCACCAATGAGGCTACTAAAACAATATTCTTCTTTATATTCTCCATGGAATCCCCCCAATAATGTCGAAATCGTTTTGGATAAACCTTTAAGTCTCCAACAGACTATACAAAAAGGTCCATTTCTCCGTATCCATCAACTCTTCTTTTGATACCTGCAAGTTGCCTCCGAGGATAATGGTTTCACTTTGAACAGCGACGACCATAGCTTCAATTGATGTTCCACTATTGTTCTTTTTATAAACATCGCCGATCCCCGGATCCTGGACAGCGCCCGCATTGTCTTTAGATGACTGACTTGAATCAACATCAGGGTCTTCCGGTTCTTTGGTCTCTCTCGAATCTTGATAATCGATTGGCGTGCTGCCCTCTTCACGGCCAGGGACCATTACCATATATTCTCTATGCTTAATCCCGTTCGACCTGTTTGTGACGACGCCGTTTTTCTCAACGATTGCCACCTTTTCGATTTCATTTAAGAAATAATAATCCATATATTCCGGACTGGGCTTCGTGATCAGGATGTAATCACCCTTTTCAGCCTTCTGGTCGCGATGAAGCGTGTACCTATTGTGATCAAAAACAAAACTGTCAAGGCTTTGGGGTTTATACCTTTCAATATCTCCCGCCTCGCATAAACGTTGTTCCAAGTCCCTTAGTCTGACAAGGTGAATCGATTGCTTATAGACAGGTTTTACGGAATAGACTCTGTGCAATTCGTTTTGATAATAAACCAACTGTCCTTTTCTCACCTGAAACAATTTCACGGTCATGATCCCTCCCGCATTTTGAAGTGAAACCAAAATAGCCCCCGAAAAAAAGACGGCGACTATTTTGAACGTTGCCCACTATAGGAAAAAATAGCCGTACCTGTCAACGAAAAAGAACTGTTTTAAAGCCTTTCCCTTCGTTCCCATTCAAATGCAACCTTAATTTCCCCCTCTTATCCGTTAGCCATACATTTTTGGGCAATTTGTTCAAGTTCATCGGCGACTTGATTTAGTGGTTTTCTTGTATCAATCTCGAAATCCGCTCCTTTTCGGATTAGCGGCTCAAAGGTTACGGTGTTATTGATTATTTCCTTTCGTTGCTCGGGGGTTTTTCCATAATGATTGGTCGAACGGGAATCAATTCGTTCAAGCATAACGTCGAGAGGAGCGCTCAACAAGACAACAGCATCAAACATCGAATAGAATTTCCCTTGATTGGATACAGTGCCCGAAATAAATAGCGCGCCTTCGGTATGTTCAGTGAGCAAAGAATGGATTCGCTCTTCCTCCCAAAGCTGGCCGGAAACTTTGTCATACTTACTCCATCCGTCATAATCAGTATCAACTATTTTGTGCCCTCTGCTGGAAAGTTCATCAAGAACGGTTGATTTACCAGTACCCGACATACCAGTCACTAAAACAATGATCTTCTTTTTAATGGGGGTATCCTCCTTTTTGACTCTTCTTCATTAAGACGATGAAAACGCTTGAGAAGGAAAAAAAGCCCCAAGCGTTCTACCGTGTTTCTATTAATTTTATTGAATGGTCCGTCCCTTATCTTTAATCATGTGTGCCAAGCGAAAATCCGTCAAACAAGCGGCCTCCGTAAGGGGTCAATATTTCGTCAGCGAAAGCGATCAACTTTTCTTTATTTCTTGTTATATAAAAGTGATCGAACACCTCGACAAAACGGTAGCACAATTCCTCATCATACCGTTTCAGAGCGCGGGGAATCCATTTCGCCCCGCCAATCCAACAACCGTTCATTCTCAATATAAATTCATGCAGGCTGTAGGCGAGGGCATTTGCAGTGAACAGGTCTTCCCCGCGCTCATCGGATCCTTCCAGATCATCCAGCAAATCACTGATTCCGTACCTTTTCATAAGAATGTCCGTTTCAGTCCACGGTTCAGGTCCTTTTTCAAGTAAATCCCGGGCTTCTTTTTTCAGTTGATCGGCAAAGCCATCGTCCTTGATCACAATACCTTCCGAGCACATCTTTGGCATGCTTGGGGTCCCTTCTTTACAATCGCTTTCGAAAAAGTCCCGATACGACGTGCTATTATGAACAAAAAGTTCGACTGGCCATCCGTAAGCATACAGAGATTCCCGGTAAGAGGCATCATGGCGATCATCAATCACAACGATATCCAAATCCGACCGCGCGGTTGCCTCACCGCGCACGACACTCCCGCCGAGAATCGCCGTCCGACAATCCGCGAATCGCTCCTTCACCAATGCTTTCGCTGCATCTTCCGCTTGCATCCGCATGTTTTCTATCGCCTCTCCGTTACCTCGCTTTAATCACATCAACATTTCTCATATACGGCCTTAATACTTCCGGAATGACGACCGAACCGTCCGCTTGCTGATAATTTTCAAGAATTGCGGCGACTGTGCGGCCGATGGCAAGCCCCGATCCATTCAACGTATGCATAAATTCCGGCTTTGCATTGGCCTCCGGCCTGAAACGCAGTCCTGCGCGACGAGCCTGATAATCCTCGAAATTACTGCAAGAAGAGATTTCTCGATAAGTGTCGTAGCTTGGCAACCATACTTCAATGTCATATTTCTTGGCCGCGTGAAAACCGAGATCCCCGGTACACATGCTCATCACCCGATACGGTAATTTCAACAACTGCAGAACCTTCTCCGCATGGCCGGTCAACTGTTCCAGTACCTCATAAGACACTTCCGGTTTAACAAAATGCACTAGCTCCACTTTGTTAAATTGATGCTGGCGGATCAGGCCGCGTGTGTCCCGCCCGGCTGAACCGGCTTCCGAACGAAAAGAAGCACTGTAAGCGACATATTGAATCGGCAAATCAGCCCCATCCAATATCTCACCGGCATAATAATTCGTCACCGGCACTTCAGCGGTCGGAATCAAGAAATAATCTTCTTCGCGGATTTTGAAAGCATCCTCTTCGAATTTCGGGAGCTGGCCGCTGCCCGTCATGCTTCCCCGATTGACCATATACGGCGGCAACATTTCTTCGTAGCCGTGTTCTTCCATATGCAAATCCATCATGAAATTGATCAAGGCTCGTTCCAGACGTGCACCCAATCCTTTGTAAAAAACAAAGCGGCTGCCTGTGACCTTTCCGGCCCGTTCAAAATCCAGGATGCCAAGATCCGTTCCAACGTCCCAATGGGGTTTCGCTTCAAACGCAAATGACGGCACTTCTCCCCAATTCCGAATTTCAACGTTATCGTCCTCGTCTTCGCCGATCGGCACGCTTTCATGCGGCAAATTCGGGATACCTAACATCACATTCTCCAGGTCTTCCTCAACCTGTGCCAGTTCCCTGTCAAGCTCCTTAACTTCCTTGCTCACATCCCGCATTTCCGCAATCCTATCGTCAGCATCCTGCTTTTCCCGCTTGAGCTTCGCGATTTCCTCGGACACGCTGTTACGCTTTTGCTTCAAGGTCTCCGTCTTTTGAATCAACTCACGCCGATTTTCATCCAATTCCCCAAACCGGTCAAGTTCCTTCAGGTCCTCACCACGGCTCTCCAGCCGCGATTTCACATCATCAAAATGATTACGTACGTATTTTAAATCTAACATTCGAAATATACCTCCTTATTTCTCGAAAAATGTGCGGTTTCATCCGCCAGAGACTTTAAATCACATTAAAAAACTCCCGTCCCCCGAAAGGGACGGAAGTTGATTCCGCGTTGCCACCCTGCTTACAAGCGCACTTCGGGTGCACTTGCCGCTCTCATCCAATAACGGCGGACGTACCGAAAATGCTTACTAAACTTGGGCATTTCACTCAGAGAAGGATTCACGAAAGCCCTTGATCGGTTCTCAGCACCCACCGACTCTCTGGACAAAGCATCTTTCGTTACTATCTCTCTTCAACGTTTTGAAATACAAGGTTGTGGGACAGAAATCCCGTTTATTTCCTATTATTAAAGTAATGTACACTATTCCTG
>DASTWO010000101.1:0-12316 GCA_035776675.1 Caryophanales bacterium
TTGTTTTGCGCTAGCTTTTGCCTCCATCGGCCTGTACCTCCTCTCTTGTTAACGAGATGTTTTCTTGTCATTACCCGAGTGTCCTCGGAACGTACGAGTCGGTGCAAATTCACCGAGTTTGTGTCCGACCATATCCTCGGAAACGTAAACCGGTACATGTTTGCGGCCATCATGAACGGCAATGGTGTGACCGATAAATTCCGGGAATATCGTCGAGCGACGAGACCATGTTTTGATAACCTTTTTCTGGTTTTGTTCATTCAATGCTTCGACCTTTTTCATTAAATGATCATCGACGAAAGGTCCTTTTTTTAAGCTGCGGCCCAATCAGGAAACCTCCTTTCCTTATCGCTTCTTGCGCTTGCGGCTGCGAACAATATATTTATCCGACGGCTTGTTGCGTTTCCGAGTTTTCAAGCCAAGCGTTGGTTTGCCCCATGGGGACATCGGGGACTTACGGCCAATTGGCGCACGTCCTTCACCGCCACCGTGTGGGTGGTCACTCGGGTTCATAACGGATCCGCGAACTGTCGGGCGTATACCTTTCCAACGGCTGCGGCCAGCTTTTCCTACATTGATTAGTTCATGTTCTAGGTTGCCAACCTGACCGACTGTTGCACGGCACGTAGCCAGAATCATTCTTGTTTCACCTGAACGAAGGCGAACAAGAGCATACTTGCCTTCCTTACCGAGCAACTGCGCTTCAGCTCCGGCGGAACGAACAAGCTGTCCTCCACGTCCGGGCTTCAGTTCAATATTATGAATGGTTGTTCCGACAGGAATGTCCTTTAACGACATCGCGTTCCCAACTTGGATATCCGCGTCCGGTCCCGCCTTAACTTCCATTCCGACTTTTAAGCCTTTCGGCGCAAGAATATAACGCTTCTCTCCGTCTTTATAATGAATCAAAGCAATATTGGCCGACCGGTTCGGATCGTATTCAATCGTAGCAACGCGCCCCGGTATGCCATCTTTGTTCCGCTTAAAATCAATTACGCGGTACTTTCGTTTATGGCCTCCGCCTTGGTGACGAACCGTCATCCTGCCCTGGTTGTTGCGTCCGCCTTTTTTCGGTAGCGGTTCGAGCAAGGACTTCTCCGGCTTATCCGTTGTGATTTCACTGAAATCAGAAACGGACATCCCGCGGCGGCCGTTCGAGGTTGGTTTATACTTTCGAATGGCCATTTTCGGTACCCTCCTTCATTATTATTGCCAACCCAAGTCTTGCAAAAAACTTAGCTTTCCGGTTGGCATAACACCGTCCATCGCGTTCAGCGTTCGGGGTAAATCTGGATTCAACCCGACGACGGTGTTCTATTTTGTTTAACAGACAGCCGGTCAATCCGCTCAAACCGGACATGCGGCTGTAATTGGCGTATTAAACACCCTCAAAAAACTCAAGTTCCTTACTTTCAGGAGTTAGTGTTACGATTGCTTTTTTGCGATTAGGTTTATAACCGAAATAACGGCCGAACCGTTTCGGTTTCCCTTTGATATTCATGGTGTTTACATTGGCCACACGAACCTCAAAAATAGTCTCTACGGCATTTTTGATTTCTGTCTTGTTGGCACGCGTGTCAACTTCAAACGTATACTTTTTGTCTGCCATTTGTTCAGTCGAACGTTCCGTAATAACGGGGCGCTTTATAACATCACGCGGGTCCTTCACGATCCAAGCACCTCCTCGACCTTTTTCACGGCATCTTTCGTCATGATCAACTTATCATGATTGAGCAAATCATAGACGTTAACGCCTTCCGATGTAACAACAGTAACACCGGGGATGTTGCGAGCTGATAAATGTACACCTTCATTGAAATCAGCCGTTACAACAAGGGCTTTCTTTTCTACGGACAAGCTGTCCAAAAACTGGACGATTTCTTTCGTCTTCGGCTTCTCAAGCGAAAGATCCTCAACTGCAAGAAAGTCGCCTTCCTTCACTTTCAAGGACAAAGCCGATTTCAAAGCGAGTCGACGTACCTTCTTCGGTAATTTGTAGCTGTAGCTGCGAGGACTCGGTCCAAACACAACACCGCCGCCGACCCATTGCGGGGAACGAATAGACCCTTGACGAGCCCGGCCAGTTCCTTTTTGACGCCAAGGTTTACGGCCACCGCCTCTAACCGCTGAACGGTTCTTCGTGGAATGTGTCCCCTGCCGTCTTGATGCTTGCTGCATTACTACGGCCTCATGCAACACATGTTCATTTGGCTCTATTCCGAACACATTGTCATTCACTTCAAAGTCTCCGACCTGGGAGCCGCTTTGATTATATAATGTTACTTTCGGCATACAGTGCTCCTCCTTTCCTTATTACTTCGCTTCCGTTGCCTTAACGGCACTTTGAATCATTACGTAACTCTTCCTTGCGCCGGGAACGTTGCCTCTTACCAAAATCAAATTACGCTCCGTGTCGACTTTGGCAACAGATACGTTCTGAACGGTAACCCGTTCTCCGCCCATGCGTCCCGGAAGTTTCTTTCCCTTAAGCACGTGCATGGGATCAATCGGTCCCATTGTACCTGGACGACGGTGGTAACGTGAGCCGTGCGACATTGGTCCGCGTTGTTGGTTATGGCGTTTGATCGCTCCCTGAAACCCTTTGCCTTTCGAAGTTCCGGTCACATCAATAACGTCGCCTTCCGCAAACGAATCGACCTTAACCTCTCCTCCGACTTCATAGTCGTCGAGGTTCACATCGCGAATTTCCTTAATGAAGCGCTTGGCTGTCGTTCCCGCTTTATCAGCATGGCCTTTTGTCGGTTTGTTCGTACGGGATTCCTTCTTGTCGGCAAAGCCGAGCTGAATCGCTTCATAACCGTCCGTTTCCTTCGTTTTTTTCTGAAGGACGATGTTCGGTTCGGCTTCAACGACCGTCACCGGAATCACTTCACCGTTTTCCGCAAAAATTTGAGTCATGCCGATTTTTCTACCCAAGATTCCTTTTCTCAACTGTTACACCTCCTCCTGGTCGATTTACAGTTTAATTTCAATATCGACACCTGACGGTAAATCCAAACGCATCAGCGAATCTACCGTTTGCGGCGTCGGGTTGAGAATGTCGATCAACCGCTTATGCGTGCGCATTTCAAACTGTTCACGGGCATCCTTGTACTTGTGTACCGCCCGCAAAACTGTATAGATGGATTTCTCCGTGGGCAACGGGATCGGACCCGATACAGCCGCACCTGCGCGTTTAGCGGTGTCGACGATTTTTTCGGCTGATTGATCAAGAATACGATGATCATAAGCTTTCAAACGAATACGGATCTTTTGTTTTGCCATGTCTTTCCCTCCT
Source organism: Caryophanales bacterium (assembly GCA_035776675.1). Classification (GTDB taxonomy): domain Bacteria; phylum Bacillota; class Bacilli; order Bacillales; family DASSOY01; genus DASSOY01. The sequence goes on from DASTWO010000101.1 coordinate 3,299, forward strand.
TTTTCGTCCATTTTCGGAAAATAGACTCGCTCCGTGAAAATTTCCAAACACCCCGTCATGGCAAAGGGGCCGGGTGTGTCAGCAACCTTTCACATCATCGCTGAGACCAACATTCACTATTATATTAAATAAACCGCGGTGATGCAAGGAAAACCCGATGTTTTCTCCCATCACGCACACTTTTACTATTATAAGGACTCTGCCTTCGAATTGCAAGCTTAAAGCGGAATTTTCTTGTGTACTCCTAATATTGTCATAGAATAACACGTTCTTATTAAAGACGGATCTCATTAAAAAACACCCCCGTTATCAAAACGGGAGTGCTTTGATCATACAATTTAGCCGATAATCTCAGCAACCACTCCGGCACCTACTGTACGGCCGCCTTCGCGGATAGAGAATTTCGTGCCGTCTTCTACGGCGATCGGCGCAATCAATTCAACCGTCATTTCGGTGTTGTCACCAGGCATAACCATTTCCGTTCCTTCCGGAAGTTCGATTGTGCCTGTAACATCCGTTGTACGGAAGTAGAATTGCGGGCGATAGTTGGAGAAGAACGGAGTATGACGGCCGCCTTCTTCTTTAGACAAAACATAAACTTCAGCCTTAAACTTCGTATGAGCTGTAACCGTACCAGGCTTAACTAGCACTTGGCCGCGCTCAATATCTTCACGGGCAACACCACGGAGCAACGCGCCGATGTTGTCGCCGGCTTCAGCATATTCAAGAAGCTTCTTGAACATTTCTACGCCGGTAACCGTAGTTTTCTTGGATTCTTTGATACCAAGAATTTCAATTTCATCACCGACTTTAACTGTACCACGTTCAACACGTCCAGTTGCAACGGTTCCGCGTCCAGTAATTGAGAATACGTCCTCGACAGGCATCATGAACGGCTTGTCGTGGTCGCGTTCCGGTGTCGGGATGTAGTCATCCACAGCTTGCATCAATTCAAGGATGGCTTTTCCGTGTTCCTGATCGCCTTCAAGAGCTTTCAATGCCGAACCTTTAACAACCGGAATGTCATCACCCGGGAATTCATATTCGGACAGCAAGTCACGGACTTCCATCTCAACCAGTTCAAGCAACTCTTCGTCGTCAACCATGTCTGTTTTGTTCAAGAATACAACGATCGACGGTACGCCTACCTGACGGGAAAGCAAGATGTGCTCGCGAGTTTGCGGCATCGGTCCGTCTGCAGCGGATACAACCAGAATAGCTCCATCCATTTGCGCAGCACCAGTAATCATGTTCTTAACATAGTCAGCGTGTCCAGGGCAGTCAACGTGAGCATAGTGACGGTTATCCGTTTCATACTCAGCGTGAGACGTTGCGATTGTAATACCGCGTTCCCTTTCTTCCGGAGCGTTGTCGATTTTGTCAAACGCCATCGCTTCACCTGTTCCGGAAGTGTTGTGAAGAACTGTTGTGATTGCAGCAGTCAAAGTCGTTTTTCCGTGGTCAACGTGTCCGATCGTTCCAATGTTAATATGAGGTTTTGAACGATCATATTTTTCTTTTGCCATTTGTATGTCCTCCTTTATTCACACTTATGTTTATTAGTTTTGAGGCAGGCGAATCAAAGAAGGTGTCGCCTCCCTCAGATTACACTAAAACGCAGCTCAGGACAAGGGTTATTGCCCTGAAACCTTCTTAACAATATCATCAGAAATGCTCTTTGGCACTTCCTCATAGTGATCAAAATGCATTGTATACGTTCCGCGTCCTTGTGTGCTCGAACGCAACGTTGTCGCATAACCAAACATCTCGGCCAGCGGAACAAACGCGTTGATCACCTGTGCATTACCGCGGCTGCCCATTCCTTCTACACGGCCGCGACGACTTGTGATGTCACCCATAATGTCGCCCATGAATTCTTCTGGAACAACGACTTCCACTTTCTCAACCGGTTCCAGGATCACTGGATCACAGACGCCTTTTGCTTCTTTAAAGGCCATTGAGCCAGCAATTTTAAACGCCATTTCACTGGAATCGACATCATGGTAAGAACCATCATATAATGTAGCTTTCATATCAATCAACGGGTAACCGGCAAGCAATCCGTTTTGCATGGATTCTTCAATACCAGACTGCACGGAAGGAATATATTCCTTCGGCACAACACCGCCGACAATCTTGTTAACAAATTCAAAGCCTTCTTCTCGGTCGAGTGGTTCAAATTCTACCCATACATGGCCGTACTGACCGCGTCCGCCGGACTGACGGATGAATTTCCCTTCAACCTTACCACCCTTGCGAATCGTTTCACGATAAGCAACCTGTGGCGCACCTACGTTGGCATCGACTTTGAATTCTCGTCTTAGACGGTCAACAATGATATCAAGGTGAAGCTCACCCATTCCGGAAATAATGGTCTGACCGGTTTCTTCATTTGTTTCCGTCTTGAACGTCGGATCTTCTTCCGCCAGTTTACCCAAAGCGATCGCCATTTTATCCTGATCGGCTTTCGATTTAGGTTCAATGGCTACTGAAATAACCGGATCCGGGAAGTCCATGGATTCAAGAATAACTTGATCCTTCTCGTCACACAGCGTATCGCCTGTCGAAGTGTTCTTTAAGCCAACACCTGCTGCGATATCGCCAGAATAAACGGTTTTGATTTCCTCACGCGTATTCGCATGCATTTGCAAAATACGACCCAACCGTTCCCGGTTGTCTTTCGTGGAGTTTTGCACATACGAACCGGCATCTACCGAACCGGAATACACTCGGAAAAAGGTCAATTTCCCGACATATGGATCCGTCATTACTTTAAATGCAAGTGCAGAAAATGGTCCTTTGTCATCCGCTTTACGTTCCACTTCCTCTTCCGATCTCGGCAGAAAACCTTTAATCGGAGGAACATCCAACGGAGACGGCAGATAGTCAACAACAGCGTCTAGCAAAAGCTGGACACCTTTGTTCTTAAAGGCAGATCCGCAAAGCACCGGGTAGAACTCAACGTTTACCGTTCCTTTACGAATTGCGGCTTTGACCTCTTCCGTGGTCAATTCTTCACCTTCAAGATATTTCATCATGAGTTCTTCATCAAGCTCTGCAACGGCTTCAATGAGTTTTTCATGATATTCTTCAGCTTGCTCCTTATATTCATCGGGAATGTCTCTTGCATCAGTACGAGTACCGAGATCATCTTCATAATAATAAGCCTTCATTTCAACAAGGTCGATGATCCCTTCAAAGTCATCCTCAGCGCCGATTGGCAGCTGAACAGGATGGGCATTGGCCCCAAGACGATCATGCAATGTCTTGTTTGAATATAGGAAATCCGCTCCGATTTTGTCCATCTTATTTACGAAAACAATACGGGGAACTCCGTAATTCGTTGCCTGACGCCATACTGTTTCTGTTTGCGGCTCCACACCGGATTGCGCATCAAGGATCGCGACCGATCCATCCAATACACGCAAAGAACGTTCAACTTCAACAGTGAAGTCCACGTGACCCGGCGTATCAATAATATTGACACGGTGATTATTCCATTGCGCAGTTGTTGCAGCAGAGGTAATGGTAATCCCGCGTTCCTGTTCCTGAGCCATCCAGTCCATTTGCGATGCACCTTCGTGGGTTTCACCGATTTTGTGGATGCGTCCCGAATAGAACAGAATCCTTTCAGTCGCCGTTGTTTTACCGGCATCGATATGAGCCATAATCCCGATATTTCTTGTATCTTCTAAGGAGAAGTCTCTTGCCATAGTCATTTCTCCTTCCTTTATTAGAGAATCTAATACACCTTGGCGTATGTTCGCCCAAATTTCATCACGTTTAAGCGATACCCCCTATGAAAAATCTGTAGCATCCGCCGAAGGCTTTGGCTTTATTCAGCAGGGGGCTGCCGGACAAGATGAAAACAAGGTTATTCCTACCAACGATAGTGGGCAAATGCCTTGTTTGCTTCGGCCATTTTGTGGCTGTCCTCACGACGTTTCACAGCCTGGCCAGTATTGTTTGCTGCATCCATAATTTCATTGGCAAGACGCTCTTCCATTGTCTTTTCTCCACGAAGACGGGAATAGTTCACCAACCAACGAAGCGCCAACGAAGTACGACGCTCAGGACGAACTTCTACAGGAACTTGATAGTTTGCACCCCCGACACGGCGAGCTTTAACCTCAAGTACCGGCATAACATTTTTCAACGCCTGTTCGAAGATTTCCATTGGATCCTTACTGGTCCGTTCTTTGACAAGTTCAAAGGATCGATATAGAATTTTCTGCGCCTTTCCCCTCTTACCGTCAATCATGATTCGGTTGATCAAACGGGTTACAAGCTTTGATTTATAAATAGGATCAGGCAATACATCGCGACGAGCGACAGGTCCTTTTCGAGGCATATTGTCCCCTCCTTTCCAATTCGTATAAAAGAATAAAAGAAGTTCCCTTATTCCTTCGGTCTTTTCGTTCCGTATTTGGAACGGCCTTGTTTGCGATCCTGTACACCGGAGGTATCAAGTGCTCCGCGTACAACATGGTAACGTACACCCGGCAAATCCTTAACACGTCCCCCGCGAATTAACACAACGCTGTGTTCCTGAAGGTTGTGTCCAACGCCTGGGATATATGCGTTTACCTCAATTCCGTTTGTTAAACGAACACGTGCGTATTTACGCAAAGCCGAGTTCGGTTTCTTCGGCGTCAAGGTACCAACACGTGTACAAACCCCGCGCTTTTGCGGTGAGGCCAAATCAGTCTGCGACTTTTTGAAGCTGTTGTACCCTTTATTCAATGCCGGAGAGTCCGATTTTTTCAACTTTGTAGTCCGGCCTTTACGGATCAATTGATTAATTGTCGGCATGCGATTTCCTCCTTTCTTACCTGCGTTTTGTAAGCCCACAGTTCCAGGTGGTTCATAAGTGGGCAAAAAAGAAAACCAATCGATTTCACCAGCGGACATTTATACCTTAATGGCTACCGCTGAAGCTCCGACGTCGATCCCACATGCTTTCCCAAGCTTTTGCATAGAATCAACTTTACTAACGGGAACCTTGCTTTGCCGGGCGATGGCCAGAACATCATCAAGAATATGAATATTAGCATCTTCGGCTATTACAAGTTCTCTAATTTGTCCCGCCCTCAAGGCTTTCATTGTTTGTTTGGTGCCAATCACGACATCACTTGCCTGTGTTACTTTTTCATAAGACATCTTTCATATCCTCCAAAGCAACAAGGGTTGTGGAAGCACTTCGATATGATACCACCGAGTGCTTCCCCTTGTCAACTCGAAAATGAATTTGACTCAGCATGATGTTCTATTCTTGATTGACAAGCGCTTCTTCAGATCCTTCACCTTCCGTCGGCTGTTCCGCTTCCTCCCCATCTTGCTGGGCGGAAACACCGCGGTAACGGCCCATTCCGGTACCGGCAGGGACGAGCTTACCGATGATGACATTCTCTTTCAAGCCGAGTAACTCATCACGTTTGCCTTTAATGGCCGCATCGGTAAGGACGCGTGTTGTCTCCTGGAAGGAGGCTGCTGACAAGAAGGATTCTGTCTCAAGTGACGCCTTTGTAATTCCGAGAAGAACCGGGTTGCCTTTAGCCGGATTTTGGCTATTAAACAACACTTTCTTGTTGACATCCTTGAAGTGATGAATATCAATGAGAGACCCCGGAAGCACTTCCGTATCTCCTGCATCGGTAACCCGGATTTTGCGCAACATTTGTCGCACCATCACTTCAACGTGCTTATCACCAATTTCAACCCCTTGCATACGGTAGACTTTCTGTACCTCACGCAAGAGATAGTTCTCAACGCCTTGCACACCTGTAACTTTCAACAAGTCTTTCGGATCAATTGAGCCTTCAGTCAACTCCTGGCCGGCTTTAACCTCATCATCAACAGCAACCTTCATGCGAGCGCCGAGAGGCATGGTGTAAGAACGTGATTCAATTTCACCTTGCACCGTGACTTCTCTCTTATCTTTAAGCTCGTTGATCTCGACAACCTTGCCATTGATTTCGGAAATCGGCGCCTGACCTTTCGGGTTACGGGCTTCAAACAATTCTTGAACACGCGGGAGACCTTGTGTAATGTCGTCTCCGGCAACACCACCGGTGTGGAATGTACGCATGGTCAGCTGGGTACCCGGCTCGCCGATGGACTGTGCGGCAATAATACCGACAGATTCTCCAACCTCGACTTTGGATCCGGTCGCCAAATTGCGGCCATAACATTTCTGGCACACGCCGTGTCGTGTATCGCATGTAAAGGCTGAACGAATCACGGTTCTTGTAACACCGGCATCTACGATGGCTTTCGCCTTATCTTCTCCGATCAAATGATCCTTCTCAATGATCGTTTCGCCGGTTTCCGGATGACGAACGGTCTCAAATATCGTTCTTCCTACAAGACGGTCATACAGATTTTCAATCTCTTCATTGCCTTCTTTAATGGCCTCGACTGTTAATCCACGATCAGTTCCGCAATCATCCTCCCGGACGATAACGTCCTGCGCAACATCAACAAGACGACGAGTAAGATAACCGGAATCTGCCGTTTTCAGTGCAGTATCGGCAAGACCTTTCCGCGCACCGTGAGTCGAAATAAAGTATTCCAACACACTCAGACCTTCACGGAAACTTGAACGGATTGGCAATTCAATAATCCTTCCGGATGGGTTGGCCATAAGACCGCGCATTCCGGCAAGCTGTGTAAAGTTCGATGCGTTACCACGGGCACCTGAATCACTCATCATGAAGATCGGATTGTGGTTATCGAGCGACTGCATCAGTTTCTCCTGGATCGTATCCTTTGCCTGGCTCCAGATTGAAATGACACGCTCATAACGCTCTTCTTCAGTTATCAAACCACGACGGAACTGTTTCAATACCTTGCTGACCTTAGCTTCGGCACCCTCAAGAATCTCTTTCTTTTCCGGTAGAACGACAACATCGGAAACGCCCATGGTAATGCCCGCTTTGGTCGAATAGTGAAATCCAAGATCCTTCATACGATCAAGCATTCTTGATGTCGCGGTGATTTTGAACCGCTTGAAGACCTCGGCGATGATATCTCCGAGAATTCCCTGTTTAAATGGAGGAACCTCTTCCCGGTTTTCAAATTCCTTCTTAATGTCAGTTCCCATTGATACAAAATACTGATCCGGAGTGGCTACCTCAAGGTTGTATCGGGTTGGTTCGTTAATATACGGGAACGATTCAGGCATAATTTCGTTGAAAATGATTTTGCCCACGGTTGTCATCAGCAACTGATCCCACTGTTCTTCTGTAAAAGATGTCTTGCTTAAAGAAGAAGCCGGGATACCTACACGCGTATGAAGATGAACATAACCGCTCTGGTATGCAATCAAAGCTTCATTAGCATCCTTGAAAATCATGCCTTCGCCAACGGAACCTTTACGCTCCAGAGTTAAATAATAGTTCCCAAGCACCATATCCTGTGAAGGCGTGACAACTGGCTTGCCATCCTTTGGATTCAATATGTTTTGCGCCGCGAGCATTAGAAGGCGAGCCTCAGCTTGAGCTTCAGCTGACAGCGGTACGTGAACAGCCATCTGGTCACCGTCAAAGTCCGCATTATAGGCGGTACAAACAAGTGGATGCAGACGGATCGCACGTCCCTCGACAAGAATAGGCTCAAATGCCTGAATACCAAGGCGGTGCAATGTCGGCGCACGGTTCAACAGAACTGGATGCTCTTTAATAACCTCTTCAAGAACATCCCATACTTCTGGATGCACCTTCTCAACTTTACGTTTGGCGCTTTTGATGTTATGAGATATTCCTTGTGCCACGAGTTCTTTCATGACAAATGGCTTGAATAACTCAAGAGCCATTTCTTTCGGAAGTCCGCATTGATACATTTTCAGATTCGGACCGACAACAATAACCGAACGACCCGAGTAGTCAACACGCTTTCCAAGCAGGTTCTGGCGGAAACGGCCCTGTTTCCCTTTCAACATATGAGAAAGAGACTTTAGCGGCCTGTTTCCCGGACCGGTAACCGGCCGGCCGCGTCGACCGTTATCAATTAATGCGTCGACAGCTTCCTGCAACATCCGTTTTTCATTTTGTACAATAATGCTTGGCGCTCCGAGATCAAGCAGGCGTTTCAAGCGATTATTCCGATTAATAACCCTTCGGTACAAATCGTTCAAATCAGAAGTTGCGAACCTTCCGCCATCAAGCTGAACCATGGGACGCAGTTCCGGCGGAATAACCGGAAGGACATCCATAATCATCCAAGATGGGTTGTTGCTTGAATTACGAAACGCTTCAAGCACCTCAAGGCGCTTAATAGCGCGAGTCCGCCGCTGTCCCTGGGCAGTCTTCAGTTCTTCCCTAAGCATTTCCGACTCTTTATCCAGGTCAATGTCGCTCAGCAGCTTCTTGATGGACTCTGCTCCCATTTGAGCCGTGAATGAGCGCCCGTACTTTTCATAATACGTGCGATATTCCCTCTCAGAGAGTAATTGTTTCTTCTCGAGCGGAGTGTCCCCGGGATCAGTAACGACGTAAGAAGCGAAGTAAATAACCTCTTCCAACGCCCGAGGTGACATGTCGAGAACAAGCCCCATACGGCTGGGGATTCCTTTAAAATACCAAATGTGTGAAACCGGTGCAGCCAGTTCAATGTGTCCCATCCGTTCACGGCGAACCTTTGCTTTCGTCACTTCAACTCCGCAACGATCACAAACAACACCTTTGTAACGAACACGCTTATACTTTCCGCAGTGACATTCCCAGTCCTTAGTCGGACCAAAAATTCGTTCACAGAAAAGACCGTCTTTCTCCGGTTTCAAGGTACGATAGTTGATTGTTTCCGGCTTCTTCACTTCACCGCGTGACCACGAACGGATTTTGTTCGGCGAAGAGAGACCGATTTTCATAAATTCGAAGTTATTAACATCCAACAAGGGGTCTACCTCCCTTTTTCGTATCAGGTTTTCCCTTATTTAACCGTTTCCTTTGTCTCTACATCAGGGTCAGGTTTCTTATTCGCGGATTCATCATCTTCATCGATCTCACGCATTTCTATTTC
>DASTWO010000102.1:0-17998 GCA_035776675.1 Caryophanales bacterium
CAAGGATTTCGACAAAACCGCATCTGCGCTTGCCGATGTGGAGCCTGTTGAAGATGATGCAGCGCACTGGCTGAATTACTTCTATTATTTCTTCCGGGGAATTTATCACTACGATCAGGAGCAATATCGAATTGCGATGGAGTATTATTTGAAGGCTGAACCGCTTGTCCACAAAGCGGACTTCCCCGAAGAAGACGCAGAACTTTTTTACAAAATGGCGGCCGCTTGTCATCGTGTGTATGCCATAACATCTTCGATAAGTTACGCACGGAAAGCACTCACACTGTTCAAGAAACAACTCAATTATTTGCGGTGTGCTCATTGTGAAAATTTACTGGCTTTAAATAACCACGATATTGAACAATACAAACAGTCCGAAATGCATTACCATAATGCCTTGATTTATGCGGCGAAATGTGAAGACAGCGGATTAAGAATGTATCTTTCCCATAATTTCGGATTGCTGTATTCGAAGCAAAATCGGCCGAAGAAAGCACTTTATTATTTGATGGAAGTCTTTGAGTCAACCCATTCGCAAGAGTATCAATTAAGGGCCAGGAATTTCTTTCTGCTGGCGGAGAATTATTTCAAAATTGATCAGATCGCGGAAGCGAAGCGAATGCTGGAGCAGGGAGTTTCCCTTGCAAAAGAGCACGGAATTCAGGATTTTTATTATCGGTGTGACCTTTTGAAAGCAAAATTTGTGGAGCCCCTCCGCTTTGAGGATGCTTACAAAGAAGGGATTTCGTATTACAACGACCACGAGCGGTGGGAGTACGTCATTGAGTACAGCGAAGAATTGGCGACCTTTTACCGAGGGAAAGAAGACTTTCAGCAATCGAGTGATTATTTCTACCTGGCCATGATTGCCAGAGGCAAAATTCTAGAGGAGCGTGAAAAGTTATGATGAAGAAACTGTTGGTTTTGGTTGTTGCTGTACTGGTTTCGGCTGGATTAACTCACTTTGGTTCTGCACAGGTGGATCAAAGCGCCCAAGGTTTGGGTGACACTCCGACTTATGATATGCAACCCGGAGACGGAGCTATTCCAGACTAAAGCATCAAAGAATCTCAAAAGGGCCGGAAGGTATACACCTTACCGGCCCTCTTAATGCAATTAAACATGAAAAAACGGCCTTCGCGGGCCGTTTTTTTAATTGGAAAGCTCATTGATTTTCTTCGAGAATCTTGACTTGAACCGTGCGGCTTTATTCTCATGAATCACGTTCTTACGAGCCGCTTTGTCAAGTTTACGCGCGGCATTGGCGTAAGCTTGTTTGGCTTCCTCAACATTCTTTTCCTCGATCTTGGCTTCAAGATCCTTGATAGCTGCGCGCATTTCCGTTTTGATGGCTACGTTATGAACGCGGTTCGTTTCATTTGTCTTTACGCGTTTGATCGCCGATTTAATGACAGGCATTTCTTCACCTCCCGACTTCACTTCCGTGCTGTCTAAATATCATCAGACCAAACAGTATTTTACCAGAGGGTTACCGGAAAATCAAATCTGGAATGAAAACAGCAAACCCCGGTCAACCTAGAAACAAAGTGATTGAGAAAAGGAGCGTAAAAATGAAGGATCTAAACCTTGAGGATTATCAAGTTCGTACAGATTTGGCGCTGGAGGCTCATGAGATAAAGACTGAAAAACAGCAATCTCCCACAATTGAAGGGGTTGTTGTCAAGAAGGACAATCTTGAAGGGATTAAATTGACCAGCGTGAAAATCTCGGAGGAAGGCGCCGAGAAGGTAGGGAAAAAACCGGGGCACTATCTGACCTTCGAGATGGAAGGAATTCGGAAAAGAGACTCGGCTCTTCAAGAGAAAGTGGAAGAAGTGTTTGCGAAGCAATTCGCTAAATTTGTCGAGTCCCTTAAGATTCCGAAAGAAGCCAGTTGTTTGATCGTTGGTCTTGGGAACTGGAATGTAACGCCAGATGCTCTCGGCCCGGTCGCTATTGAAAAAATATTAATTACCAAGCACTTATTTGACCTCACTCCCGAGAATGTGGATGAAGGCTTTCGGCCGGTCAGTGCCATATCACCGGGAGTAATGGGAGTGACCGGGATCGAGACCAGTGACATTATTAATGGTGTCATTGAAAAGACAAAGCCCGATTTCGTGATCGCCATTGATGCGTTGGCTTCGAGATCCATTGAACGAGTCAACACCACGATACAGATTTCTGACAGCGGGATTCATCCCGGATCAGGCGTCGGAAACAAACGGAAAGAATTGAGTTATGACACTTTGGGAATTCCTGTAATTGCAATTGGTGTTCCGACCGTCGTGGATGCAGTCACCATCACTAGCGATACGATCGATTTCATATTGAAGCATTTCGGACATGAAATGAAGAATCAGGATAAACCGTCTAAAGCGCTTACGCCATCCGGGATGACGTTTGGAGAAAAGAAAGAACTGACAGACGAAGATCTTCCGGATGAAGAAAAGCGGAAAACGTTCATGGGGGTAGTCGGAAGCCTCGGTGAGGATGAAAAAAGGCAACTCATTCAAGAGGTGTTGGCTCCGCTCGGGCATAATTTGATCGTAACGCCGAAAGAAGTGGATGAATATATCGAGGATATGGCGAATGTGATTGCCGGAGGGCTGAACGCTTCCTTGCACGGCGAAGTGGATCAGCAAAATTTATCGGCTTATACACACTAGACATACATGGTTGGCATGATTAAAATTGTCAGGTTTTGTTGTCCCGGCATATAAGCAGGTTCTACCCTTTAAACGGTTTGCATATCGTAGAATTAAGCGGAATTGAAAGGGTGAGAACTATGCTATCCAACCAACCATCGTACTCTTCATCTCTGTCGCTCAAACGGACAAGCCTCAAACGATTATTCATTTTAGTGATTTCAACGGTCATCGCACTTTTTCTATTTTCTGCGTTGTTGACCGCTCTGGATGAAAAGTTTCGCTTTGCCTCTTCGACTGTGGAGGAATGGACGTCAAGCCTTTCAAGTGAGGCGTTGCTTCACTTTATTGGTTTTGAAAATCCGTATTTCACCCAAGTTCTTCCCGAGGATTCTCACATTCCTCCCCTGTCGTCACTTGGGTTTGAATTGGTAACGAGTATTGAACCTGGAGATATTCGGAGTTTGTTGGGGAATGAGTTGCCGGGATTTGAAATTTATGATTCGGATATTATTGTAGCGGGAACCGGAACCAATTACACTAACCTTCCCCATGAATCTGCACCTCCCGTAGGGGTGATGATGCAGGAAAGGGAAGTCGCAACAGAAAAATTGCAGAAATTAAACGAAGAAGGGCAGAACAACGATTCTGTGACGCCTCCCGTTCAAACTACCGGAGAGAAAAACGTTGTCTTTCTTTACGCGACCCATAATACAGAGTCTTATCTGCCGATTTTGAAAGGGGCCGACGAGCCAAATGAGGCTTACAGCTCCAAAGTCAATATGCACGATGTGGCGCTGAGATTGAAAAAGGAATTGGAGAAGAGAGGAATTGGCACACTTGTCAATGATAACAGCGTACAGAAGAGGGTTAATCAACAGGGGTTGAGATACTACCAGTCATACAGTGTATCCAGGGACGTTGTTGCAGCGGCGTTAAATCAACATCCTAATGTGAAATTGGTCTTTGACCTTCATCGTGATGGGAAACTGGAGAAAAAGATGAGGATGGTCACACTAAACGGGAAAGAATACGCCCGTGTGGCGTTTGTTGTTGGGGAGGGGAATCCCAATTACGAAAAAAACGAACACAAAGCTACGGTTTTGCACAATATGCTGGAGGACGAATATCCGGGTTTGAGCCGCGGCGTGATTGGCAAAACTAAAAAACAGGGGAACGGTGTATACAATCAAGATCTTTCGGGAGGCGCCATGTTGATAGAAATCGGCGGAGTTAATAATACTTTGAAAGAAGTCTATCACACTATGGATGCGTTGGCGGATGTCATTAGTGAATATTATTGGGAGAACCATGAAGCCAAAAAGGTATCCGGCGAAGCTGAGTAACGCAAATATTCGCCTTCCATATATGTTATTCCAGTCGAAGTTGAAAGAAATGGCTCTTCAAGGTCACTCCATGGATGAAAAGGCGTGGTGAATATGGCGAAATTCACAATCAAATGCTTGTTGTTGGCGTCTTTATTCTTCTTCGGTGTGCTCTTTGGCATGCAGGAAGCGAATGAAGGAATTCAAGAAGTGAAAGGCATCGATCACCTGCCTAAAGTTGAGGAGTCGGCGGGAAGCGCCCCTGCCAGCACAAAAATAACAGAGAAACGGGAAAGGCTCCAGGATATTCAGACCTTCAATGTTTTCTCTGCTGTAGGAAATGCTGCAACGGAATCGGTGACGGGTATTTTCAGAAAAGGTGTAAATGTGGCGGCCACAATAATAGAAAATCTATTAGGATGATCCAGCACTTCCCTTGGAGAAGTGCTTTTTTTATTTGAATTTCCGGACTACCCGATACAAGGTGATCTTTGCTTTATACCGGTCCACTCGACTATGCATCCCTGGAGTGATATAATCACGCTAGTGTGTGAGCTGGGAGTGATAAGAATAATGACAGACAAGGACAGGCAGTCCCGAATACGCAATTTCTCGATCATCGCTCATATTGATCACGGGAAGTCAACACTGGCCGACCGAATATTGGAAAGAACCAGTGCATTGACACAACGGGAAATGAAAGAGCAGATGCTGGATGCGATGGATCTTGAGCGCGAACGTGGGATTACCATCAAGCTGAATTCAGTCCAGCTGACTTATAAAGCGAACGATGGTGAAGAATACATTTTTCATTTGATCGATACGCCGGGGCATGTCGATTTTACATATGAAGTTTCCCGCAGCCTTGCCGCTTGCGAAGGAGCTTTATTGATTGTGGATGCGGCTCAGGGAATTGAGGCGCAAACGTTGGCTAACGTTTATCTGGCATTGGAAAATGACCTTGAAATCATTCCGGTTATTAATAAGATCGATTTGCCGAGCGCTGATCCCGAGCGGGTTCGAAAAGAAATTGAGGATGTCATCGGCATCGATGCCGATGATGTTGTCCTGGCCTCCGCGAAGGAAGGGCTTGGGGTGGATGAGATCCTGGAACAAATCGTCGATAAGATCCCGCCGCCGCAAGGAGAGCCAGAGGATCCTTTAAAAGCGCTTATTTTCGACTCTCTTTACGATTCCTACCGCGGAGTAATCGCTTATATCCGAGTAGCGGAAGGAAGTGTCCGTGTCGGTGAGAGAATCAAGATGATGGCGACAGACAAGGAATTTGAAGTCACGGAAATCGGTGTGTTTACACCTAAGCCGGTACCGAAGGACGAATTGACAGTAGGAGATGTAGGTTATTTAACGGCTTCCATTAAGCAAGTCGGGGATTCTCGTGTCGGTGATACGATAACAAGCGCCGTAAATCCCGCTGGCCAGCCTCTTCCAGGCTATCGAAGAATGAAGCCGATGGTTTATTGCGGCATGTATCCTGTTGACGCCAGTCAATACAATGATCTTCGCGAAGCTTTTGAACGATTGGAATTGAATGATTCCTCTCTTCAATATGAATCTGAAACTTCACAAGCGCTCGGTTTCGGATTTCGCTGCGGATTTCTCGGGCTTCTTCATATGGAGATCATTCAGGAACGAATCGAACGTGAATTTAATATTGACTTAATCACGACTGCCCCAAGTGTTATTTACAGTGTGAAGTTGACGAACGGTGAAGAGGTAACGATTGATAATCCTTCGAATATGCCGGAACCGGCAGAAATTGAAGAGGTCGGAGAACCTTTTGTTAAAGCTACGGTCATGACTCCGAATGATTATGTCGGTCCGGTTATGGAACTGTGCCAATCCAAGCGTGGCGATTTTATAGACATGCAATATTTGGACGAAAATCGCGTCAACATCGTTTATGAGATTCCACTGTCAGAAATCGTATATGATTTCTTTGATTATCTGAAATCAAGCACGAAGGGCTACGCGTCTTTGGATTACGAGCCAATAGGTTACAAGGCATCGAAGCTTGTGAAGATGGATATTTTGTTAAATAGCGAGAAGGTCGATGCATTATCGGTCATCGTTCACCGTGAATTTGCTTATGATCGGGGTAAGACGATTGTAGAAAAGCTCAAGGAGTTAATTCCGCGACAACAGTTTGAGGTTCCTGTTCAAGCGGCACTTGGACAGAAAATCATTGCCCGGTCAACGATCAAAGCGATGCGTAAGAATGTGCTGTCGAAATGTTACGGCGGCGACATCACGCGGAAACGGAAATTGCTTGAAAAGCAAAAAGAAGGCAAGAAACGAATGAAATCGGTCGGGAAGGTCGAGGTTCCGCAGGAAGCCTTTATGGCTGTCCTGAAAATGGACAATGACAAATAATCCAGAATAAACGAGCCTGTGCCGGATTTTGCGGCGCAGGCCGTATCATGTAAAGGTGATAGCGATGCCGAAAGCGGCTTATATTCACATTCCGTTTTGTGAACATATTTGTTCCTATTGCGATTTCAATAAATATTTACTGGCCGGTCAACCGGTCCGGGAGTATTTAGAAGCGCTCAAGATTGAAATGGGGCGGCAGGCAATGCGGTTTGCGGCAAAACCTTTGGAGACGATTTTCGTAGGCGGAGGAACGCCGACCGCCCTGGACCCGGAACAAACAGCGTATTTCTTTGAAAGCGTGAAACAACAACTTCCAAAAGCAAGGGATACGGAATTTACTGTCGAGGCGAACCCGGGTAACTTGAACCTTGAAAAATTGGAGATCATGAAGGCAGCCGGAGTGAACCGGCTCAGTCTCGGTGTGCAGGCGTTCGATGATGAATTGCTTGCCGAGGCGGGGCGTACCCATAAAAGCGATGACGTATTTCGGACATTGGAGCTGGCCGGGCAGGTCGGGTTTGAAAATATTTCAATCGATCTGATGTACAGGCTTCCTGGACAAACAGTCGCCCGATTGAAAGAGACTCTGGAGACCGCTATGTCGCTTAATATCCAGCATGTTTCGATTTATTCCTTACAAGTAGAGCCGAGAACGATTTTTTATAATCGCATGCGAAAGGGAAAGCTTCCGCTTCCTGATCAAGATCAAGAAGCTGACATGTACGAAACTTTGCTTGATGTATTAGGGGAAAACGGCTTTCGGCAATATGAAATCAGCAATTTTGCAAAACCCGGATTTGAAAGTTCCCACAACCAGGTGTATTGGCGGAACGAGGATTATTTCGGTTTTGGCGCTGGCGCACACAGCTACATTGACGGTGTAAGGCGTATTAATGCTGGCTGGACAAAGAAATACATTCGATTGATGCATGAGCGCGAAGATGCTTTCGTCGAAGAACATCCTGTTCCATTGAAAGAAAGAATGGAAGATGAGATGTTCCTCGGTTTACGACAGGCCGACGGGGTATCCAAAGAAACCTTTGCGGAACGGTTTGGCCAGGATGTGAATGAAGTGTTTGGCGATGTGGTGGATGACTTGTTTCATCGACGATTATTGCGGCAAGAAGGAGATCGTATTTTTTTAACAAAACAAGGGGTGTTTCTCGGGAACGAAGTTTTTCAGGAGTTCATTTCCGTTTAAAGCTCATTGGTGTTTGTTTAGAGTTGACACCGATATTCGGATTTGATACATTTTTATTAGTCTTAGCACTCGCTCTCTTTGAGTGCTAACAGAGGTGATACAACCATGTTGACCGACCGTCAATTATTTGTACTCCAGATACTGATTGATGATTATATTCGGTCTGCGGAACCGGTCGGTTCCCGTACGATAGCAAAGCGCAAAGACGTAACATTCAGTCCCGCGACGATCCGGAACGAACTTTCCGATTTAGAGGAAATGGGGTTCCTTGAAAAACCGCATAGTTCCTCGGGAAGGGTTCCGTCCGAGAAAGGTTACCGGTTTTATGTAGATCATTTATTATCACCGGCGCTGTTGACCACCCGGGAAATCGGAAATATTCAATCTGTTTTCGCGAGGAAGATCGTGGAGCTTGAGGGCCTTGCCCAGAAGACGGCAAGCGTTCTTTCGGATTTTACGAACTATACGTCAATCGTGCTCGGGCCGGAAGTGTTTGAAACCACGCTGAAGCACATTCAGATTATTCCCTTGACCGGGAATACAGCGGTGGCCATATTCGTTACGAATACCGGGCACGTCGAGAACAGAACAATTTCAATTCCGACCGGTGTTGACCGCAGCGATATTGAGAAATTCGTCAACATATTGAACGAACGTCTCAGCGGAAGCTCTCTCGTTCATTTGCGGGAAAAGATTTTCCGCGAGATTGAACTGGTTTTGAAGGAGAACATTGAGAAATATGAGGGTATTGTAGAAATGCTTTACCACACGTTTTCCTATGAAAATTCCGACAAGGTCTATTACGGCGGGAAAACCAACATATTGGCTCAACCTGAATTCCACGATATCAATAAGGTTCGTTCGCTTCTTAACGCAATTGAGCAGGAAGACATCGTTAATCGTTTATTGAGGTCCGGCTCAAGAGGGCTTCAGATTAAGATCGGCCATGAAAACGATGTGCAGGAAATTAATAACTGCAGTGTTATCACCGCGGATTATGCGATTGCCGACCACCATATGGGCACTATAGCGATTATCGGACCGACACGTATGGAATATCCACGTGTTGTAAGTCTGCTGGATCTTGTGTCTAAACACCTTTCACATGTGTTGACGAATCGGTATCAAAGTGAGTAGGAACGGCAATATTGGTATTCAGAAGGGTGGAAGAGCATTCTTCCATCGCTTTCTTGTGCTTATGAGAATGAATTTGGATCGTAGTAAGTATCATGTCATTTGGTTGACACATGCGAATGACTGATTCCCAACAGGAGGTGAAGAATGAATGGCAGAAGAAAACAACGAACAAGTCCAGGAGAAAGAACAGGATCAGCCGGAAGTTGTTGAAACCGAGTTTGTGGAAACCGATCAACAAGATTCGGACCAACACGGAGAGAAAGAAGAAACCGTTGAAGAGTTGCAGCAAAGGATTCAGCAACTGGAGAAGGAAAAGGAAGAGTTTCAAAGCCGGATGCTTCGTGTTCAAGCTGACTATGATAATTTCCGCCGCCGGACGAAAGAGGAAAAGGCCGCGGCTGCCAAGTATAAAGCGCTAGGTTTTGCTGAAAAGCTTTTGCCTGCCCTCGATAATTTCGATCGGGCGTTAAATACGAAGGCCGAAGGGGAAGAGGCAAAGTCGCTTCTTCAAGGGATGGAAATTGTCCACAGACAATTGAAGGACGCCTTTGAAGAGGAAAACATCAAAGAGATCGAAGCGGAAGGACAACCGTTTGATCCCGAATTTCACCAGGCTGTGATGCAGGTGGAAAACGAAGATCATGAATCCAACACTGTTGTCGAAGTCATGCAAAAAGGTTATTTGCTTAATGACCGTGTCATTCGACCGGCAATGGTTAAAGTAACAGAGTAATTCAATTACATACGATTTTCAGGAGGGTTTTTTGTGAGTAAAATTATCGGTATTGACTTAGGTACGACAAACTCTTGTGTGGCCGTTATGGAAGGCGGCGAAGCAGAGGTTATCCCAAATCAGGAAGGGAACCGTACAACACCTTCAGTAGTAGCATTCAAAAACGGCGAGCGCCAGGTTGGGGAAGTGGCAAAACGCCAGGCTATCACCAACCCGAATACGATTCTTTCCATCAAGCGTCACATGGGAAGCGACCATAAAGAAGACATTGAAGGGAAGAATTATACGCCGCAGGAAATTTCCGCAATTATTTTGCAGAAGCTGAAGTCTGATGCAGAAAGCTATCTTGGAGAAACAGTGGAAAAGGCTGTTATCACCGTTCCGGCGTATTTCAACGATTCCCAGCGCCAGGCAACGAAAGACGCAGGGAAAATTGCCGGCCTTGAAGTCATGAGGATTATTAACGAGCCGACGGCAGCGGCACTTGCTTACGGCTTAGACAAAGAAGATCAAGAACAAACGATTCTTGTTTATGACTTGGGCGGCGGTACCTTTGACGTATCGATTCTTGAACTGGGCGACGGCATTTTCGAAGTTAAGGCGACAGCCGGAGATAATAAGCTTGGCGGCGACGACTTCGACCAGAAAGTCATTGATTATTTAGTTGCCGAGTTTAAGAAAGAAAACGGCGTCGATTTGTCCAACGATAAAATGGCTTTGCAGCGTTTGAAGGATGCTGCTGAGAAGGCGAAGAAAGACCTTTCCGGCGTTACGCAGACACAAATTTCGTTACCGTTTATTACTGCTGACGAGTCGGGACCGAAGCATTTGGAATTGAACTTAACCCGCGCCAAATTCGAAGAATTGACTGCGGATCTTGTAGAGAAAACCATGGCGCCGACACGCCGGGCATTGAAAGACGCCGGGCTTTCCACCGGTGAGGTTGACAGAGTTATTCTGGTAGGTGGCTCTACACGTATTCCGGCCGTACAAGAAGCCATTAAGAAGGTAACGGGCGAGGATCCGCATAAAGGAATCAACCCTGATGAAGTTGTTGCATTGGGTGCAGCTATCCAGGCAGGGGTACTTGCCGGAGACGTTAAAGACGTTGTCCTGCTTGACGTTACGCCACTGTCGCTCGGAATTGAAACGATGGGCGGCGTGTTCACGAAGTTGATTGAACGGAACACAACAATTCCTACGAGTGAGTCGCAGGTGTTCTCGACTGCGGCCGATAATCAAACCTCCGTGGATATTCACGTTATGCAAGGCGAACGGCAAATGGCGGCCGACAACAAAACACTCGGCCGATTCCAATTGACGGATATTCCGCCGGCGCCGAGAGGTGTACCGCAAATCGAAGTAAGCTTCGATATTGACGCGAACGGCATTGTGAATGTCCGGGCGGTTGATAAAGGAACGAATAAGGAACAATCGATTACGATCAAGTCTTCTTCGGGCTTGTCCGATGAAGAAGTGGAGCAGATGGTCAAGGAAGCCGAAGAGAACGCCGAAGAAGATAAGAAGCGCCGTGAAGAAGTTGATCTTCGCAACGAAGCGGACCAAATGATCTTTACAACGGAGAAGACGTTGAAAGATCTCGGGGACAAAGTTGAAGAAGAAGAGAAGACCAAAGCCGAAGAGGCGAAGGATAAGTTGAAGAAGGCACTTGAGGGCGAGGATACGGAAGAAATTACGAAGGCAAAGGACGAACTTCAGGAAATCGTCCAGCAGCTGTCGGTGAAGTTGTATGAGCAAGCTCAACAGGAAGCTCAGGCTGCGCAAGGCGAGGCAGGAGCCGACGCTGGCGAGAATAAGTCCGGCGACGACGTTGTTGACGCGGAATATGAAGAAGTCGACGACGATAAAGAGGAGAAAAAGTAAGCAGATTTTTGGAAAAGCCAGAGTCAGGCCCGTCCTCGACTTTGGCTTCTTTCATGATGACTGGCAATGATTGCGAATCGAGGGGTTGGATTGGAAGGATCGCTAGTTTCATTCATTTATAGCGGTCTCGCCCGTGATTGCGTGTAAAGGGAAAAAGATGATAACATAAGGCTTATGTGAAGGGAAATCGGGAGTGGATATTGATGAGTAAACGAGACTATTATGAAGTTCTCGGTGTAGGAAAGGACGCATCGCAGGATGAAATAAAAAAGGCTTACCGCAAGTTGGCGCGGAAATATCATCCGGATGTCAACAGCGGCGAAGATACGGCGGACAAATTCAAGGAAGCCAAAGAGGCTTATGAAACGTTAAAGGATTCCCAGAAGAGAGCCCAGTACGACCAATTTGGCCACGCTGGCCCGAATCAGGGATTCGGAGGGGCGCAAGGATTTGGGGGAGCCGGAGACTTTGGCGGATTTGGAGACATTTTCGATATGTTCTTTGGAGGTGGCGGATCACGACGTCGGGATCCGAACGCTCCAAGGCAAGGCGCCGATCTTCAATATACGATGGAATTGGAATTCGAGGAAGCCGCGTTTGGGAAAGAAACGGATGTAAGGATTCCCCGTGAAGAAGAATGTGCGACATGTAGTGGTTCCGGCGCAAGGCCTGGTACGAAACCGGAAACTTGTTCGCATTGTCACGGATCCGGCCAGTTAAATATTGAACAGGAGACACCGTTCGGCCGTGTAGTGAATCGCCGTGTATGTAATCATTGCAGCGGCTCAGGCAAGATTATTAAAGAGAAGTGTTCGACCTGTCACGGTAAGGGAACGGTCCGCAAACAAAATAAGATTCATATTAAAGTACCGGCAGGCGTTGATGAAGGGCAACAGATTCGTGTCGCAGGAAAAGGAGAGTCCGGGGTGAATGGAGGTCCTCCTGGAGACTTGTTTGTCGTGTTCCGTGTGATGCCCCATGAATTTTTCGAACGTGACGGCGATGACATCTATTTCGTGATGCCCTGCACGTTTCCACAGGTCGCACTTGGGGATGAAATTGAGGTGCCTACGCTTCACGGCAAGGTGAAATTGAAAATTCCCGCCGGCACGCAAACCGGAACAAGTTTCCGACTGCGTGGAAAAGGTGTTCAAAACGTAAGAGGATACGGTCAGGGCGATCAGCATGTGAAAATTCGTATTGTCACCCCTAAGAAGATCTCCGATCGTCAGAGGGAACTGTTGAAAGAATTGGCTGAGATCAGCGGTGATGAGTTGGCCGATGAGTCGCATAATACTTTTTTCTCGAAAATGAAACGCGCTTTTAAGGGAGAATAGATTCGCGGAAGGGATAGTGAGTCCATGAAGTGGGCGGAATTGAGCATTCACTCGACTCAAGAGGCTGTCGAGCCGATCTCGAATATCATGCATGAAGCCGGAGCCAGCGGTGTCGTGATCGAAGATCCGCATGATTTAGTCAAGGTATGGGATATGTCTTTCGGTGAATCCTATGAGCTCAATTCCGATGACTATCCAAAGGAAGGGGTTGTCGTCAAAGCCTACTTGCCGGTCAACAGTTTTCTTACAGAAACTGTCGAAGGGATCAAGGCTTCGATCAACGGCTTAACAGCCTACGATATTGACATTGGACGCAATTTTGTAATGATCAATGAAGTGAAAGAAGAAGAATGGGCCACCGCTTGGAAGAAGTATTATAAACCTGTCAAAGTTTCCGAGAAGATTACAGTAATTCCGACATGGGAAGATTATCAGTCGGCGGCGGATGAAATCATTGTCGAATTGGATCCGGGTATGGCGTTTGGAACAGGAACTCATCCAACTACGAAGCTTTGCTTGCGTGCGCTAGAAAAGGTGATTCGTCCTGGAAACGATATGATTGATGTCGGTGCAGGTTCCGGCGTTCTCAGTATAGCGGCTGCCAAACTTGGAGCCGCTAAAGTCACGGCGTTTGACCTTGATGATGTTGCTGTCCAAAGCGCTAAACTTAATGTAGAATTAAATAAAGTTCAAGATGTCGTCAGTGTTGAACAAAACAATTTGCTCGACAACGTCAAGGATCCTGCTGATGTGATTACGGCAAACTTGCTGGCGGAGATTATTCTCCGTTTTCCGGAAGAGGCTGCACAGCAGACCAAGCCGGGAGGTTATTTTATCGCATCTGGTATTATTCAGGCGAAAAGCAGGCTTGTCGAAAACGCGTTGACACAACAAGGCTTTACTATTGAAGAGATTCTGGAAATGGATGATTGGGTAGCCTTGATCGCAAGGAATGGCAGGTGACTGTTGGTTGCAACGTTATTTTACAGAGACCAAGATAACCGCCGAAGACACTATAGTCCTCAATGGAGATAATGCCCGACATATCAGCCGAGTCATGCGCATGAAAGCGGGCGATTCGATTATTTGTTGCGGGCCCGACGGGAATTGTGCAGTTTGTCAGATTCAGGAGATGTCTTCAGATGATGTGACTGTCTCAGTTCAGGAGTTTCTGGATGAAATTGCTGAACTTCCCGTCCATGTAACCATCGCCCAGGGTCTGCCAAAGGGAGATAAGCTGGACCTGATTGTTCAAAAAGGAACGGAACTTGGTGCATCCCATTTTCAACCCTTTGAAGCGGAACGCTCTATAGTGAAATGGGACAGGAAAAAACGCCAGAAAAAAACGGAGCGTCTCCGCAAAATTGCAAAAGAAGCAGCGGAACAATCTCATCGCAGTCAGATCCCGACGGTGGATGAACCTGTTCGTTTTCAGGAGGTTCTGTCGAAAAGTTCCCAATACGATCAAAAAATTTTTGCCTATGAAGAAGCGGCCAAAGCAAGTGAATCGAAGAATTTCCCTCAAGTTTTACAGAGAATGGATCCGGCGAGCTCTATTCTTATTGTGATCGGGCCGGAAGGTGGTTTTTCGGAAGCTGAAGCTGATTTATTGAAGGATAGCGGATTTTTTGGTTGCGGATTCGGACCGCGTATACTACGAACAGAAACCGCGGCGCTCTATGCGCTTTCCGCGATTTCGTACCAATTTGAATTATTGAGGTGAAGACAATGCCGACAGTGGCGTTTCACACATTAGGATGTAAAGTTAACCATTATGAGACGGAAGCGATCTGGAACGTGTTCAAAAAACACGGCTATGAAAGAAAGGAATTCAATAGCAGAGCCGAAGTCTATGTCATCAACACATGTACGGTTACAAACACCGGAGATAAAAAGAGTCGGCAAACCATTCGCCGAGCCGTCCGGAAGAATCCGGATGCCGTTATTTGCGTGACAGGTTGTTATGCGCAAACTTCTTCCAAAGAAGTGATGGAGATTCCCGGCGTTGACGTTGTTGTAGGGACACAGGACCGTGAGAAAATGATCGGTTACATTGAGCAATACAAAAAAGAACGTGAACCGATTAACGGGGTCGGCAATATCATGAAGACTCGAGTCTATGAAGAACTGGAAGTGCCGGCTTTCACGGATCGTACCCGTGCTTCGTTGAAAATACAGGAGGGTTGTAACAATTTCTGTACCTTCTGCATCATTCCGTGGGCGAGAGGATTGCTTCGGTCTCGTAAACCGGAAGCTGTGCTTGAACAGGCTCAACAGCTTGTTAATGCCGGTTATAAGGAAATCGTGTTGACCGGAATTCACACAGCCGGTTACGGAGAGGACATGAAAGATTATAATTTCGCACAGCTGTTGCGGGAACTTGAAGCGAAAGTGGACGGGCTCAAACGGATCCGCATTTCTTCAATTGAAGCGAGCCAGGTTACCGAAGAGGTTGTAGACGTGTTAACGAAATCCGAGAAGATCGTCCGTCATCTGCATATTCCTTTGCAAGCTGGGTCGAACACGGTTTTGAAAAGAATGCGGCGAAAGTATACAACCGAGTTCTTCGCTGAGAAATTAACGCATTTGCGCAAAGCGCTTCCCGATTTCGCGTTGACTTCTGATGTCATTGTCGGCTTTCCGGGAGAGACGGAAGAGGAATTCCAGGAAACCGTTGATTTTCTGAAGGAAAATCGCTTTGCAGAACTGCATGTTTTCCCATACTCCATTCGGACCGGGACGCCCGCTGCTCGGATGAAGCAGGTGGACAACGAGGTTAAGAACGAGCGTGTCCGTCATTTGATCAATCTTTCTAATCAATTGGCAAAAGAGTATGCCTCTAAATACGAAAACGAGGTACTTGAGGTCATTCCGGAAGAACCATTTAAGAAGAGTGAGCCGAATGGGCTTTATGTAGGATACACCGATAATTACTTAAAGGTGAAATTTCCGGCTTCTCCTGAGATGGTCGGGAGTATTGTCAGGGTGAAGATCACGAAGGCTGGATATCCGTATAATGAAGGAGAGTTTGTCCGCATTGTTGATGATATCCGTCCGTCATCTTCCATCGCTCAATAAGATTACATGTTCGGTCAAAGGAACAGAAAGATTCATAACCAACCTAGTTTGGAACGGGGGAAAATTCAGTGAATGAGAAACTAGCAGCCATGATCGATCACACCGCTTTAAAGCCGGAAACGACGCTAGAACAAATTGAAAAGCTGTGTGCGGAAGCCAAACAGTATGGATTTGCCTCGGTTTGTGTAAATCCTGTATGGGTGAGGGATGTCGCAAAGCATCTTGATGGCAGTGAAGTGAAGGTATGCACGGTGATCGGATTCCCATTAGGTGCGGCCACAACCGAAACAAAGGTGTTTGAAACAGGGAATGCCATTGAAAACGGTGCTACAGAGGTCGATATGGTGATTAACATCGGCGCTTTAAAGAACGGCGATGACGATATCGTATTGCATGACATTGGGGCTGTTGTTGAAGCCGCCGGAGAAGAATTCTTGACAAAAGTGATTATTGAAACAGCGTTATTGACTGACGACGAAAAGGTGCGCGCTTGTAAATTGGCCGTTAAGGCGGGCGCGGATTTTGTGAAAACCTCTACTGGCTTTTCATCAGGAGGAGCTGAGGTAGAAGATATCGCGTTAATGCGGAAAACCGTTGGCCCGCAAATAGGTGTCAAAGCCTCAGGCGGAGTGCGTGATCGTGGAACAGCCGAAGCCATGGTTGAAGCCGGCGCGACTAGAATAGGCGCCAGCTCCGGTGTGTCAATTGTTCAAGATTAGTCTTGGCCCGACCCGGAAATTCGGTAAAAGAAACGGGCGATCCGATCCGTGAAGGGCAAGGCCGCCAGGGAGCAGAAGACATTGAATAGAACGCTGATGTGAGCGAGTTGGGCTGAAGGAACGGACGAGAGGTTCACGGCCATTTCGGATACAAAGTTGATAAACGGCAAAAACAGGATGACTCCGGCGACATTTAAGCCAATATGGGCATAGGAGGCTAATTTGGCCTCAAGATTTGCACGGAAACTGGCCAACCAGGCGGTGAAACAAGTTCCGATATTGGCCCCCAGAACGATGGCTACCCCGGCTTCAAGCGACAACTGGCCTTTATTAACGAAGGCCATAGCGATAGCGGTTGCGGCCGAACTGGATTGAATGATCGCCGTGAACACCGATCCGACAGCTGCCCCGGCCAGATGGTTATTATTGGTTATCAACAACAAATGGTGAATCCATTTTAAATTAGCCAGAGGCTCCGCCAATTCTTCCAATCCGTTAATCGAGGTAAATACAGCTCCAAGGCCGAACAATACACATCCACTTGAGAATAACCACTGGGAACGGAAAAACAATAACCCTGCTCCGAAAACAAGTAATCCGATCAGGATCGCCGGATCTGAAATATCAAGGGTAATCATTTCCACGGTAATGGTTGTGCCGACATTGGCTCCCAATATGATGCCAATGGTCTGCTTAAAGCGGATGATTCCAGCGGCAAGTAACCCTATGGTAATGATCATTACTGCAGAGCTGCTCTGAATGAGCGCCGTTAACCCGATTCCAATGAGGAAACTTTTCCATGGCCGATCTGTCATTTTTAACAATATGGTTTGAATGTGTCTCTTGGACATGGATTCGAGACCGAGTCTCATGACGGTGATCCCGAACACGAAGACTGCGATCAGAACCGCAAACAGTGAAATGAATTCATTCACGAACATCACCTAATTCATTGTATGGACAAGAGGGAACAAGCATGAGTGATTTTTTTTTATAAGTTTTGATTGGCTGATCTGAATTCATTTTGTATTAAGATAGAAGACGAGTGAGGTTTGGGGGAAGGGACAGGAAGTATATGATTCCATCTACTGTTGAGATTCGTCGCTTGGCGGATGGTGATTTTGAAGCATTTAAACAAATGAAAACCGGGATCGAAAATGATTATGTGACTCGGATATTTCAGCGTTCTGTCAACACGGAACCGACTTATGGAGCCTTCGTGAATGATCAGTTGGTTAGCCTTGCCGCCTATACGCTTTTTGCCGGTCGATATGCAGTGCTGGGAAGGTTACGAACCGATCTCAGATTCCGCGGAAGAGGTATAGCCACTCAACTTTTGACTGAATTGTGCTCGGAGCTTGATGAACGCCATCCCGGGGTTGCCTGGATCGGCCTTGCAACCGAGTTAAGGAACCATCCCGTTCAGCACATTGCGAACCACCTGGGGATGGAACGTTTATCCACCTATTATTCATGTGTGTTAGAGCATGATGGTCTGAGGAATTTGGACCGTGTGGTGAAAGGTGTGCCTGACGAATGGGAAAC
>DASTWO010000103.1:0-5098 GCA_035776675.1 Caryophanales bacterium
TATAGTTTGCTTGAAGGTGCCTGCCGGGTTGAAGCGCTGGCGGAGAAGGCCGCTGCTCTTGGTTTTGGGGCGGCCGCTTTGACGGACAAAGCCGTTATGTACGGAGCAGTGCCTTTTTACAAGGCTTGCCGCAAGAATGGGGTTAAACCGATCCTGGGGATGGAAGTATACATAGACTTATCCGAGTCCGATGAACAACCGTTGCCACGGAATCGTAAAACGGCTTCACTTGTGTTGTTGGCAAAGTCCGAAGTTGGTTACCGGAATTTATTGAAACTGAGCAGTAAGGCGTACACCGGCCGTTTCAGTACCCATCCGATTCTTGATAAGCAGCAATTGGCATCTTACAGTCAAGAGTTGATTGCGCTGTCGTCTGGAATCGGCGGTGAAATCGAGCAGCATCTTTTGAAAGGTGAGAGGCGAAAAGCAGAGGAAACTGCCCGGTTCTATAGACGTATATTCGGGAATGATTTCTATCTGGAAATTCAGGACCATGGAATTGTCGATGAAAAGCAGTTGAATCTTGAGGTTATCAAACTGGCGAAGCAAGCAGGAATTTCGCTCGCAGCGTCTAATGATGTCTATTATATAGAAAAAGAAGATGCCGTTGCCCAGGATTGCCTGGTCTGTATCAAAAATGGAGACAAACTATCCGACGAAGAACGGGAAAAGCTGCCTTCTCGGGAGTATAACTTTAAATCAGGCGATGAAATGGAAGCGTTGTTTTCCAACTTGCCGGAGGCTGTCTCAAATACGCAAAGGATTGCTGATCAATGTAACCTGACGATTGAATTCGGCCGCTCGGTGCTTCCGGCTTTTCCGTTGCCGGAGGGAACAAGCGCCGCTGAGTATTTACGGGCACACTGTGAAAAGGGATTGTCCGAGCGGTACGTCGACGTGACAGATGAAATCAGCCGCAGGCTTGATTATGAGTTGAGTGTCATTGAGGAAATGCAGTTTTGTGATTATTTTTTGATCGTATGGGATTTCATGAAGTTTGCGCATCAACAGGGGATTATGACCGGTCCGGGACGAGGTTCGGCCGCCGGGTCACTCGTGGCTTATGTACTCGAGATTACGGATGTGGATCCCATTAAGCACGGCCTTTTGTTTGAGAGGTTTTTGAACCCTGAAAGAGTGACGATGCCGGACATTGACATTGATTTCTCTGACACACGGCGCGATGAAATGATTCGTTATGTGGCAGGCAAATACGGTCGCGGCCATGTAGCGCAAATCATCACATTTGGTACTCTTGCCGCGCGGGCAGCGGTACGTGATGTCGGCCGGGTGTTGGATGTTTCTCCGAAACTTGTTGATTCAGTCGCAAAGAAAATCCCTTCCCGGCCGGGGATTTCACTTGAGAAGGCGAAGCAGGAATCTGCGGCTTTGGAAAATCTGTTGCAAGAGTCGCAGGATGCAGTAGATTTGTTTCGTATCGCTGAAACAATAGAAGGTTTTCCGCGTCACGCTTCGACCCATGCCGCAGGGATCGTCATCAGCAAAGATCCATTGACTGATGTCGTCCCACTCCAGGAAGGCCAGGAAGGCATTGCCCTGACGCAATACCCGATGGATATTCTGGAGGAAATCGGCCTGCTGAAAATGGATTTCCTCGGACTTCGTAACTTGTCACTGATCGAGAATATTTTATGGTTAATCGAAAAGGGCACCGGCCAATATATCGACCTGAAAAACATTCCTTTCGATGATCGGGAAACATTCCAATTGCTTGCTTCAGGTGATACCACCGGCGTTTTTCAGCTTGAATCGGACGGCATGAGGCAAGTGCTGAAAAGATTGAAACCCAGCCATTTTGAAGATATTATAGCTGTTAATGCATTGTATCGGCCAGGCCCTATGGACAATATCCCGACTTTCATTGCCGGAAAGCACGGGCAGCGTGATGTTACGTATATCCATGAGGATTTAAAGCCTATTCTTGAAAGCACGTACGGTGTAATTGTCTATCAAGAGCAAATTATGCAGATTGCCTCGAAAATGGCCGGTTTTACACTTGGAGAAGCTGATTTGTTGAGGCGAGCCGTCAGTAAAAAGAAAAAAGACATCCTCGACACCGAAAGAGAACATTTCGTACAAGGTTGTATTGAGAAAGGATATGATAAGGACACCGCAGAGACTGTGTATGATCTGATTGTACGTTTTGCCAATTACGGTTTCAATCGTTCGCATGCAGCGGCTTATAGTGTGATAGCTTATCAACTGGCTTACCTAAAGGCTAATTACCCGAACTATTTTATGGCGGCGTTACTTTCCAGTGTTACCGGTGATCACAGCAAGATTGAACAATACATCCGAGAGTTAAAGGCCAGGGATATTCCGCTTTATCCACCATCTGTCAACAAAAGCGGTGTTGTTTTCATGGCGGAGGGTGAAGGCATTCGATTCGGGTTGCTGGCCGTGAAAAACGTCGGGGCCAAAGCAGCGCAAGAGTTAATCAGCTCCCGAAAAAAACGCCCGTATGGTGATTTGTTTGACCTTTGTGCACGTGTATCAGTAAAAACAGTTAATCGGAGGGCTATTGAATCACTCGTGATGGCTGGAGGCATGGATGAATTCGGAATAGACCGGGCACGTCTCATCCATTCTTTGTCTGCTGCTGTGGAGTACGGAGAGTCAGTCCAGGAGAAAGGGAACGACGGGCAAATGGAATGGTTTGAAGGCGGCGGGGAGAAGCCTGACTATGAAGAGGTACCGCCGTTTGGGATGAATGAAACGTTAAAGCATGAGAAAGATGCCCTTGGCTTCTATCTTTCTGCGCATCCGCTGGAACGTTTCGGATCAGTGTTGCAGTCAGTTGAACATTCCAAGGTACAAGATCTGGCCGGTTTCCGGGAGAAAACAACTGCCCGTACGGCGGGAATGATTTCCAAGGCTAGATTTATCCGTACGAAAAAAGGCGATCAAATGGCATTTGTAAGTCTGAGTGACGATACCGGGGATGTAGAAGTTGTTGTGTTCCCGAAGCTCTACAACCGAAATCCGCTTTATTTTGAAAAGGAAAAGTTCCTTTTATTGGAAGGATCGATTCAAAAGGAGGAACAATCGGTCAAATTGATCGCTGAAAAGGCCATTCCGCTGGACCAACTTGCGAATACCGAGAATCGGAAGCCAGCAAAAAAACAAACGTTGTTTTTGAAGGTTGAAAGCCGCCACCGACAAGAAGGCACAATGTCGGAGGTGAAAAAATTGCTGCAAAGATTCCGTGGCCATGTCGAAGTGATTTTATATTATTCCGATGAAAACAAGACCATTCGGTTGCCTGAAACTTTCAATGTAAATCCGTCATCTGAATGTCTCAGCCTTTTACAAAAACAGCTAAGCGCGAATAATGTCGTTCTAAGGGAATGAGCATTTGCTTTAACTTTATGCGGTTTTCAACCGGATTAAGTTAAAACCACCGGTGGAATGCCCAGGATTTTTTAAAGGAATGCACCACCTCAAAAAGCAAAAGGAACGTATCAGGAAGCCCGGAATATATCGAACAAGCTCGAGAAAAATCTGAACGCAAATACGAACGGTGTATTTGATTGGGGGGCTTGTTTTGTTATAATATATTTTAGGAATGTCTGAGAAGAAGGGAATCTCGTACTTGTATCGATTCGAAATTTGGTACAAGTTGTGTTTCTTTAGATATGGAAAAGGAGCGTGAAGCGATTGGCAACGACTCGCGAGGAAGCTTTACATATTCACCGAATCAATCAGGGGAAATTGGAGTCCAAATCGAAGGTTCCCGTTCGCAATGCAAAGGATTTAAGCCTTGCGTATTCTCCGGGAGTAGCTGAACCATGTAAAGAAATTTACGATGATCCAAGCAAAGTATTTGAATATACGATGAAAGGCAATACGGTGGCGGTCGTCACGGATGGCTCCGCGGTACTTGGGCTCGGTAACATTGGCCCGCAGGCAGCGCTGCCCGTCATGGAAGGCAAAGCCGTTTTGTTCAAGAGTTTTGCCGGCGTTGATGCGTTTCCAATCTGTCTGGATACGAATGACATTGACCAGATCGTTGAAACAGTTAAATTGCTGCAACCCAATTTCGGCGGTGTGAATCTTGAAGACATCGCGGGGCCGAGATGTTTTGAAATTGAAGAACGGTTGAAAAAGGAAACGAATATCCCGATTTTTCACGATGACCAACACGGAACCGCGATTGTTACGTTGGCTGGACTTGTTAACGCATTGAAGGTCACCGGTAAGTCAATGTCCAACATTAAGGTGGTTGTCAACGGAGCAGGTGCTGCCGGCATCGCCATCATTAAGCTGCTTGATCATTTCGGTGTGAAAGATATGATTATGTGTGATTCGAAAGGCGCCATCTATGAAGGGCGTCCCGAAGGCATGAGTGACGTGAAGAGCGAGGTTGCGAAGAAGACGAACCGTGATCGTAAGGAAGGTTCTTTGCAAGAGGTCATCCACGGAATGGATGTGTTTATCGGCGTTTCCGTGGAAGGGGTGCTTTCAAAGGAAATGGTAGAAAGTATGAATGACGACCCGATTATTTTTGCGATGGCCAACCCCGTTCCGGAAATTATGCCTGAGGATGCGAAAGAAGCCGGGGCTAAGGTCATTGGTACAGGCCGTTCGGATTACCCGAACCAGGTAAACAACGTATTGGCTTTTCCGGGGATTTTCCGCGGGGCGTTGGATGCTCGTGCGACCCATATTAATGAGGAAATGAAAGTGGCCGCGGTAAATGCGATTGCAGAGTTGATAGAGGCAAGGGAGCTGAAGGATGACTATGTCATCCCGGCGCCGTTTGATCCCAGGGTGGCTCCCGCTGTTGCAGCGAGTGTCGCCAAGACGGCGATGGAAACGGGCGTGGCCCGGAAACAGGTTGATCCAGAACAGGTCGCCGAGAAAACCAGACAGCTGACAATCATTGACGAGGACTGATTTTTTTCATTCCATTCCTTGTCTGGATTTTCATTTCTGACAGGTTTGACAGGTTATTTAGGCCGAAGAAGGTGTTATTTTTTGTTAAAAGATTT
This sequence comes from Caryophanales bacterium, assembly GCA_035776675.1. GTDB lineage: Bacteria > Bacillota > Bacilli > Bacillales > DASSOY01 > DASSOY01. The sequence continues at coordinate 5,013 of DASTWO010000103.1, forward strand.
GTTTGCAAAGAAGAAAAAGTATGCAACGGTTCCTTCAGAAAAGGTGAGGCAAGATGTTCCTGAAGGGCTTATGACGAAGTGTCCGA
>DASTWO010000104.1:0-13100 GCA_035776675.1 Caryophanales bacterium
TACGCCTGAAAGAAAGTTTTCGTGCTGAACAACGTTTTCCAGAAAGGCGATATTCGTTTTGATCCCGCGAATACGAAACTCCCTTAAATTTCGCAACATTTTCGATGCCGCATTTTCAAAGGTCAGCGCCCACGTCGACAATTTCACAAGCAAAGAGTCATAGTACGGTGTTATGACGGCGCCCTGAAAACCGTTGCCCGCATCTAAACGAACGCCAAAACCGCCACCTGTACGATAAGCCATAATCTTACCGGTATCAGGCAAGAAGTTGTTAGCTGGATCTTCGGTTGTGACGCGGGACTGAATAGCATAACCATGCGTAGAGATATCGTCTTGCGCCGGGATACCGATCACATCACCATGAAGGGAGAGTCCTTCGGCAATATAAATTTGCGACTGTACAATATCAACGCCCGTCACCATTTCGGTGATCGTATGTTCAACCTGAACACGAGGATTCACTTCGATAAAATAAAAATTCTCATCAGAATCAACAAGAAATTCCATCGTGCCCGCATTTAAATAATTCACACTCTTTGCAAGCTGGACGGCGGCATGACAAATCGCGTCGCGAGTCGCTGCACTCAAGGACATGCTCGGTGCTACCTCTACAACTTTCTGATGGCGCCTTTGCACAGAACAGTCACGCTCGTACAAATGTACAGTGTTTCCTTCCTTGTCTGCAAGGATCTGAACCTCAATGTGTTTTGGATTTTCAACCAGTTTCTCCACATAAACATCATCGTTTCCGAACGCTTTCTTAGCTTCGGACTTTGCCCGATCATAGGCATCTTTAAGACCATCGCCGTTACGGACAATTCGCATTCCGCGTCCACCACCGCCGAGCGCTGCTTTAATCATCAGCGGGTAACCATTTTCATTGGCGAAACTCTCAATTTCTTCTACATCCGATACGGGACCATCGCTTCCCGGGATAACCGGAATTCCCGCCTCTATGGCTTTAGTCTTCGCTGTGACCTTGTCCCCGAACATGACCAAATGTTCAGATTTCGGACCGATAAAGGTAATCCCTTCTTCTTCACAACGTTTCGCGAACTGCGTATTTTCAGAAAGAAACCCATAACCGGGATGGATCGCATCAATTCCATTGTTCTTTGCAACTTCAATGATTCCCTCTATATCCAGATAGGCTTCAAGAGGATTCTTCCCTTCACCGACAAGATAAGCCTCGTCAGCCTTATAACGATGAAAAGAACCTTCGTCTTCCCTGGAATAGACAGCAACCGTGCGGATCCCAAGCTCAGTACAAGCCCGGAAAATACGTATCGCAATTTCTCCTCGGTTTGCCACTAGCACTTTGTGAATTTTATTCACATCTCTCCACTCCTGTCTGTCTAATATATTTAAAGTCAGGGACGGCATCATCCGTCCCCAAAACTTTCTCATACACATCTAGATGAAAGGTTGAAATTACTATTTCTGTACATAGTTTTGTTGATGGAATGGCGATTGGGGAATGTCCATTTCTTGCTCTGGCGCCTTTTTGCTTTTCCAGCTGACAAACATTGAAATGTTAACAAGAATACCCATTGAAAACATAAACAACACGAGGGCAGAACCGCCATAACTGATAAAAGGCAGCGGAACCCCGGTAACAGGAACAAAACCGCAAACAACGCCTAAATTGATTACAGATTGAACCCCTAACATACCGGTTATCCCTATCGCCAGTAAACTCCCGAAGGTGTCCTTACATCGAATCCCCGTCATGAAGCCCCTGAATACAAGATAAGCCAACAAACCAATTACGAGGATAACACCGACCAGGCCGAATTCTTCCGCAACAATCGCCATAATAAAATCAGTGTAAGGTTCGGGAAGAAATCTGTATTTCTGAATGCTTTCTCCCAACCCTCTTCCTGTCAGTCCCCCTGAAGCAATCGCAATATAGGAATTGCGGAGTTGATAGCCTCCTGCAGGATGGTCAAATGGAGCATATGCGGCACCAATACGCGAATACTGCTCAGGCATAAGTGACGAACCAAACAAAAAGAAAACACTTAACCCGATCACTGCAAAAATGCCTCCTAAAGACAAAAGGCCGAATAAATGTTTCCCGCGCATTCCTGAACATATTATCATCACACCTGCAACAGCAACCACAATCATTCCGGTTCCAAGATCCGGTTGAGCGACAATCAACATAAAAGTGACGACGATGACAATCAAGGGAGGGACAACGCTGCGAGAGAAGTTCGAAATATAATTCTGCTTTTTTGAAAACACAGCAGCCAAGTAAATAATCAGTCCGATTTTCACAAATTCTGACGGCTGAAAATTAAATCCCGCTATATTTATCCACGACTGAGCGCCAGTGGAGGCTTGTCCTATACCGATTATTAAAACGGCAACAAGAGAAACTAAAGAAACCCCCAGAATCAACTTTGTAAACCTTTCATAGGCCTTATACGGAAACAGCATGGCTACCAGGAAAGCGATAAGCGCTGCCACCAAATTCATAAGTTGATGTGTAAAGAAAAAATCCGCCGGCTTATCATCGTGCAAGGCCACTACGATACTTGAACTGTATACCATCAGTAAACCGAAGCCACATAGCAACAAAACAGGTACAATTAACGTATAATCATAATGGCGAAACATCTTTTTCAACATAATTATTCATAAATCGGCCCGCCACCGATTTACCAGTCTCACCTCTCACTTCTAACCTCATAAACGCAAGGCATTCTGATGTATTTATCTCTAAGTATATGTTTCGTGACGAAACACGATTTTCCTGCTTTGCGCGTCGGATTCCCAACCGTGAAAAATTTCAAAAAACAATAGCCAGAACATTCAAACGCCTCTTGTAAAATAAAAGCCCAACCCGCCGGTTCCAGCAGCTTGGACTTAGCTAAGCTAGCGTTTATTTTTGAAGGGAAGCCTCATGAAGGGACGATAACTGGCGTTCCAATGATTCCAATAACTCCTTGCCGTCTTGTTCGTCCAACAAGCCAAGGCGAACGGCGAAATCGATTTCCCGGGACAACCCGAACATTTGTGTATCTAGAACTTCCTCATATAGAGGGCACTGCGGCATCGTCAAGTTCTCCATTTGAACTTCAATGAGTTTAAGGATCTTGTGCGCATCGGCCTTCAGAAGATCATAAGCCTTCTGGCGATGCCCGGCAGCAATCTCAATGGACAATTTGATCCCTCCGTTCACATTGCCATTCTGACTTTTATCTTACCGTTTTCGTCCCAAAATTGCAAGGCGTGTATTCTATTACACCCCATAATCCGATCTAAATTCACGTGATTATTTTCAAGAGAAAATACTGAGTCCGTATTGGGCTGACAACAGTTCCATTAACCTAACTCCAGCAACACTATTCCCTTTGTCATCAAGAGCCGGACCGTAGATTCCAATCCCTTCCCCTTGTGCAACCGCACCAAGTATCGCGCCAGACACACCACTTTTCGCAGGCACTCCAACCCGCATTGCGAATTCGCCGGAAGCGTTATACATCCCGCACGTAACCATGAAAGTCTTTGCAATTCGTACAATCTGGCCAGGAATAATTCTACGCTGGGTAGCCGGATCATTTCCATTGTTAGCCAAAACTGCTCCGATTCGGGAAAGATCCCGACAGTTCATTTCAATGGCGCACATTTTCGTATAGAAGTCCATCGTTTTTTCAACATCTTCTGTTATAACACCGTGTTGTTTCATGAAATAACAAAGAGAACGGTTCAAATCGCCTGTGCGGAATTCAGACTCCGCAACTTCTTCATTAAAACGAATGCTCGAGTTCTCCGACAAATCATGGATAAAGGCTAATAATCGACCCAACTTCTCCTCTACCGATGCACCGACAATCATATTCGTCACTGCTAGCGCCCCTGCGTTAATCATTGGATTTAACGGCTTAGACGGGACTCTGGTTTCAAGCTTCGCAATCGAGTTAAATGGATCTCCTGTCGGTTCCATTCCAACACGATCGAACACGTAGTCCGTTCCACGATCCATTATGGCTAACACCAGGGTAAGTACTTTAACCACACTCTGTAACGTGAACTTCTTCTCATCGTTACCGGCGGCAATGAATTCTCCGTCTTTTGTAAAAATGGCCGCCGCCAGATCCCCTTTATCCGCCTTCGCCAGTGCCGGAATGTAATCCGCCACCTTCCCCTCTTTAGTCGCGGGGCGAGCCGTTTCGACCAATTCCTGCAGCTCTTTTTGTTCAATCATCTGCAATCACCCCAATTTCTTTGATAGGCTGTTTCGTTTAACTGTTCCCCAAGTGTGACAAGTGTAACCATAAGCCTTATAATAGGGAATGTTGAAACTTACATATTGAGGTGTTTGCATTGCCTGACATTATTGTATTAACCGGAAACCTTGACTATACCATTACACTTGATCCGAGTGCGTGGCTGTTTGATGATCGCAAGTTCGACCTGGATCAATACTTTGAGGAACCCCATGATCTGGACAACCCTCCAAGAAAATACAAGAAACGAGAGTTGCTGAAAGAAGACTATACTTTCGGTGTACCGTTAAAGCCTTTCCTGGAGAACGCAAGTCCGAAACCGGAAGCCGAGAAGCTCATTATTGAAACCAAAGATGGAAAGCAACACGAAATCTCAATTGAGAAAGCAAAATCCGCGGTCCTTGGATTCTCTAAGGACGGGAAATTCCTCAATGAAGACGGACCAGCCCATTTTTACCACGGTGACGGTTCCAATCGAGAGAACCCGGTTACCGATATTACGAAATTCATCGTTCGATAAACCTTGCCTTCGCGTTTCGGCGCGAAGGTTTTTCATTTTCCGGAATAAAGAATGGCTTAAAGGCAAAAAATACCCTTAAAATCATATGATTGAAAGGGTGAAAGAAAGTGAAAAAGTGGCAAATTGCCGTCGCTTCCCTTCTTCTGGCCGCTGTTGCCGGCTGTCAACAAAATAATCAGCCCGCAGAGGAAGGCAGAGATAACGACAATCATAATACAAAATATATGGAAGTGAAACAGTCGGTCGATGACCGTCACGTGAATCGAAAGAACATTACCTCGCAAGATATCGCAAAACATCTTGTCAATATCGCAAACGGAGTACCACAGGTCAAAGACGCCACAGCAGTAGTCACAATGGGTTATGCTGTAGTCGGAATTGATGTTGACAAAGACGTTGATCGTTCGAAAGTGGGCACCATTAAATACGCTGTCGCAGAAGCAATGCGGGATGACCGATATGGTGCAAATGCTGTTGTTGTGGCAGATCCTGACACCGTAGAAAGATTAAAGAAAATGGGACAATCCATCAAAGAAGGACGGCCGGTTAGCGGCGTACTTGACGAACTGGCAGACATAGTCGGTCGTGTTATGCCTCAAGTTCCAAGTGATATGATGAAGAATAAAATGAAGAGCGAACCTCCGAAGCAAAATCGTCAGCAACTTCCAAAGAAACAAAAGCGTGACTTGAAACAAGAGCAGAAGAAACAAGCTAAGCCCGGACAGAACAAACAAACGCCAAATCTTAAGAACGACAAAAGACAAAATCCTACTAGGAACCAGAATGGAAATACCGGGCAAAATGTAAATCAATAAACAGCCAAAATAACAGAGCCAACAGCACAATCAATCCATATAAAATGCTAAGAATTTCCGTCGCCGAAAAGGCGGCGGAAGTTTTTGGTATATGATATAATGAAATTGCCTTTTGCCATTGGCCACCCCAATCAACTCTTCTTCAAGCTCCAAAAGGTGAGGTGGTATAGATGAAAGTAAAATGCTTTCTTTGTGATAAAGTCGAAACACTCGAAAACGAGAGTCCGTTGGCGAAGAAATTACGAAACCGACCAATCCACACTTATATGTGCCAAGAATGTGACAAACGAATTGGTGAGCGAACCATAGAAAGATTTACTGACAAGGAATACAAAATTTATCATCGAAAGGTACAAAAGAAGGATAATTGGTAATCAAACAACGGGACAAGCCTGGTTCTCGTTTTATTGATACAGAACCAAAGCAAATCCCCCTTCGGTCCACGAAGGGGGATGAACTTTATTCACCTAGCCATTGGTTAACATCTTCCTTATGTTCCTCAACCCATGCCTCGGCAAGTTCCTTTGGTTCCTTGCCATTCTTCATCTTTACCAGCCACTGTTCCACTTCTTCAATGCTGAAATTCATATTGGAAAACAGACGGTAAGCTGTTGGAGACTTCTCTTTCATGTCAGATACAACCCCTACCTTGACACTGTCGAATTTCCAAACATCTTTCGGATCCTTCAGCAATTTAATATCAAACCGTTTGAACATCGTATGCGGATGCCATCCAAGGAATGCAATCGGTTCTTCTTCCGAAAGGGCCTTTTTCGCCTGGCCCAACATGCCCTGGGCACTGCTCTTGACAACCTTGTAATCCATCTTGTACTCGTCAATCATTTTCTCAGTCGTCATGACCATGCCTGTTCCCGGTTCGATTCCATAAATCTTCCCGTCGAACTTGTCATGATATTTCTTCAAATCCGGAATCGAATTCACTTCACTCATGTACTTAGGCACCACAATTCCCAAAGGTGCATCTTTGTAAAAGGTGCCCGCAACTTCGAATTCTCCTTTATACTTCTTCAAATACGAAGCATGCAAGTTAGGCGTCCAAATGTCTATAAAGGCATCTATTTTCCCTTTGGACAGTCCGGCAAACAAAATCCCAACCTGGGCATTCTTAATTTCCACATCGTAACCGTGATTTTCCAGAATCTCTTTTGACAAGTAGGCGGGCATCGTTGCATAGTTATATGGATCCAACCCGACGGTGATCGATGTGTCTTTATCAGTGGTTCCGGCACTTCCATCGGATGGATTATCACCCGTTCCGCAACCTGTCAAGATGCCTATAAGCAGTAGAGGCGCAATGGCCAACTTCAAGAGTCGATTCAAATGAAATGTTCCCCCTATATCATTTTTTTCCTTACATGATCACTTATCATACCCGAGTTCAACTAGAAAGACAATGGCGCCTATATACAAATATGGTTCAATCTTCTACCCCCGTTTATACGTCAAATCCGGATTTCAAAAAATACAGACAAAAGACTTTCCTTGAAACGAACAAAAAAGGGCTTCGCCTAAAGACGAAAGCCCCATTACTGGTTATTGTATCTCGGTTCCGCTTCGATTGAATGAAGCAAAGCATCAATCAATTCAACCGGAAATTTTTTACTATATTCTTCCCCGTCGATCCAATAATGGATGACGTACATCTCATCTTCTTTCCTGACTTTTCTTTCCGACACATGATGATCCTCTTCAAGAATTTCCTCAAAGAAATCGTACGTATCCTGAGCAGCCTTGTCATCCGGCCGCTTATCGGCAACCTTCTTGATGCTGAGCCAATTGTACAATGCATCTTGAAGTTGCACGGCAACCACCCTTCGTGTGTCAGGCTTCGTTTTGATCCATCTCGCCGTCTTTCCTGGAACGATGAAGGCGAACTTTATATCCACCGAATACTACCGTCAGTACAATAAGACAGCCTACGATCGGCAATCCAATCGCGAAAAAGGCAAACACTAAATTCCCTACCAAAAGAACAGCATATACAACTGCAGACTTTAAAACCGGAAGTTTCTTTGCAAATCCCAGTTTGTAGACGATCACAGACAATATGACAATAGTAGCATACAAAAGCCAGTACGCCTGCCAGAAATGATCCACTGCACCGTACAGTTCCGCAAAATAGGAGAAATCAGGATTGATTTTATCGTTCATACACTGTCATCCCTCTCATTCTACCTCCACTATATCGAAAACCGGCATGAAAAATCAATATTGAGCTGTCTTTTTTCGCTTTTCCGCCTTTTCCCGTTCGGTTTTGTCCAGAACTTTTTTGCGGAGTCGAATGGTCTCGGGTGTGATTTCACATAATTCATCATTGTTGATATATGTCAACGCATCCTCTAGCGATAATGCCCGCGCTTTTTTCAAAGTGACCGTTTGATCCTTAGTCGCAGATCTCACATTCGTTTTCTGTTTCGCTTTCGTCACATTGACTGCGAGATCATTCTCCCGATTATGTTCCCCGACGATCATACCTTCATATATTTCAGTGTTCGGATCTACAAACATTGCACCGCGGTCCTCTAATTGAAACATCGCATAAGGCGTCGCTTTCCCGGTTTCCATTGATACGAGCACTCCCTGTCGACGACCGCCGAGAACCTCATCAATGACCGGATGATACGAATCATACGAATGATTCATGATACCGTAACCGCGTGTCTGCGTCATAAATTCTCGCAAGTATCCAATCAGACCACGTGACGGCACAAGAAATTCAAGATGGACTTGATTTCCTTCCGTTTGTTCCATATTTAACATTTCCGCTTTCCGTTCACCAAGCGCTTCCATAACAGCTCCGGTATGGTCATCCGGAACAGTGATATCCACCCGTTCGAAAGGCTCACACTTCACACCATCTATTTCCCGGACAATAACCTCCGGTTTAGATACCGAAAGTTCATATCCCTCACGGCGCATATTTTCAATCAAAATCGAAAGGTGCAGCTCTCCGCGCCCGGAAACAGTCCAGGCATCCGGTGATTCAGTCTGCTCAACACGCAAGCTGACATCACGCTTCAACTCAGTCTCAAGGCGTTCCTCAATTTTCCGAGCGGTAACGAACTTTCCGTCTCTACCGGCAAACGGGCTGGTGTTAGTAGAAAACGTCATCTGCAATGTAGGTTCATCAATTCTCAAGATCGGAAGCGGATCAACATGACCCGCAGGACAGACCGTCTCTCCCACTGTGATGTCTTCCATCCCTGTAACAGCCACAATGTCTCCGGTTCTGGCTTCCTGAATTTCAATCCGTTTCAACCCGATAAACCCGTAAAGTTTCGTCACGCGGAATTGTTTCACTGTACCGTCCAGCTTGCTGACGGCTACCTGTTGTCCAACGGAAATGGTTCCGCGAAAAACCCGACCAATTCCGACTCTTCCCAGAAAATCATTGTAATCAAGCAAAGCCACCTGAAATTGGAGGGGCTCCTCACTATGATCAACTGCAGCCGGAACATTATCGATCATTAAATCAAACAACGGTTTCATATCTTCATCCTGTTCATCTGGATCAAGACTTGAAGTTCCATTAACGGCCGATGTGTATACGACAGGAAAGTCCAGTTGCTCTTCGTCCGCTCCCAGATCAATAAAAAGATCGAGAACTTCATCGACAACCTCCGCCGGCCGCGCATTGGGCCGATCAATCTTATTGACAACAACAATTGGTGTTAAATGCTGTTCAAAGGCTTTCTTTAGAACAAATCTTGTTTGCGGCATACATCCTTCAAATGCGTCCACAACCAATAAAACCCCATCCACGAGGTTCATGATCCGTTCCACCTCGCCGCCGAAATCGGCATGACCGGGGGTATCCAGAATATTAATTCGCTTATCTTTATAATGAATCGCGGTATTTTTCGCAAGGATGGTAATCCCGCGTTCGCGTTCCAAATCGTTTGTATCCATAGCCCGGTCGTTGACCTGCTCATTTTTCCGGAAAGTACCGGACTGCCGCAGCATTTGATCCACCAGGGTAGTTTTTCCATGGTCGACGTGGGCAATGATTGCCACGTTCCTTAAATCATCTCGTAAATTTGCCATTACTTTCGACACTCCTTGATCTTTACACTATATCGAATTTGTTTCTTCTTACAAATCACATTGTGAGCCGCACTTCCTTTTTGCGGCCTCCTTTAAATTGACACTAGTTCTTTTTAAACATAACTTGACTATTATAACACAAGGGAAATGATTTTGCTTTTTTGAATGGTTGCGATATGCTGAGAGGGGAAACATTTCGTAAATAGAGGTGAAAACCAATGCCGTGGAAGAATATTATTTCATTCGTCCTTGCCTTTCTCGCATTCGGATGTTTATTTACAATTGGTGCCGCTATTGCCGCCCACAGCACGCTTGGTGTTATCCTGGCCATCCTGGGTGTCATTGTTTTCATGGGGACCGGGTTTACAGTCAAGCGGAAATTCAAAGAAACACAAGGGTAAGGTTCCGGCCTTACCCTTTGTTTTTTCACCCGGCTTTCATCGATTAAGTTTTATGTAAAGATCCTTTTCAATTCCCTTTTGAATATAATTGTCAAGTATATTCCGGTGAAGTTCAGGTTCGCCCGCGAATATTGAATTTTGTTCAAGCAAATCCACCGGTTTGCCGTCCACAGTTGTCATGACGGCTCCAACCTCTTCCAATAGAACCAGTCCAGCGGCAAAATCCCACGGCGCCAACCTCATAGATAAATACGCATCCAAACGCCCTGCAGCAATATAAGCCAATTCAATAGCTGCGGATCCGTAAGAACGTGTTCCTCTCGCCTTTCTCACTACTGGAGCGAGAATGTCAGGGTCAATTCGATGATTCTTCGTCACCCAGGTGGCGTTAAGGCCAATAATCGATTCCTCCAATAACACAGGCGTTCGTTTCTGCAAAGGACGATTGTCGACGTAAGCCCCTTCACCCTTAATACAATGAAACAGCTCGTCCCCCACTACATCGTAGATTAATCCGATTTGCCCGACGCCTTCATGGTAAATACCAATCGAGATTGCAAAGTGGCTTTGTTGATGGACAAAATTCATCGTCCCGTCGATAGGATCAATAATCCAGACGGTCCCTTCAGCGGTGGAAATATCATGACCATGTCCTTCTTCACCCAAAATTCTATGGTCGGGAAATTTCTGATGGATCTTCTTAATAAAGAATTGTTCGGTTTGTTTGTCCATGTCCGTAACGAGATCATCGGGATTGCTTTTATAATCTACGTTAATCGCATCCGTAAATGAATTGCGGATTTGTTCTCCAGCTTGTTTCACCCATTGTTTCGCTTGCTTGTCGATTTCGCGCCAATCGATTTCAGTCATGCAGAAGCTCCTTTGTGATTGATTCCTTTTTTATTGTGTGCGTTTTTCAGTGAATCTATATCTATTATATCTCAGAAAAAAGCCCCTTTCATTGAAAGGGCTTAAGCTTCGAGCCGAATAAGTTCTTGTCTTAATCGTTCCAGTTTATCTTTGCATTGACCGATGGTTTCTTTATCCTCTGAAAGCATCGCATCGTGTAGTGTGACCAGCTCATAATCGATTTCCAGGCGTACAACGGGAATTCTTCTTTCCGCATCTCTTCTTTTTAGAGTTCGAATCACTTGCTTCATGGTCCCTACACTCCCTTCCGGAATTTTCAGATAAATGTCAGGATTTTTATCCTAATTTACCACAGGACTTCTTTTCTCTGCAAGCGGAAAATTCATGAAAAAGAATTTTTTAATTCAGGAAACATTGATCGGTTCACGATAACATTCTGAGTCACATAATGAAGTTGTCTTTTTACATCTTATGAAGAGGTTCAATGGTTTGTTCTCTTTTTCCCGAATCTCTGTCCATTCAAACGTCAATTATTATGTTAAACTACAAACCAAAGGCAAGCATACATACAGGAGGATGAAAATGAGTTTTACAGGATTTCATAAAAAAGATTTCGATGTATTTAAAGTGGACGGGCTGGATGAACGGATGGAAGCCATCAAATCAAACGTTCGGCCCAAACTTGAGCAATTGGGGGAAATAATGGCGCCCACATTGTCCGCCCTGACCGGAGATGAAATTTCCCCTCATGTGGCACAACACGCCCGCAGAACTGTAAACCCGCCTAACGACACATGGGTAGCCTTTGCAGATAACAAACGCGGCTACAAAAAACATCCACACTTCCAAATCGGTCTCTGGCAAACCCATTTGTTCATCTGGTTTGCGGTCATTAACGAAGCAGACAACAAAGCAAAGATTGCCCGTAACTTCAAGAAACATCTCGGTCAAATCAAAAAAGAAATACCTGAATTTTATGTTTGGAGTAAGGATCATACTGAGCCGGATGCCGTCCCGCAAACAAAGGCGGATCTTAAAGCAATGATCGAAAGACTGAAAGACGTGAAAAAAGCGGAGATCCTTTGTGGTCGAAATTTAGAACGAGGAAAGGCTGTTGTAGAAAATGGAGATAAGTTAATCCATGAAATCGAGAATACGTTCAAAACGGTTCTTCCGCTATATCAATGGGCCAAACAGGCCAAATAAAACAAAAGCAAAAGCCGGGGCAGAAACCCCGGCAATTTCTTTGCCATAAAGAAAAGATGCGCCACCCCCATTGGCGCATCCCGGAACCGCTTACTGTTTCGCCTTTTTCTTACCGCAATTTGGACATTTGGAATAAAGCGTTGTCACTTTGTTGGAGTTAAAATGTTCGATCGTCTTTTCACAAGTTTGACAGACTATGGTGCCCACATCATCAACTCCTCACCGCTTTATGAAAGCGCTTTAGGTTTTGTTGTTTCTATAATATGATGTCACAATTCATTTGTCAACCCTATTTAGTATAACACTTTTCGTGGAATTTCGCCCTCGACGAAACATTTCTTGAGTGATAAAATAATCTTAAGATTCGAGAAACGGAGGGTAAGCCATTGGTAAACGATGCCTACATTAAACTGGCACCTGCCTCAGAACAGCAGGAAATCACGCTTCAGGAAGTAAGGGAGCTCCTAACTTATTATAAAGAAATGACATCAAAAACCGGGCAACAGCTGAGTTGGCATTACGAAAGTGCCGCGTTTCCGTATGAATTTGCGGAAACACCGGAGGGCAAGGGGAAATGGTTCTATTTGAAATCCATTGATCCAGACAATTATCGTTATATTTTCTTTGCGGTAGATACAGATGAGAAGGATGATGACAACAGCACGAACAAGCAATTCTACATACAAGTGACTCTTTCGGATGATTCCACTCACGGAGACAAAGGCAAAGCGAATGAGTTTTGCAAATTTCTCGCGAAAAAATTAAAGGCTGAATTACATTTATTCAACGGACGGGTTATGTATTACTACAAGCAAAAAGCATAAAAAAAGTGTACCGAATCGGTACACTCAGGCTGTCGAGAAAGTCTCGACAGCCTATTATTTTCGGTACACGCTTTTCCAGTTCACCGCGTTAATATGGTATAATTTAAGTAAGAAAACCCTTGAATTGGCGGTGAAAGGCATGTTCCGTTCCCATAAAGACAATC
>DASTWO010000105.1:0-20918 GCA_035776675.1 Caryophanales bacterium
CGGAGGCGAGTCTACGGGGATCATAGAGGGCGAATGATGCCCGAAATTAGGTCGGAGGCGAGTCTACGGGGATCATAGAGGGCGAATGATGCCCGAAATTAGGTCGGAGGCGAGTCTACGGGGATCATAGAGGGTGAATGATGCCCGAAATTAGGTCAGAGGCGAGTCTACGGGGATCATAGAGGGTGAATGATGCCCGAAATTAGGTCGGAGGCGAGTCTACGGGGATCATAGAGGGTGAATGACCCTCGAAAGTTGGTCGGAGCAGAGAAAACGGCAACCTTTCGGGCGGAAAGGTGCCCGAAGAAGCCTTTAAGCGTGAAAAAAGATTTTTTGTGCACGAAGCGGCTCATGGTTCAGGAAAAAGCGGCAGTCACAAGAAGGCAATCCAACTTTGTTCGAGAGGCCTCAACCGCCCGTCCCGCAACGATGTCGCTCTTTTGTTACAGACGCGTTTGGGCGGTTCGACAAAAACGGTGTTCTTTTTCACGAAGAATATGATAGGCTATTAAAGATAGTACAGAGGAAAATGCCTAAGAACTTAAATGAAGGAAGATAACCTTGCTGAAAACAGTCGAAATGATGAGGATGCCTTTTGTCAATTCAAGGATGGAAGAGTTGGTCCATGAGCTGGATGATCGGCTGGGGCGGTCCCTTAACACATTTGTCGTAACAGCGAATACTGAAATTATTATGCATGCCCGGAATGACCGGGCTTATTTCGATAACCTAAATGCAGCGAACCTTGTCATCCCGGATGGCATTGGCATTGTGATTGGCTCGAAGATCATCGGAACCCCTATAGAGGAGAGGCTGACCGGATTTGATTTAATGATCCGTCTGTTTCACTTGTGTACAGAAAAGGGTTACTCCGTTTATTTCCTGGGAGCCGAACCCGAGGTGATCGAGGAGACTGTGGATAAAGTAAACAATCGGTTTCCCTCTTTGAAGGTAGCAGGCTACCATCACGGGTATTTCGATCCGGAGGATCCGTCGGTAGTCAAGGAAATCCAGTCGGCTGAACCTGATGTGATCCTGGTGGGGCTCGGCGTGCCGAGGCAGGAACAATGGATCGCTCAACACAGGGAATTGTTTCCAAAGGGCCTTTTTATTGGAGTTGGAGGAAGCTTCGATGTGTTGGCCGGGAAGGTCAAAAGGGCGCCTGTCTTTTGGCAGAAATTGAATCTCGAATGGTTGTACCGGCTCATCCAGCGTCCGTCAAGATGGAAAAGGATGACGGTACTTCCGTTGTTCCTCATCAAGGCGATTATAGCGAGGATTCTTCGGAAGAAGTTCTAGAAATGCCGATGTGGCGCCTATTTCAGGATACGACAGACAGGATTCAGGCAGAGGGTGCGAATAATGTTTCAGGCCGTGCGGCATTGTTTATCATTCCGAACAATCGGGAATAGTGATCACTAATCAAGATGTAAAATATGGACACTTTCTGTCCCGCTGAAGGTTCAAAAGGGTATTGCCCGTATAAAGCTCTGCCGAAAGGCAGGAGAATTCCAACCAGCCCACAATAAATTTGGGACAAAATAAAACCAAATAAGATGTCATTTCGTTAAACAGTAGGGCAGAAACCCAAATGTAGCCCAATTGTCACAAAAAAAGGTTGGGTAAAGATCCGGCTGATGTTATCATAACCTGAAAGTGTTGAGGAATTGTTGAATTTGAGTAAAGGCACGATGAAGATTTCGTTATATAATGGGACAGCAAGAGAATAAACAATAAACTCCGTAAAGGAGAGGATAACCATGAGGAAAGTTCTAACGTATGGAACGTTTGATTTGCTCCATTGGGGGCACATTAATTTACTACAGCGGGCTAAGAGCATGGGGGACCATCTGACCGTCGCGCTGTCAACAGACGAATTTAACGCGATCAAAAATAAAAAAGCCTATTATAGCTATGAGAATCGGAAGATGATTCTAGAATCGATCCGTTACGTGGATGAAGTGATTCCCGAGAAGAATTGGGGACAGAAGGAAAAAGACGTGGTCAAACATGATATTGACGTATTCGTCATGGGAGATGACTGGAAAGGTCACTTTGATTTTCTGAAGAAACATTGCGAAGTGATTTACCTGCCGAGAACGGTCGGGATTTCTTCGACTAAGATTAAGCGGGATTTGCTCTCTGTTCGAAATGGTTAAGGAAAGCTTGATCTCACTGTATTTATTGATCTTTAAATGGGTGTTTAACCTGTTTAAAGCCTTTCCGGTGAGGAACAAAGTGACCTTCCTCGTGTCTTTCGGGCAGAACAGCCTATACGTGTATCAAGAAATGTTGCAGCGGGAAGAACCTTTCAAGACAGTGTTCTTGTACAAAAACACATGCCAATATGACCTTAACGGCCTTGACCAGGCGAAAACCGCGGCCTTTGAAACCTTGAATATCGTAGATATGGTGAGAGCCATTTATCACCTGGCCACTTCCAGATATGTGATTTTGGACAACTACTTCGGGTTTCTGGCCGCTGTCCAATTTAAAGAAGAGGCCGAATGTATTCAATTGTGGCATGCCGCCGGCGCCATTAAGAAGTTCGGGCTGAGGGATCAGTCCATTTCGAACCGGACCGAGAAAGCACAGCGAAGGTTTACTGATGTCTACAAAAAATTCAACAAAGTGATTGTCGGTTCTGAGGAAATGGCCGGGATTTTTACCGAGGCATTTGATTTGCCGTCCGAAAGCATTTTGAGGACGGGAATTCCGCGAACCGACCTTTTTTATGACAAGAAACGGCAACAGGAAACGATCGACAGATTAGAGAGCCGCAACCCGGCTCTCCGCGGCAAACAGGTTATTTTATATGCGCCGACTTTCAGGGACCATCAGCTGGATCATTTCGAAATGAACCTGGATCTCGAAGCTATGCATCGGGCACTCGGCGAAAACTATGTCCTGTTATTGCGGTTCCATCCGTCTATTAAACATCGCAGTGATTATGAATCACGCTATCCCGGATTTATTTATGATTATTCTTCGCACGCGGATGTCAACGAACTGCTGCTGATTGCCGATTGTCTGATTACGGACTATTCTTCGGTTGTTTACGAGTATGCCTTATTGAATAAACCCATGATCTTCTTCCCGAATGATCTGGAGGATTATGAGGACCGCAGAGGATTTCTTGGTGAATATGAATCGCTGGTTCCGGGTCCCGTCGCGTTTACGACACCGGATATCATTGGCCGGATCCAGAGAAATGAATTTGACTATCAACAAATCGAGGCCTTTGCCCGAAAGTGGAATCATTATTCCAACGGCGCTTCAAGCCGAAATCTTGTCGAGTATCTGGACAGCGGGCAACGCCTGATTGATTCACCGGCGGTGAGAGGAGTACCTTTCGAATGATCGACCGAAAAACTTTTCATGAGCTGGAGCATTTGACCCTCCGACAACTTGAATATAAAGACGAAACCTTGCACCTTCAAGCCGGGCTTATATTGAACCCGTCCGTAAGTCAAGCCACATCGAAGATTCTGCTGTTGGTTGAAAGGGCGACCGGCGCGGAGATCGAATTTCCGTTCCGAACGCTGGTAACGGAAGGGGAAGTCAACTTATTGGAAACGGAAGTGGACGTTCCAGGTCATCCTGAACTGCTCCTTGACGGGGCGGTTTGGGATTTGTACATTTGTGTGGACCTGGATGACACCCGCAGGAAATACCGGCTGGAGAGCAACAACCGGGATCTGGAACTGTTGTTTTTCTACGGGCAAGATTCCGATCATTTTCTCGTTCCTTATACGACGATCAAGGGGAATGTGTCCTTTCGCTGCAAGGAAAAGAGTGTCATCGCCAAGGTGGAAAGCGCCGAGTTTACCGGGGATGGCGTCCTAACCCTGGAAGGATATGCCTTGAACCCCGTCTGGAAGTCCGGTGAGAAGGACAGAATAACAAGAAAGCTTGTTTTCAAGAATGAGGACGGCAGTTTTGAGAAGAAAGTCGAAGTCGAGAACGTGAAGCGGGCGGATTTGTCGGCCAAATACGGATTCGGCTCCCGAGACTTCGATTGGATCGGGTTTCGCGTGGATCTGGATCTGGAGAAAGAGGAATGGTTCCCGACCGGGCTGGATCCGTTGGCCCTGTATGCGGAGCTGGAATTGGACGACGCTCAGGCACAAAGTGATGAATTGGAAATAAAATATGCGGAGGCGCCGCTATCGGAAGCGTCGGTTACCAAAACGGAAAAAGGCCGCAAAAAGTACAGGATCAAGAATAAAAAAGACATGACCTTAATGTTTTCCGTTTCCGAATACGGTGTGATGAAGGAAATGGTTTCGAAGGTGAAATGGCAGTGGGTTCGCTTCAAGGGGAGCTCAAAGTTCACTAAAGGCTACAAGTTGCTGTTCAGGGCAATGGGAAAGCTGCCGGTCAGGAGAAATCTGGTCATCTTTGAAAGTTTCTCGGGCAAACAGTACAGCTGCAACCCGCGGGCGATTTATGAATACATGCGGGAATACCGGCCCGAGTACAGGATGTATTGGAGTATCAACGGCAAATATAAGGAACCGTTCGAAAAGCGGGACATTCCGTATATCAGGAGATTCTCCCTGAAGTGGCTGTGGCTGATGCCGAGAGCGCGCTATTGGGTGATTAACAGCCGGATGCCGGCATGGATTCCGAAGCCGAAACACACGGAATATTTACAGACCTGGCATGGCACACCTTTGAAGAAACTGGCAGCCGATATGGATCAAGTTCACATGCCGGGAACAAACACACAAAGATATAAGAAAAATTTTCTAAAAGAAGTCAAGAAGTGGGATTACCTTATCTCGCCGAACGCATATTCAAGCGTGATTTTCTGGAGGGCTTTCCAGTTTGACCAAATAATGATAGAATCAGGCTATCCAAGAAATGACTATCTGTTCCACAACAACAACCGGGAGGCGATCGACCGGTTGAAAGAAGAATGCGGAATCCCTTTGGACAAAAAGGTGATCCTGTACGCCCCGACATGGCGCGATGACCAATTTCACGGGAAGGGCCGTTACAAATTCGACCTTGATCTCGATTTGAACTTGATGCGCGAAAAGCTCGGGGATGAGTATGTTGTGATTATGAGAATGCATTATCTTGTGGCGGAGAATTTCGACTTGACACCGTATGAAGGGTTCGCGTATGATCACTCGAAATATGAGGATATTCGCGATCTGTACTTGATTTCCGATATGTTGATTACGGATTATTCTTCGGTGTTCTTCGATTACGCCAACCTGAAACGGCCGATTATTTTCTACGTCTATGATATCGACCGCTACCGCGACACACTGCGCGGCTTTTACTTTGATATTGAGGACCAGGCGCCGGGTCCGCTCGTGAAGACGACGGATGGGGTGATTGAAGCCGTTGAGCATTTCGACGCTAAACAATATGCCTTGCCTGAAGCGTTCGAATCATTTTATAATCGGTTTTGTTATTTGGAATGCGGGGAATCGTCACGTAGGGTCGTTGAAAAGGTCTTTCGGGATGACCGCCCTGTATAAGATGTGTTCCATCGCTTGAATGGTGATGTAGGACAGGTATTGGAGGAGCCTTATGATTACGTGGTTATCTCAAAGTTATCGCTTGCGCAAAATGATAACTTCCAGGGTGAAAACCCTGATGGCCGCAGGTACGAATTACACGGAGCAGTGGTGGAGCCGAAAGCTGCTGCTGCGTCTGAAAGAGAATATCACGAACTTAAAGGAAAATGCGGCGACTGAACGGAAAATCGTCATTTTCGAAAGCTTCTTTGGCAAACAATACAGCTGTAACCCGCGGGCGATTTACGAATATTTATTAGACCATCGTCCCGATCTGCAAATGTATTGGAGTGTCGATCCAAGATACACTGAATTCTTTAAGGAAAATAATATTCCGTATACAATCCGGTTCTCGCCGAGGTGGTTCTTTCTGATTTTCTCGGCTGCTTACTGGGTATTTAACAGCCGAATGCCGCCTTTCATGCCGAAACCGAAGCATACGACATACTTGCAAACGTGGCACGGCACACCGCTGAAGAAATTGGCGGGAGACATGGGCGAAGTCCATATGCCGGCGACGAATACGGAGCGGTATAAGAAGAACTTCCATCGGGAAACGAGCACCTGGGATTACTTGATTTCGCCTAACGCTTACTCGACGGAAGTCTTTCGGCGCGCATTCCGGTTTGAGCGTCCTGTGATTGAATCGGGCTATCCGCGTAATGATTATCTGTATACCAACAACAACCCGCGGAAGATCCGGCAATTGAAGGAGAAGTTCGGCATTCCGAAGGATAAGAAAGTGATTTTGTACGCGCCGACTTGGCGGGATGACCAGTTCTACTGGAAAGGGCATTACAGATTTGATTTAACGCTCGATTTGAAGAAAATGCAGAAAGAATTCGGTGACAGATATGTGGTCATTCTGCGAATGCACTATCTCGTTCGTCAGCACAACGATTTAAGTCAATTTGATGGGTTTGTGTATGACTTTTCCAATCAGGAAGATGTGAGTGACCTGTATCTGGTTTCAGACCTGCTGGTGACGGATTATTCGTCGGTGTTCTTCGATTATGCGAATCTGAACCGGCCGATTATCTTCTTCGCGTATGACATTGAGCGTTACCGCGATGAATTGCGCGGGTTCTATTTCGACATTGAAACCCAGGCGCCGGGTCCGCTTGTGAAAACAACGGAAGGCGTGATCGAGTCTATCAAACGGTTTGAAAAAGAAAATTATGAGGTGCCCGCCGCTTTCAAGGAATTCTACGACAGATTTTGTTACCTGGAATGCGGGGAATCAACCCGCCGGGTAGTGGATTCCGTTTTCTAACAGCGGAAGGCTGAATTCAGTTATCAAACCTTCCGGTCGCAAATACGCCAAGGCGTATTTGATAAAGGAAAAGGAGATTGGAATAATGAACGCCATGTTCACGATTGTGAAAGAACAATTTCAGAGCTTCTACCTGATCAGGCGCCTGTCGATGTTCGAGGTCAAGAGCGACAACAGCAACAATTACCTCGGCATGCTCTGGGAAATCATCAAACCGATGATCCTGATCGGCATTTATTGGTTTGTGTTCGGTTTCGGCATTCGTCATGGCCGTGGTGACGTCAACGGAATTGAGTATTTACCATGGTTGTTGGCGGGCATCGTTGTCTGGTTTTTCTTCCATTCGGCCCTCGACAATGGTTCGAAGGCCATCTATAAACGGGTGAAAATGATTTCGAAGATGAATTTTCCGATGAGCGCGATTCCGACGTACGTCATTTTATCGAAGTTCTATTCGCACCTTGGACTACTCGCTATCATATTAATTATTTTACAATTCTTCGGGTTTACGGTTTCGATTTATTTGTTGCAGCTGCCTTACTATATTTTCGCGACAATGGCTTTGCTCGTTTCCGTCTGCCTGTTGACTTCGACCTTGACGACCGTCGTTCGCGACATTCAAATGTTCATTTCATCGGTGATGCGGATGCTTTTGTATCTGTCTCCGATTCTGTGGACACCTGAAACCAATGACCAATTGCCTGAATTTGTGGGTACAATCATGAAGCTGAACCCGCTCTATTATATCGTTGAGGGCTACCGCAGTTCCTTGCTGGGAACAGAGTGGTATTTCGCCGAGCATGCTCAATACACGCTTTACTTCTGGCTCGTCGTGCTTCTCTTCCTGGTGTTTGGCTCCATGTTGCATATGAAGTTCAGAACCCGATTTGTGGAATTTATTTAACTTTATCCAGATGGATGTGAAGAATCATGGCAAAATCCGTGATCTTAGAAGGTATTACTAAAAAATATAAAATGTATGACGGAAACCGGCAGAAGTTGTTCGATCTGATTTTCCGGAAAGACTTCGGCGAGGATTTCTATGCCTTGCGTGACGTAAGCTTCGAAGCTGAGGACGGTGACGTCATCGGAGTAGTCGGGGTGAACGGTTCGGGGAAATCGACCCTTTCGAATATCATCGCGGGGCTAATTCCGCCGACTTCGGGGACGATTGAGCGGAAAGGCGAAGCTTCGATGATCGCGGTGAAAGCCGGCCTGGACGGGAAGCTGACCGGCCGTGAGAATATTGAGATGAAATGTTTGATGCTCGGCTTTGATAAGGAGAAGATCGACCGGTTGGAACCGGGGATCATCGAGTTTTCGGAGATCGAGGATTTCATCGATCAGCCGGTGAAGACGTATTCCAGCGGGATGAAAGCCCGGTTGGGCTTCGCGATCTCGATTAACATTGATCCGGACATTCTCATCATTGACGAGGCGTTGTCGGTCGGAGACCAGACGTTCACGGATAAATGTCTGGAGAAGATGAATGAGTTCAAGGAGCAGGGGAAGACGATCTTCTTCGTCAGCCACGCGCTCGGGCAAATGAAGAAATTCTGCGAGAAGCTGATCTGGCTGGAGTACGGCAAGGTGAGGGCGTACGGCCCGATTGATGAAATCATGCCGCAATACCGCCGATTTGTGAAGGAATTTCGCAAGATGTCCAAGGCTGAAAAAAAAAGATACAAGCAGGACGCTTTGCGCCGCCAAAGTTTTGAGACGTACGGCGACGGCAAGATTGTGTAGGGGAGTTGCTGGTCCGGGATTCTAGATTTAGCGCAAGTCCTTGCGAATGTTGACGCATAAAATGATGATTCGGTGCATAACTTTCGATTTAGACGCAAATATCCGATGAATCGGTGCATAAATCCGGGATTTGGCGCAAATCCGCTTCTCTGGCGCTTCTCCACAGTTGACAAAACCTCAGGAATGGTTGAATTCCTGAGGTTTTTCGCTGTGTTATTGAGATAGGGTCTGTTTTGATCCTATCTCTTTCCTTTTATCAAGGTTTAATGGAGATGTTTCCTTTGTTGGTCGTGTAGAGCTCTCCCTTTGATGAAGTGTTCCACAGGACGGTTTCCGGCAGAAAGTGATCCTCTCCTAGTGAGCTTAGGCGCGGTGTTTCGTGAAACCCGTCGATGCTAACGGCCAGCCGGATATCGATGGTTTTTTTACCGGAAAGCCATTCCGTTATTTTCCCTTCCAGCGGGATTTCTGTGAAGAATTTGCTGTAGTTGTGGCGAATGACATCGCTCATCTCAACGCTTGGCCGCAGGGTTACCGGATAATGAACTTCATCCTCGCTGCCCCTTTTCCGAAGAGAAACTTCCATTTCGACCTGGTCACGGGAATCGACATTGAGATAATCGATATAGCCATGGCCTTCCAACGTCAACGTATCATCGCCAAACACACCCTTTTGTAAATAGGCTCTACCGGCCACGTGGGCGCCAGGGACCCCTAAATGATCGTAAAAAAGCGGATCTTTGCCAAATTCCTTCTTTAAATAGCTTAAATCGAAAAACACCTGGGGTGTTCCGCCTTTTTTCTCGGTGTAGGCAGGCAGAACGCCGAATTCTTTCTTCCCGGAAGCCACAAGTTCGTATTCCAGACGATTTCGCAGAAAGAACAACCGGGATAAGTAATATTTCTTCGCATAATGCGGGACGTATTTATAGGCTTTGGGATCGATCGTGTCCAGATAGCCGTTGACTTCCTCGAAGAAACGCTCCCGATCTTCCGGATCAAATTCAAACAACAGGTTCCCGTGCCTGGTGAAATCCAGGATCGCCCGGGCGTCTTTTACATATCGATGCTTGATTAATTGATGGTCTTCCAAGTAACGGTCAATTGTCTTATGGCTGTTGAGCCTGTCCAACACCGATTTGAACTCGGCCTTTTGCTGCGTCACAGATGGGTTGTCACCGCCTTCGCGGCGTCTCCAATAATAAGTTGCTTCCTTATTAATATAGATTTCTTTAGCGGAATAGAGACAACAACTTGTAAAATGGATTTCTTCAGACGCTCCGCCTTCCAGAAAGTAAAGGTCGTTCTCTTCAAGGAACCTTTTCTTAAATACTTTGTTGGTCGAAGACAGGTTTTGAATCAGATCCGGGAACTTCAACAAGGTGGTCGAGCGGTTACGCGAAAACAGAGACAGCTTTCTGAAAGTCGGCGGACTCCAGCTTTTCCTGCTGTTGAACTTTAACATAGCGGATACGACGATTTCCGGGTCGGATTTCTGAATGCTTTCGGCCATCGCTTCATAATAGTTCGGGCTCAGCAGATCATCGGGATCCATGAAATGGATGTGATCTCCGGTCGCCACTTCCAGACCTCTGTTTCTCGGGGCGCCAGGCCCGCCGGTATTTTCCTGATGGATGACACGGATTTCTTTATGTTTCTTAGCCCAGCGATCGAGCATTTCTCCGCTGGAATCAGTGGAACCGTCGTCAACCGCGATGATTTCGTGGACGGAATAGGTTTGGTCCAATAAACATTGCAGGCATTCTTCCAGATAATCTTGCACATTATAAACTGCGATAATCGTACTGATCTTGGCCATATGGATCCTCCTAGAGACAGTTGTATTTTTTTTCGATATCAGTGCATTTGAAGTTAGTGTCAATCTTTTTTTTACCAGTTTGGGTTTAGGTGTTGCCTTTGGTGCCTATCTTGTGACTATGGCGCATCATTTCTCGCGCATCAATCCCGATTTCGGTGCAAAAACCCAAAAAGACAGCTTGATTTGCGAACTTCTATAGTCGTTAGTTTCAATGTATAGAAATCAGGGGCCGGGTTCAAGCAGAACGCGGGCAAACATCATATATATTCGTATTGTGCTATACTTACAGGGCGGTAAGCGGAATCCATTCAACCGTCTTTTCAGCTTGAGGTCTCAGATAGCACATTTCAAGGGACTAAGATGAAGGGTGGTACCAACTTATGGATCATAAGAAACCAATAATGTTAAGCGGGCTTCCCCGCAGCGGGACAACTTGGACTTCGGATGTCCTGAAGCAAGCCGACGATATCTTCTACATGCATGAACCGGACAATGAACGGCTGTACTTGAAAACCTTGTTGTTGAAGGATGAGGTGCACAGGTACCCTTATTTAAAGAAGGGCCAGGAAGCGCCGTTGTATCATAAATTGTGGAAGGATCTATTCGAAAGTCACTCGTATGCGGAGATGTTTCCGAGCAAGTATGAGGTTAACGCCTATGAAATAGAAGAAACGCTCGGCAAGAAAAGTGGAGAAGTGCATGATTCCTTCTTCAAGTTTACCGACGAGTCGGCCAAAGACAAGACATTGAAGAAAAGAATCGACCATCGGGTGAAACCCCCGAATAAACGGTTATTTATAAAATCCATCTACAACATGCTGGCTCTGGATTGGCTGGAAGAACAATTCAACTGCAACCAGGTCGTGATTATTCGTCACCCCGCCAACGTGATCTCAAGCTATTTAAAGCTTAAATTTCCCGACTCTGCGCGGAATATCTTTTCCCAGGAGGCGTTAGTCAACGATTATTTCGGGGACATTATGCCGGAAATAGAGAAGCGAACCGATGTGGTCGAAGAAATGGCGGCCCAAATCGGCGGGATCTATTCTGTACTGGAGAAACAGTTGGAAAGCCATCCGAATTGGATCTTGCTTCGTCACGAGGAATTGTGTGAAAACCCGGTCCAGCAGTTCAAGGAGCTATACGGACAACTTGGTTTAAAGTGGACGAAGGAAGTGAAGAAATATATCGTGGACGCCAATGAGCCCGGCAAAGGGTTCAAAGCGAAAAGAGTGGCGAGCGAGGAAATCCAAAAGTATAAAAAACTCCTTTCCGAAGAGCAAATCTCGAAGATTCGGGAGGTTTACGAGCTGTTCGGGAATCCATTCTATGAACAGATTTAAGTTTGAATCGATAGGAAAGAGGTGTCATCTAAGGTGACTTCATTATTGAAAAGAATTTTCTCCGGCAGCGGAAAGTCCGGAAAGAAAACAAGTAAAGCGATTGGAATCCTGGGTTCAGGCAGGTGCGGAACTTCAATGGTGACGCGGGCCATCAGCTTTCTTGGCGTGGACATCGGCTCGGAATTTGTGAAGAAGAACAAGACGAATCCGAAAGGATTCTGGGAGAATAAGGACATTGTCAAAATCCATAAGCAAATCAAGTCCGAGCTCGGAAAGCGGCCGTTCCCGGATGGATGGGAAAACAAGGAGAGCATTCAGCCGATGAAACGGGAGCTGAAGGAATTGATTGAAGATCAATTCCTGGGGAAGGACCTGTGGGGCTGGAAAGACCCGCGGACAACGGAGAGCCTGGCCGTGTGGAAGGAAATCTTGCGGGAACTTGATGTTTCCGCCAATTATATTATTATGGTGCGAAATCCGATTGACGTGGCCGCATCGTATCAGGAGGCCTACAATCGGAAGGAAAGCCGGGCGATCCGGCAATGGCAAATGCGCACACTTCTCGCGTTAAGAGGCACAAATAATGAAAATCGGATTATTATAGATTATGATGAACTGTTGGCGGGCAGCCTGGAAACCATGCGGCGGGTAGCCGATACCTTTGAGTTGCCGTGGCCGGAAAAGGAAGCGGATTTAAAGAAGGATCTTGACAGCTTTATCGACCCGGATCTGCAGCATAGCCGGACGACTCTCGAGGAATTGGAGAGCATGGAAGAAGTAGAGTCAGATATCAAGAAGCTGTACCGGTTATGTCTGGAAGGTGCTGAATCGCAGGAATTTCTGCAATCCGCCTCATTTGCGTCGCAGATCGAGGAGTTGTACCGTGGCGTCGAGGAACGGAATTTCTAAAAGGACGCCTTGGTTGGGCCGTGACGGTTGCTTTGGTGCATAGATCAGGACTTTGGTGGATATTTTTCATTTTTGACGCATAGATTCGGACGTTGACGCATAAAATCGGAATTCGGTGCATAAATCACGAGTTTGACGCATAAATTCGGATTTTGACGCATAACTTCGGAATTCGGTGCATAAGTTTCGGTTTTTGAGGCATAACTTCGGATTTTCGGTTCATAATTTGATTTTTCCGTGCATTTTTTCCGGTTTCGGCTGTGCAAAAGCTGATTTTCGTGAAAGAACCGCAAAAGTTTGATCCCGATAAGCCTGATTATCGGGGTACAACGCAAAATATAGCTGCCAACTGCCGGGATCAGCCTGATGAACCAAAGACAAGGTAAAAATATAGCTGCCAACTGCCAGGATCAGCCTGAAGAACCAAAAACAAGGTAAAAATATAGCTGCCAATTGCCGGGATCAGCCTGATGAACCAAAGACAAGGTAAATAAGGCTACTAATTGTGGGGATCAGCCCATTCAAAGCAACGCCAGGAAATCACCTGAGGTTGAGGGCCCTGGTGTTTTTGCAGCTTGAGATAGACTAGGATTGAAAAGGGTGTTGCCAAAATGGAAATCAAGAAAGCCATTATTCCGGCCGCTGGCCTTGGAACGCGGCTATTGCCGGCGACTAAAGCACAGCCGAAGGAAATGCTGCCGATCGTCGATAAGCCGGCGATTCAGTACATTGTCGAAGAGGCGGTGGCCGCGGGAATCGAGGACCTGATCGTCATAACAGGTCGGGGCAAAAGGGCGATTGAGGACCATTTTGACAAATCCTACGAGCTGGAAGAAGAGCTGCGAAGGCGGAATAAGACCGATAACCTGCGGGAAGTCCGGGCGATTTCCGAACTGGGACACGTCCATTACATTCGGCAGGGGGAAGCGAAAGGTCTCGGGCATGCGACAGCGTGTTCGCGAAGCTTCATCGGGAATGAGCCGTTCGCGGTGCTGCTCGGAGATGATATTGTGCGGTCGGGCACGCCCTGCATCAAGCAGTTGATGGACGTGTATGAGGAGACGAAGTCGACTGTGGTAGGCGTCCAGCAGGTGGAAGAGCAGGACGTGGAGAAGTACGGGATCATCGCGCCCGGGAAGCAGATGAGTGAGCGGGTATCGGAAGTGAAGAAGCTGGTGGAGAAGCCGAGTGTTGAGGAGGCGCCTTCACGGCTGGCGATTATGGGCCGATACATTCTGACGCCGGACATCTTTCCGGTGCTGGAGAGGCAGAAACCGGATGCGGGCGGGGAAATCCAGCTGACGGACGCCATCAACGAGTTGGCGGGAAGGCAGCCGGTGTACGCCTGTAATTTCGAAGGAAGACGGTATGACACAGGAAACAAGCTCAGCCTGATCAAGACCACGCTGGAACTGGCGCTGGAACGGGATGACCTGAAGGACGACCTGACGGCTTATTTGAAGAACCTTGTGGATCATATAAAATAACTGCCGGTATTGGGGTGGGGTGCCCGGGTGTTTGGCCGTTCGTGCAATCCAGTCATCATTTTTATCCAATCAGGTGGTCCAGGCAGGATTTTGGCCGATTTTATCGAATCCTTTCTTAACCAAGCAGAGGAGATGATAAAATTTGATCAAAAAAGAGCGGCCCCTGCCGCCGATCATTCGAAAGTTGACCGCTTTGGCGCGGCGGCTGCCGACCACTCACCCCAAACAACCCTTCATTGAGAAGGACCTCGGAAGGTACCGAAGCGGATACCATGGCGAACAGTCCCTCGATTACCCTCTAAGTTTTCTTCCGAAGAAAACTTTCCACATTCTCCATTCCCTCCGTTTAGCTGACAAAGACAGTCATTTTTTTCAGATGGATACTATCTTGCTCGCCCGCAATTTTATTTTGATTCTGGAAGTCAAGAATATCTCCGGCACGGTTACCTTCGATGAACTCTTCCGTCAGTTGATCCGGACTTCTGGCGATAATCAGGAGGAAGCTTTTACAGATCCTTTGTTGCAAGTGGAAAATCAGAAGAGTCAGCTTGAACTTTGGCTTCAAGTTCATCAGTTTCCGCCGATCCCCATTGAGAAGTTGGTCGTCTTCGCCAATTCCTCCACTTTGATTCGAACTTCACCGGGAAATCCCAAACGATACGAAAACGTCATCCATAGCGAAGAGCTCCGCGCGCAAGTGGGGCGATTCACCCGCGAAAATCAAAAAGAATGGCTTTCGGAGAAAGAATTCAGGAAGCTGTCGAGAACCCTCATCCGTAACAATATCCCTGACGATCCTGATATTCTGGCGCGGTATTCGGTTGCTGAGACCGACTTGTTGAAGGGCGTCCATTGTCCTGAATGTGGGAAGCTGCCTATGGAAAGAGCTCATGGCACTTGGGTTTGTGGATCCTGTGGTGCCACATCCAATTCCGCTCATGTGGAGGCTTTGCGGGATTACGCTCTGCTGGTCCGCCCGAAGATTACCAATCAGCAATTGCGGGACTTTCTGCGGCTTTCTTCTCGGACCACCGCTTATAAAATATTGAAAGCTATGAGTCTGGAGCACGCTGGAATAAAAAGAGGAAGAACGTATCGGTTGTCGTTCGATGAGTAAACGGCCGTCTTTGTGGTTTGACGCATAATTTGGTTGATTCGACGCATAACTTATGATTTTGACGCAAACATTTGGAGTTCGACGCATAATGGCCGAATTTGACGCAAACATGCCCAAATCCGACGCAATCCGCCAGGATCAAGCCGTGCCTAACCGCTTGCGAGAGCTGAAATAACAGGAAAACAGCCATAAGGAAGTGGATTTCCTCGGAAATCCACAGGAAGTTAATCAATATGACAGAAGGAAATGGATTTCCTCGGAAATCCACAGAAGGTTAATCGATATGAATTCGCCAGGTTCGGGTGTCGGTCGATTTCTTTCTGAATTGGTCCGGTGAGGTTTGCATCCATTTCCGAAAGACCCGGGCGAAGTAGTTGCCGTAGGCAAAGCCGCTTCTTTGGGCGACTTCTTTGACCGGGAAGTTGGTTTCTACCAGTAATTGGGCGGCGATTTCGACTCTTTTTCTCGTTAAATAGTTGATGGGCGTCTCGCCGACGTTGTCTCGAAACAGGCGATGAAGATAATATTTTGATATGCCGGCGACCTCCGCCATTTCTTCGAGTCCGATCAGTTCGCTGGCATGGGAATCGATATAATCGAGGCAACGTTGTACTGGATCCGGCATTTTCGTAGCCGAAGGTTTGGAATCGGTCCAGCGCCTCAATTCCATTAAAAAGCGGTAGGCGTATAACGAATTGTCATAAAGATCATCGATTTCCGCGAGCTCTGCCATTCTATAAGTGTTGTCCCATTGCTTCAATATCGGATTGTCCGAGCCCAGTTCGATGATATGACCCGACTTCTTGACGATGGACTTCCAGAGCGGCAGAGCGTCCAAAGTGAGATCCAGAAATTTAAATTCCCAATGGCTGCTATCCTTCGGAAGCCAGTACCGGTAGGGCCCGGGGACTTCAATCAGAAACGCCTGGCCGGCCTTCAAGCGATGCCGCGTTCCTTCCAATTCAATTTCTCCTTCTCCGGAAACGGTGTATTGGAATAAGCAATGCTCATTCCCCCTGTTTCGGCAATCCCAATCATAGGCCTGTGGATTGGTTCTTCGTTCCCATCCGATTATTTTCAACAAGGGAAGATGTTCATCTCTGTTATAGAAGTATTGAATGGTATTGAGAATCATCGGATTTTCTTTCATCTCACACCTCCATCAATGAATAACAAGATCCTATCCTTGGGCGGAACCTTAAATTGAATGGCAAGATTCTATCCTCTGATGAAACTTTTTTATCCTTGTTTTTAAGATCATAGCACATTAACATTAAGTTTAACAAGCAAATATATTGAAATTTTCTACAACGAAGGAGGCGTCCCTATAACTCTGGAGCAACGGTCATTTTCACTTTGAAAACGCTAACATCATGGGGTGTCCAATCCATAGATGAAAGAGTGGCATTCTTACTTTTATCTTTATTCAGGGAGAGAAATCAAAATGGCAAAAATCACTTTTTTAGGTGCGGGGAGTACCGTTTTCGCAAAGAATATTTTGGGCGATTGCATGTTAACGCCCGCCTTGCAAGGGTTTGAATTCGCATTGTTCGATATTGATCAAAGCCGGCTCGAAGATTCGAAGAATATGTTAACCCATCTGAAGAAATCGCTCGGCAGCACCTGCGAAATCAAAGCCTACACCAATAGAAAACAAGCCTTAAAAGGCGCGAAGTACGTCATCAACGCCATCCAGGTGGGAGGCTACGATCCGTGTACGATTACAGACTTTGAGATTCCGAAGAAATACGGCCTGAGACAGACCATTGCCGACACGATAGGCATTGGCGGGATCTTTCGTAACCTGCGGACCATTCCGGTCATGATGGATTTCGCCAGGGACATGCAAGAGGTGTGTCCGGACGCGTGGCTGTTAAATTACACAAACCCGATGGCCGTGTTAACGAACGTCATGATTAATGATGGCGGTGTGAAAACAGTTGGGCTCTGCCACAGCGTTCAGGTGTGTGTGCCGAGATTGTTCAAGCAGTTGGGCATGGATTCGGAAGGTGTACAGAGCAAGATAGCGGGCATTAATCACATGGCGTGGCTTCTTGAAGTGACGAAAGACGGCGAGGATCTTTACCCGGAAATTAAACGCCGCGCGGCCGCGCAAGAGAACGAAACTCACGATGATATGGTGAGGTTTGAATTGATGAAGAAGTTCGGGTATTACGTGACGGAATCTTCGGAACACAATGCAGAATACTATCCCTATTTTATAAAAGAGAAATATCCTGAACTGATTGATCGCTTTAATATTCCGTTGGACGAGTACCCGCGGCGGTGCGTCAAGCAAATTGAAAAATGGCAAAAAATGCGTGAGGAATTGGTCAACAACACAGATTTAACTCACGATCGATCACGGGAATACGCCTCTCGGATGCTTGAAGCTATGGAAACCAACGAGCCTTATAAAATTGGCGGAAATGTCATGAACGAAGGCTTGATTCCCAATCTTCCAGAAGAAGCGTGCGTGGAGGTTCCTTGCCTTGTTGATTCAAGCGGCGTTACGCCGACTCATATTGGGGATCTCCCGCAGCAATTGGCAGCCTTGAATCGCACGAACATCAACACCCAGTTAATGACGATTGAGGCGGCACGAACTCAGAAGAAAGAAGCCGTGTACCAGGCGGCGTTTCTTGATCCTCATACTTCCGCGGAACTCAGCCTGGATGAAATCGTATCCTTGTGTGATGATCTGATCGAAGCTCATGGAAGTTGGCTGCCGAAGTTCCATTCAACCGCGGCTGCCACAAGCGGAGAAACGGTGAAAAATTAAAGGGTAGACATCCCTATAAGAAAGGAGGCATTTAATGAATGCCAAGGCACAGGCCTCCGGGTCAATCAAACGGGAGAATGTGAAACACGCGAAAAGCGTGAAAAGAAAGATTCTCCTGAAAAAAGTCAAGCAGAACTGGGAGCTATATCTTTTCGTTCTTCCAACGTTAATCTATTTTTTCGTGTTTCAATACATCCCGATGTACGGGCTGCAGATCGCCTTTAAGGATTATATCGCGACCGACGGGATTTGGGGGAGCCCTTGGGTCGGTTTTGAACACTTTGAAAGATTCTTCGATTCCTATCAATTCTGGAATCTGCTCTCCAATACATTGGTGATTAATCTATATGAATTGGTGTTTGACTTTCCGGCGGCCATCATTCTCGCTTTACTGTTAAATCAGCTTACAGGGCTGCGTTTCAAGAAGTTGGTCCAGACGGTCACTTATGCGCCGCACTTTATTTCAGTCGTGGTGTTGGTCGGGATGATGGTGCTGTTTCTTTCGCCGAACAACGGTTTCATTAACAATCTCATTGTTTTTTTCGGAGGAGATCCCATCTATTTCTTCGGAGAAAGCGGCTGGTTCAAACCGCTTTTCGTTCTTTCGGAGATCTGGCAAACCACCGGTTGGAACACCGTGATTTATCTGGCGGCGCTCACCTCTGTCAGCCCTTATTTGCATGAGGCGGCCATTATGGATGGAGCCAACAAGCTGCAACGGATCCGTCATATCGACCTGCCCAGCATCATGCCGATCATTATGATCCTGATGATTTTGAATATCGGAAACTTCATGACACTCGGCTTCCAGAAGATTTTGCTAATGCAAAACGATTTAAATATCGCATCTTCCGCGGTGATCCAGACTTACGTGTACAAAACGGGTCTATTGCATGCGCAGTTCAGTTATTCAGCGGCGGTAGGGCTTTTCAACAACGTCATCAATTTCATCCTGTTAATTATGATGAATCAATTTGCCAGGAGAATGAAACAACAAAGTTTGTTCTAAGGAGGTGTGGCTCTTGGCTCAAAATGAATATGCTTTTCACCAGTCGAAAGTTGGGCAAACGAGGTTCGATAAGATCTTCGATATCTTCAATTATGTGTTCATGAGTGTCATTTTGCTGATTGTGCTCTATCCGTTGTACTTGATTGTGATTTCATCCATTAGTGAACCGACCGCCGTTAATGCAGGGGACGTTATCTTTTGGCCGAAAGGGATAACCTTCGAAGGCTATCAGATGATTTTCGAAGACGACAGTGTGTGGCGCGGATACGCGAATTCCTTGCTTTATGCCATGCTCGATGTAGCGCTGGCGTTGGCACTGGTGATTCCCGCGGGCTATGCTCTGTCGCGGAAAGACTTCGTGGGGCGCAACGTGATCATGTTCTTCGTCGTTTTCACGATGTTTTTCACAGGTGGTTTAATTCCCACTTATTTGCTGGTCCAGGATTTGAACATGATCAATACCATTTGGGCTTTGTTTGTTCCGACAGCGGTTTCAGCCTTTAACCTGATTGTGGCCCGGACGTTCTTTCAGACGACCATTCCGGATGAGCTGCTGGAATCGGCCAAAGTCGATGGCTGTTCCAACACACGCTTTTTCTTAAGTATTGTGCTGCCGTTATCAGCTCCGATTATTGCTGTTATCGCTTTATTTAATGCCGTGAATCAATGGAACTCTTACTTTCCGGCGTTGATTTATTTGACCGATCAGGGGCTTTATCCACTGCAGCTGGTTTTGAGGAATATTTTATTGGCGAATCAATTGGCCCAACAGACAGATGCCCGGATTGACCCGGCGTTGCTTGCGGCCCAGAGGCATAATGCGGAACTTATAAAATATGCGCTGATCATGGTGGCCAGTATTCCGATGCTCGTCTTGTATCCTTTCTTGCAAAGATACTTTGTGAAAGGCATGATGATCGGTTCGATCAAAGGATAGTGATTTGCTGAATGTGATTGGACAGGAGGCCCCTTTCAAGGCGTTTCCTTTTCAATAAATTAGGTAAGGGGGAAGAAGAATGAGGTGGAAGAAAGGTCTATTTTCATTGATGTCCTTGACTGTAGTCGCTTCGCTTGCGCTTTCCGGATGTTCGGATAAAGAGGCCTCTAAGAACGGGGAGACAGCTGAGCCAAGTGAAAACTTCCATGCGACCGGATTTCCGGTTGTCGATGAGAAAATCACTTTGACCGTTAAAGGCGGGTACAACCAAACCAACGGGGCAAAGTGGAATGAGAAGAAGCTGATCCAAATGATGGAGGAGAAAACCAATGTTCATGCGGACTGGCAATTGACACCAGATCAAGGCTGGGGTGACAAGCAGAATTTGTTGCTGGCCGGCGGCGATCTCCCGGATGTGATGCTGAATCTGAACCTGGGGAATATCACCAAGTATGGCGCCCAAGGTGCACTCATTCCATTGGAAGGCTTGATTAAGAAATACGCTCCAAACCTGTCGAGAATCTTTAAAGAGTATCCGGAAGTCCGACGGTTGGTGACTTCGCCAGACGGGCATATCTACATTTTGCCGAGGGTGGATATGTCGCCGGTTGAGATTTCTCCCGGAAACAACCTGTGGATTAACAAAGAGTGGTTGAAAAACGTTGGAATGGAAATGCCGACGACAACCGCGGAATTCAAGCAAGTGCTGCAGGCGTTCAAAACAAAGGATGCCAACGGCAACGGGGACCCGAACGATGAAATTCCGTTCTCCTTTATATGGGGAGATTCAGGAGGAAGAAGCAACAACGGGCTGGTTGGCGCGATCTATGGATCGTTCGGCATAGTCAATACCCGAAGAGACAATACGCTTGTCATAGACGGAGATGTGAAATATGTACCCGTACAACCCGAGTTAAAAAAAGGAATCAAATATCTCCACTCTCTGTATTCGGAAGGCTTAA